>JAHFOV010000021.1:0-17835 GCA_023261505.1 Planctomycetota bacterium
ACGGCAACCTTGGCAACCTTTACCTTACCCGTGGAGACCTGAAGGCCGCAGAGGAGATGTACAGGAAGTCGCTGGCTATCAATGAGGAACTGGGGCGCAAGGAGGGCATGGCAAATCAATACGGCAACCTTGGCAACCTTTACCTTACCCGTGGAGACCTGAAGGCCGCAGAGGAGATGTTCAGGAAGTCGCTGGCTATAGAGAAGGAACTGGGGCTAAAGGAGGGCATGGCAACTGATTACGGCAACCTTGGCGTGCTTTACAAGACCCGTGGAGACCTGAAGGCCGCAGAGGAGATGTTCAGGAAGTCGCTGGCTATCTTTAACGCAATTGGTAGCAAGTTAATGGTAGAAAAGGTTAAATCACTGATGAAAGAATTGGAGAATTTTAAAAAAAAGAAACCTTCGTAATCAAAACCACTCTAAAATAAGTAGTTCGCGTAGAATAAGCGAGTCATTGCGAGCGAAGCGAAGCAATCCCATATTTTCCGATGCAACCCAGGAGATTGTTCGCCTGAGGTGAATCTGTTCGCCACAAAAATTGGCGAATCCGAAATAAGCGAATCCGCCTATCTTTTTGGCGGACCTAAGGCACGACTTCGGGGCTAGCGCCCCTCGCAATGACAGCTTTATCCTAAATTTTTCAGGGGCCGCCTAGCGGTCTCTACAGTATGTACCGGCTGAGGTCTTCATCCTTGAGGATGGGCTGGAGCTTGTCGCGGACGTATTTGGCGTCAACGGTCAGCTCCCTGTGGTCTAGTTCGGGAGCGTCGAAGGAGGCGTCTTCAAGGAGCTTCTCCATGACGGTATGAAGCCTCCTTGCACCGATATTCTGACTCCTCTGATTAACCTGAGAAGCTATCTGGGCTATCTCCTCAATAGCGTCATCAGTGAAATTTACCTTTAGCCCTTCCGTCTCCAGTAAGGCAACGTATTGTTTAATAAGGGCGTTTTTGGGCTCTCGAAGTATCCTGATAAAATCTTCTTTCTTTAGACTCTCCAGTTCAACTCTGATGGGGAAGCGCCCCTGGAGTTCTGGGATAAGGTCTGAAGGCTTGGAGACATGGAAGGCCCCTGCGGCGACAAACAGTATACGGTCTGTCCTGACCATGCCATAGCGGGTGACTACAGTAGTGCCTTCAATTATCGGTAACAGGTCTCTTTGCACCCCTTCTCTAGAGACATCTGGGCCTCGTCCAGCGATTTCCCGGCTGGCAATCTTATCTATCTCATCGACAAAAATTATGCCCATATTTTCTGCCCTGTCCAGGGCCTCTCTTATTACCCTCTCCCTCTCTATGGTCTTTTCAGCCTCCTCCTGAATCAGGACACGCCTGGCCTCTGCCACAGTGAGCTTCCTTGTTTGTGTACGCGGGGGAATCATCTTCTCCAGCATATTCTGGAAGTCTATGCCTATCTCCTCTACACCTGCCACAACCCCCTGGAAGACGAAAGGCTTTTCCTGAAGGGTAAGCTCTATGGTGCGGTCCTCCAATTTGCCTTCCTCTAGTTTCTTTTTAAACTTTTCTCTGGTCTCCTTGTATTGGTCCCATGTGGCGGAGGATTCCTCAGCCTCTGCCTTCCTCCTCGGGGGTGGGGGTATAAGGAGGTCTAGCAGTCTTTCTCCAGCCCTTTTTTCGGCCTGGGGGAGGATTTCTTGTATCTTTTCTTGCTTCACCATGTTGACGGAGATTTCCACTAGGTCTTTTACCATAGACTCCACATCGCGTCCTACATAACCCACCTCCGTATATTTAGAGGCTTCCACTTTTAGAAATGGGGCCTTTACCAGGGCAGCCAGGCGGCGGGCTATTTCCGTCTTTCCCACACCCGTGGGACCCATCATAATGATGTTCTTGGGTAAGACCTCCTCCCTGAGGCCGGGTGAAAGTTGGAGCCGTCTCCATCGGTTCCTTATGGCAATAGCTACTGCCCTTTTGGCATCCTTTTGCCCTACAATATATTTATCTAGCTCCTGGACAATCTCCTTAGGAGTGAGTTCCCTCATGTTATTACTCACTTTATCTCCTCAATGGTGAAATTACTATTAGTAAACACACATATCTCAGAGGCTATCTTTAGGGACTGTTCCACGATTTTTCTGGCGTCTAGATTTGTATTACGAAGCAGGGCCTTTGCTGCGGCTATAGCGAAAGGCCCGCCAGACCCAATTCCTATTATACCATCTTCGGGTTCTATTATGTCCCCGCTGCCAGAGATTAAAAGGGAACTATTTTTATCCACCACAACCAGCAAGGATTCCAGTCTCCTAAGGACCCTATCGGTTCTCCACTCCTTAGCCAGTTCGTAGGCGCTCTTTAGGACGTTACCCTGAAACTCCTCAAGCTTGCCCTCAAAGCGCTCCATCAGGGCAAAGGCGTCAGCCGTGGCCCCGGCGAAACCCACAATCACCTTATTATGGTAAAGACTCCGAATCTTCCTGGCGTCCTGCTTCAGTATGGTATTCTGCATAGAGACCTGGCCGTCTCCCCCGATTGCCACGGCCCCATCGCGTCTTACGGCTAATATGGTAGTGGATTTAAATTTACCCATGTATTCAGTGATTCCTGTCAAAATTTCTTAGATGACTGTATGCTAACACTTAAATTAGGGTATATCAATATTCAAATATGGTCAAATCAAGTAGCCTATTGAGCTTCACACATGAGTTAGGTATTGTTTTATAGAAAGTGGGGACAGCGGAACTTAACAAATCCCCCTTTTCCCAAGTGAGACTAAGGGGGATTATTGGAGACTAAAATGGCTTGTGATGTTGAAGGAAAGGCATGAGCCGTGTAGCGGCTTATTATATAGTTTTCAGTGCCGTCTTTCTTTCTGCCACATAAGCAGCCAGTGCCTCTTGCCAGGGGCGCAGGGGCTCAAGGCCCAGGGGTTGAATACGACTACTGCCGAGGGCTGAGTATCTCGGTCTCTTAATTTTGCTCCTTAATTCCTCCTGGGATGTCCTTTTGATGTTAACTTTTAGTCCTGCCACTTCAAATATCTTACTTGCAAAATCATACCAGGAGCATTGGCCAGAATTTGCCACGTGAAAGACTCCGTTAGATTCACTTCGCTCACTACAAGACTTTTGAACGGCGAGAAGCTCTTCAATCCTTTTAGCGACGTCCAATGTGTAGGAGGGGGAGACAATCTGGTCGTCCACTACCATTAGCTCAGACCTTTCCTGAGCTAGATTTAGCATGGTGTCAATAAAGCTTCCTCCCTTGGCCCTGGAACCCATGATACCGTATAGCCCTGCCGTTCTTACTATAAGATGTTTTTCGCAATAGTTTTTCACGAAATATTCCCCAGCCAATTTGGTAACGCCATATGTGTTTAAGGGATTAGGTACATCCTCTTCCACGTAGGGCTCCCCCTTTTTTCCATCAAAGACATAGTCAGTAGAAATGTGCACCAGGGTTGCACCGAATCTCTGGCACGTTTGAGCTAGGTTTCTAGCACCTATCGCATTCACCGTAAAAGCTTTATTATATTCTATCTCGCAGTCCTCTACCCTGTGATAGGCGGCTGTATTGATTACTATATTGGGACGGATTTCCCCAAGGATATTGTTTACCATCTCAGTATTAGCAATTTCTATGTCTTGATGTGTTAAGGGGATTATCTGTCGGCGTTCAGCCGAAGGCAAACTTGCCACTTGTGTAGACCCTGCCATTGGTGGGATTTGTTGACTGGACAGGATGCGGCGGAGGTCGTAACCTAACTGTCCGTTGGAGCCAATAATTGCAATTTTCATAATTTTTCCATGTGTGTAGGGGCGGGTTTGAAACCTGCCCCTACTATCGGTGCAGGACTCTTTTTGATACCCATCCAGTCTGGGCATCCCATCAGGTGCCACTCAAGGAGTTTTACACGTATGAGCAACTTTTCTTTAAACTTTTCATTTAAGCCAAAGGTTAAAAGGGTGCCCAGGGCAGAAAGTATAAGACTTAAAAAGATTCTTAAAGGTTTAAATACCCGCAGTAGTATATAGGGGAACCAGCCCCTATTTTTTCTGAAAAACTTATATAGAGACCGGTAGTATTCAATAGTAGCCTCTGCCCTGGCCTTCTTTTTAGAACCTCCACCCAGATGATATATCTGAAGATATGGCAGATGAAAACACCTCCAGCCGGCCTTTTTGAGGCGGAAGCATAGGTCACTCTCGTCCAGATAAAGGAAGTAGTCCCTATCAAAAAAACCCACCTGACGGAAGGCCTCCTGTCTGAGCATCATTGCCGCCCCTATAACGGACTCTACTTCAAGCGGTTCCTTGTAGGTGCATCTCTTACTGGGAAACCATGCTGGCAGCAACGCCCTTAGCAGACTCTTATTGAGGAGTTCTGTAGCTATAGAGGGGAAGTTATCAAAGGAGTTCTGCTTCGTGCCGTCTTCATTTAGGTATTGAGGTGCTACTACGGCTGCGTCTGGGCTCGCCTTAAGGAAATCCAACATTCCCTCCACCGCCCCCTCTATTAGTATTGTATCTGGGTTCAGAATTAGGACAAAAGGGGTATAAATATCATCAAGGACTCTGTTATTGGCAGGTGCAAAACCAAGATTCTCTTTATTTAAAATAAGTCTGGCTTGGGGAAATCTGGTCTTCACCATATCGGGGCTGCCATCCGTTGAGGCATTATCCACAACATAGAGGTCAAAAGGGACTTTGGTATTTTTATAAAGGGACTCCAGGCAATCTTGAAGTAGGTTCCTGGTATTCCAATTGACAATAATAACAGAAAGCTCTTTGTGCATAAAAATCCTAGCTTGCCAATGTATTGTAAATAGCCTCCACCTTGTCAACCTCTCTATCCAGGGAGAAATGCTCCAGGGCCCACTCCCTGGCCGCCTGGCCCATATTCCTTCTAAGAGTTTCGTTTCTAGCCAACGTTAGTATGACCTCAGAGAGATTTTCTGGGTTATCTTCAATAACAAAACCCACCTTCCCTTCCTTAACCATTTCAGGGAGCATCCCGCGTCTTGCCACTATAACTGGAATCCCCATAGCCATGGCCTCTCTCACTGCACGACAGGAGCCGTCTGTCCCAGGGACTAGAAATACTTTTATATCCATAGAGGCGAGGGCTTCTACATACTCCTCGCCCTCCTTGTAACCTGGAAATAGAACCCTCCCATTTAACCCCATCCTCCTGGTGGGTTCTACTGCCACAGGATGCATGTGCGTTCCCCTCCCTATGAGCATTGCCCTTAGGTTGGGCATCTGGCTAGAGGCCTGCCTGAATGCCTCCAGGAATACATCGAAGCGCCTATGCCTTTGTATCCTTGCAACTATCCCCACCACGACCTCTGAAGGCCCAATGCCGAGGGAGCGCCGCAAGGCTGTATCCGCCTTAGGCGGACTAGCGTCACGTGAATATTTTTGCGGATTAAAACGGTTTGTGTCCACCCCAACCTCCACCTTCCATATTCTTTCCGGAGGTAGGGAAAAGAGATTTATACACCTTTCTCTACCTTTTTCTGAAACAGTTACGAGTCCAGAGGTGAAATACCTGAGAAGCATTTTATTTCTTAGAGAAGGCTCCAGCCCCTCCCCCTCGTAGGAGGTGCGTAAGACCTTTGCAGACGGATAGAAAAGCCTGGCGGCCACCCCACCCAGCAGATGGTCATTGGCAAGATGGGTGTGAATAAGTTCTGGCTTAAAATCCTTCAGGATACTGCGGAGTTCCCAAAGGTCTTTCATGTTGGCAAACAAATGGAGATGCTTCTCTAGTTCTAGTTCAATGGTCTTTACCCCCAGGGCTTGGGCTTTCTGTCTAATGCCCTCCAGGTCCTCTTTCGGGGGTCTGCCGTAGGCAAAGAGCACCTGGTGCCCCCTAAGGCTTAGCCTTTGAGCTAACTGCAGTGCGTGTTCCGCAGGCCCAGTCCACTTCCAGTTACTGAATAGGTGAAGGATTTTCATGTTTTGTGTTAACGCATGTTTGCGTTTGCTATGAATAATGGTCCTTACTTCCGGATGACTTCAACTACCTTTTCAATAACCTTATTTATTTTTTCCTTTTTAAGGTTACCAACTCGGTATAAAACAATACGACTATCGGCTGTAAATATGCGATTAGGTCTTAAATTGCTTGGCTGTTTTAAGCTGCCTTCGTCAAAATCATTATCGTTGAGGGAAATTGCATAATTGTCCCTAACATATTGACTGGTTATCTGGCAGAGAATCAAATCATCGCCCTCTAAAGCTGCAATAACTAAGGCGGGTCGTCTTTTGGCCTGGGTTAAGTCAGAGAATGGAAAAGGAAGAACAACTACGTCACCTTTCACAAACTTTGCCAAGCCTCGTCTTCCTCTGGTCTTAGCCAATCTTTTTTGAGAGCGGATTCGCTTGCTATAGCAGTATCTAATCTTTCCTTCATTATCTTGGTTTTCAAAAAGCGAACAAAATCCAGTATCTCATCAAGAAAAGGTTCTGGCACCTGTTCAATCTCACTTACAAGTAATTCTTTTTTACTCATAGTTTTCTCCTCAATGGATTTGGATAGACGAACTTCTCCTTGCTTCACAAATACCCTTCACATTATAAAAAAAATCTTGACCTATAGCGAGGTGACAAAACAGATAAAACAGCTGTCCATTTCCAGTTGCTGAAGAGATGAACGATTTTTATGGTCTTTTCTTTTAAAATAATACAGCAATCTTATGAAAAGTTCAGCATCTCATTGTTCACTTCTATAAGGTTTTCTTCATTCCTTTTTCTGTGAGTTCCCAAAAACCACGCCCAGAATCAGCGGGCCATTTGATGAGCCCTGCATGCTTAGCACTCTCTTTTGCCCAGGCTATATCATGCTGCCATCTGGGAATACCGTGTGACACAGTCTCTTTATACCAAGTATCCTCCTCGAATTTATCTTTAAACATCTGATAGATTTCCCCTACAACTTCTTCTTTGCGTGCGCGTCCACCCCTTTTTTGTAAAACCTTGACTATAGGAGCAACTAAATCCTTTTGAGAAATTTTTTCAGTTCCTTCACTAGGGGTTACAAAAGACCTCGGCGGAGATGATTCTTTTAGTTTTTTTGGTGGGATTTCTTCTTGTGGTAATACGCGAAACTGATTTTCGTAACGTTTTAGAAACCGAGCAACTTCAGTGTCTTCTGGTTTAAACCCACAAATTTTTTCTGTGGTCTCAGATAACAGGTCACGAAGCAACAAATCTGGTTCGCTTATTAATTTATTCCACGCTTCGGGTAAGGTTTCTTCCAAAACTTTCTTTTTCAACTTTCCTTTGTAAATGGAGTCAGCATTGTCATATGCTTTACCTGTCGATACATTATCTTTCAAAAGCAAATCAACAAATTTTTGAGCAACATCACGAGAATCTTGTTGGTCAATATCAATAGTATAAAACTTTCTCGCTTTCCAATCCCCCTTTTTGGTCGGAAGATACCACCACCAAGTTATGCCATTTGTTAATATTGCAATCTCAACACCCTCTCTGAATGAGTACTCAAGAAGTTGTTCCTGATACTTCTCCAGTTCATCGCCTAGCTTCTTAACTTCAATAAAAACCCTATTTTCCTTTTTAATCCTAAGCGAGTAGTCGACTCTTCCGTTCTCAACTGAGTATTCTGGACTAACTTCGTCTATATTGGTAGTATCCCATCCGAGAAGAGTTATAAGAGGAAGAATTATAGCTTGCTTCGTAGCTGATTCAATATGTGTAGGATGCTGCTTAGCCTTAAGACTTTCGAGAAAAGCTTCAAGTTTTTCTACCATTTATTCCCCCCTCCCTGAACGTCGCATCATCAGTTATAAGAATGGATGTATATCACTCAATCGGCTCCATCAGCACAGGTATTCTTTCGGTGCTGAACTGGAGTGCCTTATGAAGAAAGGCCTTTTTGTCTAATTCCATTCCCCTGGAATATTCCCTGTAAAATCGCATCCTGTCAGTGCGGTTTATACACCAGGGGATGGAGGTGTGGAGCTGGGCGAGATTCTTGGCCTTGCGTCTAAAAGAAATTTCACTATCAAATAATACCCTATCGTAATCTATAAGGTAGAACTGCCATGTACCTTGAGGAAACTCCTCCACCAGGATGTTGCAGGCCTTGAGGTCTCCGTGGTAAATCCTTTTGTCATGAAGCTGTCTTACTGCCTGAGCTATAGCGGTGATGAAGTTCCGCTTCTTTTGTGCAGTACTTTTATCTGGCGTTACTCTATAATTCGCCAGAATATAGTGGTCTAGCCTGGGGAAGTCTGTAAGGGCGCGGCTCAGTAGAAAGGCCTCTCCGGGGCCTTCAACCAGGGCTAAAGGGTGCGCTGTTGGAACTCCCCTCGCCACCAGCCCATTTCCTGTTATCCAGGCCCTCCTGGCCCTGGAAAGGCCTGCCATATCCTTTAGATAGTCCAGAATCCCTTTGCACCAGTAGTGTTTTACACAAATCTTACCGCTTTCACTTTCTAGTATCTCAAGGTGGGTCTTATTGGTAGTCTTTATTCCTTTATCCATCGTGGCATGCCCACTGCGAACTTGCTGTTGCGGACCTGCTTGAGATTTGCCCTGGGCAATTCCCTGTACAGAGTCCTCATAGGCCTTCAAGAGTTTGAAGATTTCTTTCGTAGAGAAGTCTCTCCTTCTGTACACCTTCCAACCGTCATAATCTTCTACAGTGAAGGAGGTACTATTTTTCAGGCACCTATAAGTACGGCTCTTCAGGTGTGCGCGTTTTATCTTATCGGCCAGTACCTTGACTTTAACAACATCTTTATTGAATTCGCTACGAAAGTCTAGCATCTGCCTGGCATAAAGCTCTAAAAATCTTTCCTTGTCTCTGGAATCAAAGGTGAAAGGGTCATCCCCGCTAAAGGGTTCAAAAGAGTCCAGAAGTTTGGCTAACATCCAGATCTTCTGTTGACTACTGAGTTTTGTGACATACCTTGACGAGTGGAGGTCCACGAGATAGAGTTCAGGCCTTCTGTTCTTTGTGCTTACGAGTATATTGCCAAGTTGGAAGTCCTTCCAGAAGATATTACTCTTGTGGAGTCTGGCGGTTAGTGAAGCTAGGGCCTTAAGGAGGGCTTCTTTGTCCAGATGGGTGCAATTCCTGACAGGGTGGCAGTCCGGTATTTCTTGGGTTAACAGGTACTCTATCACCTCTCCACCCTCCTTCTTCTGCCCCAGAGCGAGAGTAAGTGGCACCGGTAATCCCTTTTGCTTCATCTCAAGCATCATCAGCCATTCCCTATGGGCCTGGGTAGAAAATACTTTGGAAAGAACCCCAGCCTTCCAGCCCCTGGTTTTATACCTCTTAAGATAGAACCCTTCTTTTATCCCTTCGGGACGCAAGAGATATGTTTCCCTATACATATTCTGCTTTACCAGCCGCGCCCAAGACATATTCTCAACTGCCCCCGAGGAGGACGGATTCGCATTAGGTGAGGCTGTGGCAAGGGTTATATCCGTGCAAAGGGCTTCTATCTTGCTCAGGAGTATCTTATCCAGGGGTTGGCCGTTCAGTTTACTAACTGTCCACCGCGTGCCCCCCTCACTAAAGGTATAAAGTTCGGTCTCTTTATTCATCGGAAGGAACGACTGTCAAAGAGGAATTCAGAATACAGGATTCAGAATTCCGACTGCTGAATTCCGAATTCCCAGTGCTTTTTGCCTCCCACCACTTTGCATATTTAAGGAATATATAGAAAGCCGTTGTAGAGGCGATGATAAAGCCTGCCATGCCATCTAGAAAACCCCTTTTTAGTATATACATCTCAAGAAATTTGGCAGGGGGCTTTAAGAGCATGGAAGCAATAATTGCCGGGGTAGAGAACGAGACGCCGTTCTTTAACATAGTTTGTGCAAATATTCTTGAGAAGCTATCTATAGTACGAATCTGGCTTGTAATGTCTTCGTAATTGAAATGTAGTAGTTCGCCCCTTAGAATTTTTGTGGCACCGGCATTCAGGACCACCTTATCGTGTGGGTTAATTCCTCCCCACTTCCCTAAAGAACGCTTAAAGAGCCTCAGTTTATAGTCGGGATACCAGCCACCGTGATTTATCCAGCGACCCAGGTAATAGGTGTGTCGAGGCATAATATAGCCTGCAAATGTATTACCATTATTTGAGAGTTCTTCCTGGATTTCCCTGGAAAGTTCTGGGGACAGACACTCATCAGCGTCCAAACACAAGGCCCACTCATAGCTTGTCAGGCTCAGGGCGAAATTTTTTTGCTCTACATGGCCAGGCCAATCCCTCTGGTAGACCCTGGGGGTGTACTCTTTGCATATCTCCACCGTCCTATCAGTGCTATGAGAATCCACCACCACTAGTTCCTCAACCCATTTAACACTCTCGAGGCACTGACGGATCCTTTTTTCCTCATTGTAAGTTATTATGCAAACAGATATGGGCGGCCTGGTCATAAGCTCTGTCACTTGTTGGCAAAATGTAGGGGCGGATTTATCGTCCTCAGAATCAGGGTTTAATAAATTAAACCCCTACATTAATTCTTAAAATTATATAACTCAAATGGCTGAAAAGCAAGACAAAGGGGTTAAGATTTAATGACCAAAGGCCTAGATGAGGGCCTTAAGAAGGCTGCCAGTATATATGGCGCTGGGGATGACGTCACATGGCATCCAGCAGCCAGGACACTCCCTTACCATCTTCCTGTAGCGTTCTATCTTCTGGCCGAACCATAGTTCGTCCAGGGTCTCTTTAGTGAGGTCTCCGACCTTCGTATTGCTTTGTATGCAGATGGGCACCTTGCCATCGGGCAGGATTCTAATATGGCTGGTTAAGGCCACACATTGGGTATCTGGCTCCTTTTTTCCGTATAGGAGGCGGTTCTTGAGTCCCTTATTGAAAAATCGCTTTGCCAGCCCTTCCTTAAAATCAAAAGAGGTAGTATCCCTTGTAACGCCCTCTACTATCCTTTCTATTTCATCCTGTGAGAAGGAGTCAAACAAGTCCAGTTCAAACTGGCGTTCTCCCTCTTGATAATTCTCATAAAGGTAGCGGTCACGCCTTGCCACCTGATACTGCAGGTCAACGCCCAATCTCTGGCAGAAATTCTGGAGGGGTTCTATCTGGTCAATATTTTTCCTGGTAATGGTGAGATTCACCCCCACGCAAAACTTTTTTTCCTTCCTTAGCCCGACCAGTTCTTCCAGCGTCTGTTGGGCCCTCTCAAATGCCCCCTTCACCCCCCTTATCTCATCATGCCGCTCCCCCACAGCGTCAAGGGAAATCCTGTAATGGAAAGTGGCAGGACTGCTCCCACTAGATGCCATCCCCCTGGCAAATTCTATTATCCGCTGGGATTGGTAGCCGTTGGTATTCAATACTAGTATACTTGGGCCACAGTTAGTGAGGATGTGCTCCACCACCTCCTCCAGGTCTTTTCTGACAAAAGGTTCGCCTCCGGTTATCCTCACCACATCTAGCCCCTTGAATTGGTCAAATAAGGACTTCACCTGGTTGGTATCCAGTTCCGACTTATCCTGGATGTCGGGTATGTTGCACATAAAGCAGTTCAGCTCACACCTCCAGGTTATTAGGTAGGTGCAGATAGAGGGGTGGGTTATCCAGCCGAGACTATTATATAGGATATGTTTTGCCAGGTTCAGATACATTTTCAAGAGGGGCTGTGCTCCAGGATTTGTTTGACGATGTAGATAGGCTTACCCTGGGATTCGTGATAGATTCTGACAAGAAGCTCGGCTAGGAGCCCTGAGGTGATAATCTGTACAGCCAGAAGTATGCAAAGGACGCATATAGAGAGGGAGACCTTTGTGCCCAACTTATCCCCATAAAATATTTTCAGGTAGGCCAGCCGCAGACCAAGAAAGACCCCTAAAAGCCCAAAGAAGCTCCCTATAGGCCCAAGGATGTGCATGGGCCTGGTGGAATAGCTCAGGAGAAATTTTACAGTGATTATGTCAAAGAATACCTTGTAAATCCTTTCGAGCCCATATTTGGACTGGCCGTAGCGCCTGGGCTCATTCCTCACGGGTATCTCTGCTATGTTCACCCCCATCCCCTTAACAAGGGCTGGGATGAAGCGGTGGTGGTCACCATAAATCTTTACATCCTTTATTACCTCTCTCCTATAGGCCTTGTAGGCGTTTCCAAAGTCATGCAGATTCACTCCCGTAACCTTTGCAATCATCCAGTTGGCCACCTTAGAGGGGAGCTTTCGGGTGAAGAAGGGTATATCCCTTTGCTGTCGCCATCCGCTTACCACATCGTAGCCCTCTTCTATCTTTCTAATAAAAAGGGGTATCTCTTCGGGACAATCCTGAAGGTCTCCATCCATAGATAGGATTATATCCCCACGGGCATGGTCAAAGCCAGCCGACAAGGCAGGGGTTTTGCCAAAGTTAGTCCGCAACTCTATGACCTTAACCTTTTCGTCCTTTTGAAAGAGACCTTTTAGTACCTCTCCTGTACGGTCTGTGCTTCCATCGTTAATAAATAATATTTCGTACTCCTTCCCGAGGCCGTCCAGCACCTTCTTGAGCCTCTGATAAAGCTCCCCAATGCTCTCTTCCTCGTTAAAGAGGGGAATTACCACAGAGAGGGTAGGGTTGTTTTTAGTTACATTTTCCAATAAAAACCTCTTAAAGACTTTTTTCTAAATACAACAAGCCAAGTAAGATGTCAATCACTAAACTCTTACTAAATGAGAATTAGTAACAAGGTTCGTTATACCGATCCCGGTTATAAATGAACTCTTCCTGCTAAAGACACGTAAGAGGAAGGACTTTTTTATAAAAGTTTTCTAACGTTCTGAGCATTTTTATTCGGAACAAAACAAGAACATACAAAAAAAAATATTATATCTCTACTACCGGCGCGGGAACAGAGGGCGTACTATTTATTTTTTCATTACCTTTTTCAAACTCCGTCTCAATTGTGCCCTTCTTCTTGCTCCTAATCAATGGGAGCAGGATGCCTAAGATAAGGAATGTAAAGCATGTAGAACCGAAGGCGTAAAATTGTGTAATATTAAACTTCCTTAGCCAGAAATAGGCGAGGCAGGTGGCAATAAGTCCTGTGCCTGCCACTCCAAAGAGGGGTATTTGCACCCAAAGTAATGACACCCTTTCCCCTAACCTTTTGCTGATACGCCTCAAGTTTCTTTGGACCTTGAGATTGTACTTATCATATATTTTGCACTCTTCGTAGTCTAATTTAGCCTCTCTGTAGTCCCCCAGGGCGATATGGATGTAGCCCTTCAATAGATACATATTAAGGAAGTTCTCGTTGCCAACAAGATGGGGATTTTTCCGCGCTATGCTCAAGGCCTTATCTATCTCTGTTAGGGCGTCTTGATAAAGGTCGGCCTCTGATGTGCCCTTTGCCATCTCAACGTGTACCCTACTCAAGCCCCAGAAGGATTGCCAAAGGTACTTGTTAAGTTCTAAAGCTTTCTGGTATCTCCCTTCAGTATCCTCATATCGCCCAAGTTTTTCAAGGGTATAACCATAATTGTTGTAGGCATAGGCGTAATGGGGGTCGATCATTATGGCCCTCTGGTACTTCATTACGGCCTCCTCGTACCTATTGAGGTCATAAAGGACAAGGCCCCAGTTGTTGTAGGCAAAGGCGTAGTCGGGGTCAATGGATACGGCCTTCTGATACTTCTCTATAGCCTCTTCGTACATCTTGAGGTTGTAAAGGGCAAGACCACAGTTGTTATAGGCATTGGTGTAGTTCGGGTCAATAGCTATGGCCTTCTGATACTTCTCTATAGCCTCCTTATACCTTTTTAGGGCTGAGAGGGCGAGGCCCCAGTTGTTGTAGGCATGGGCGTAGTCGGGGTCAATAGCTATGGCCTTCTGATACTTTTCTATAGCCTCTTCGTACCTCATGAGGTCGTAAAGGGCAAGGCCGCAGTTGTAGTAGGCGATGGCGTAATTGGGGTCAATTGCTAAGGCCTTCTCATACTTTTCTATAGCCTCCTCGCATTTCTTGATGTTGTAAAGGGCAAGGCCGCAATTACTGTAGGCGTCGGCATAATTGGGGTCAATCGCTATGGCCTTCTGGTACTTCTCTGTAGCCTCCTCGTATTTCTTGAGGTTGAAAAGAGAATTACCCCAGTTGTTGTAGGCAATGGCGTAGTTGGGGTTAATAGCTATGGCCTTCTGATACTTCTCTATAGCCTCCTCGTACCTCTTGAGGCTGTAAAGGGCAAGGCCCCAGTTGCTATAGGCATTGGTGTAATTCGGGTTAATAGCTGTGGCTCTCTGGTACTTTTCGATAGCCTCCCAGTACCTCCTTAGGGTGTAAAGGGCAAGGCCCCAGTTGTTATAGGCATTGGTGTAATTTGGGTCAATAGCTATGGCCTTCTGGTATTTCTCTATCGCCTCCTCGTATCTCTTGCGGTCGTAAAGGGCAAGGCCCCAGTTGTTATAGGCATTGGTGTAATTTAGGTCAATAGCTATGGCCTTCTGGTACTTCTCTATAGCCTCCTTGTACCTCTTGAGGTCGTAAAGGGCAAGGCCCCAGTTGTTGTAAGCATGGGCGTAGTTGGGGTTAATAGCAACAGCCTTCTGGTACCTCTCTATAGCCTCCTTATACCTCTTGAGGCTGTGAAGGGCAAGACCCCAGTTGTTGTAAGCATTGGCGTAATTTGGGTCAATAGCTACGACCTTCCGGTACTTCTCTATAGCCTCCCTGTATCTCTTGAGGTCTGAAAGGGCAAGGCCCCAGTTGTTATAGGCATGGTCGTAGTTGGGGTTAATAGCAACAGCCTTCTGGTACTCATCTATAGCCTCCTCGTATCTATCAAGTTCTACAAGTAAAATGCCCAGGTTGTTGTGAGCTTCCTGGTAATCGGGCATAAGCCTCAGGACTTCACGGTATTCCCTTTCTGCCTCTTTGAGTCGTTTCTGTTCATGTAATTCTATGGCACGACTAAAATGTGTTTCAGGGTTGTTACACGCCATCCAGCGAGCCTTTCTAGTTTTAGTCTGCTATTCGTAGTATAGCCTTGCCGTTAGTCCAAGTTCTTTACCACGCTTTTTCACATCTTTCCTGTCGGAATCGAAATGGTCGTTTGCATAATCCTCCCTTTCTGTAGAGGGAAGGTACACAGTGTAGTCTACTATTTTCTCTCCGACAGGACTCGGCGGATACTCTTTACAGTCTACCTTATCTGGATGAAATCCGTGTTCTTTTATCAAGGCCTCAATCTCTTTTCTTAAGTCTTCTACCGCATTGCTCATGGTGGTCTCTCCTCAAATGATTAAGCCTTCTATCTTGTTTTGGGATAGGTAAACTCTAGCACCGCATCATAGTGTTTTCGGCCGAGTTCATGGAATCTTTTGACAAGGTTCTTACCTTCGTCGTCCTTCTCAGAGGCATCTAAACATCTTTTTGCATTCTTTATGAGTTCTGGAGGCTGCTCAAAAAGCTCTTTTACAGCCTCTCTATAGGCCTTGTCTGCTGATAACCCCAGCAGTTCATCCTTTTCTTCCTTTAACATAACCCCTCTAAAAATCAAGAGTTTGTTATTGGCATCGTAGTGTATTTTATCCTTTAGGGAATCAGGAAATTTCACTTCCGGTGGTAAATTTTTTAGTGGTGTATTAATTTCCAAATGCTCCAGAAAATAGGGCCAGAAGCTCTGCAGGGTTATTTCCCATTTTCCCTCTTCTTTTCCCTCTTCTGTATGATAATTGATGGTCACCAGGCTGCCCCTCTTGGGATATTCAAAGACGGAGTCTGTTATAATCTCCCAAAATCCGAATGTTTTAGGATTTTCAGGGTTTTCATGATACTTCACCTGTACCTCGTGTTTATGGGTATGCCCGCAGAAATAGGCTACCACATTGTATCTCGGGTTAAGCAATCGTTTTTCAAGCTCCTTGTTGCTATCATCAGAGAAAGCGTCCAGCGGATGGTGGCCAAAGACCAGCACCATCCATTTTTCTTTATCCCTCTGACTGCGATCTTCCAAGATACCTTGTAGCCAATTTATCTGTTCTAATCTCTTTCCTTCATCAGGGGGCTCCACTTCCTCATCACGATAGACAGTACCTTCAGCGAACTTGAAGTTTTTCGTAGTGGTATCTAGTACTACGCAAAGGATGCCTAGCTTTTCGCTGTTTTTGTTTGGGTCCAGGGCCACAAAGTAATAATAGCCTGGACAGTTCTCGCAGGGCTTCTCTTCCCTTTCGCCCACAAATTCTTTGGGCACTCCCTTCATAAAGTCAAAACCATTGTAGACGCTCCACTTCGCCCCACTTGTTACTCCGTGAGGGGCGTTATCTGGAGAGAAATAGACACTTTTGTCCACATCATAACCTTTGCCGTGCATGTTTATAAAATTGTACCTTGAATTGACCGTCTGGAATCCCATATCGGGCCTTATAACTCCAATTTCCTTGGAGTTAATATTTCCATAAACGGGGTAATCGTGATTGCCAAGCACGTTGAACCAAGGAATAGTTAGGTGATTGGTGATGAATATAAACTCAAACAGTTCACTCACCACCCCCATATCAATGGCATCCCCTGTGTGAATCATGAAGCTGGGCTCCAGCTTTCCTTCCTGTTGAAGCCTTTCGCACAATAGGTCTATAGTGCCGATAAAAGTCAAATAATAGGAGTGGTCATACAGCACCATACCTGGTTTATGTTTAAAACTCTGGACAAACTTGTCAAAAAAAGAAGTAAGTTCCTTGCTAAACATATAGACCCTTTCATCATGGAGTTGAACGTCAGAAAGATGGATGAACGACAGCTTAGGGCCTGGACTTACTCTGGGACTTGCAGGAATGGAAATCCCCGGGTCGTAATGTGCTAATATATTTTCTCTCACCAAAAATCCATCCTGACCCTTCTCACCAGAAGCAAAGAGTTTTTCCTCTAGCTCGTGTTTTTTTACGTACTCTTTGAAATTGTCTCCTTCGCTTTTATGGGACCTCTTATAAAGTAGTTCTACAGCCTTTTTATAGGATTCGCTTTGTGGTAATAATTTTAACAATTTATCCTCTTCTTCTTCTGACATAGTTCCTTTAAAAATCAAGAGTTTTTCATTGGGATAATAAACTATCCTTTTTTTGAACTCGTCAGGAAATTGCATCCCCTTGGGCAAGTCTTCTTCAAGTTTCACAGAGGCATCTTTCCACTCTAGAGTTATATACTCCTGCAAATCCCGCCGGATGTGGCGTCCTTCCTTACCTTCATCTATCTCGGGTTTTGGTCTTAATCCCTCATAAACCTCTGAGACCTCAGGGTCAGCTAGTTGCCCCTTTGTGACACTAACCTTCTCAACATCTGGAGGGAGTTCATAGAGCTTCAAGTCACAACCGCTGTTAAACAAAAGACACAATAGCAAAAGGGTGTATAGTTCGGATATTTTACTTAAAGGTCCTGCCTTCTGTAGATTCGTCGTGATGAACATGCTTTGCCTCCGAATTAAACCAGGCCTACAATCAGCCAACTTACTGCGAGATTGGGAATTTTTCCCAATTAACACCAACCTCCCCCGTACAGACTTAACAATTTAGCAAGCCAGATATAAAATGAACCCGCCACCACTTCCCTGCCATATGCACAAAATTTTATCATTGAAATGTACAACTTCAATACCAAAATCGAAAGATATACACCCTAAAAGGGCAAGGGTACTGAGGCCTATTATAAGTCAAAGATAAAGACAAATTTTAGCCCGTTTGTATCACTATATACATAATTACACTAAACAGAAAAAATTTGAGAGGAGAGAAGATGGTTAGTTGTAGGTAATACCACTTAATATTGAAGGGTTGTCACAGCCAATCAAGGCTGTGACTATTTTAGGAAAATATTAATTAAGAAGGGCTACCGAACTTTGCTTGGGGGTAGAGGGGTACAGTAG
>JAHFOV010000021.1:17845-32517 GCA_023261505.1 Planctomycetota bacterium
CTCAGTAATTAGAACAAATACAAAAAGCTATTTGCTGCCGTAGTAGGCCTCGCTGTCCTTATTTATGAGTCTGTAAAAGACAAAGACTATTCCACCCCATATGGGTAACATGGCAAAGGTCATGTATACCACCTGGTTAAATAACTTATCCTCAATGGCCATGGCCTCTGCCTTATCTATTTCAGCAATGACAGCCCATCGCAATCCACTGGCAATCTCCAAGGGGGCATAGGCGCTAAGAACAGGGACATTGCGGTAATCTCTTATAATTCTACAATCTGTATTTCCAGCCAAGGCCTCTCTGGAAGCTACGGTATCAACCTTTGCCTTTAGAACGTCAGACCATGGGGTGAAACGAGAATCGGAGCGCATCAGGAGGTCCTGGGCTACAAGATAGGTCTCGCCAGTTTCCTTGAGTCCAGGCCTCTCGGACATCATCTCGTTAATGACGGAACCATCCATGTGGAATACGATGACAGCAAAGGGCTCATCCTGACCTTCTTCCATTACAGGGGCAGAGTCAAAGCGGGCTGGCCCATTATAAGGTTCGTACCACTTAATGTCCCCTAAAGTTACAGCCGCCTTGCCCCGTCTGTATGCCTCAGCAAGGGGGGTGTCCGCATACGGGGGCGCCAATACATTTTTCCCTAGCTCTGGATGCCTTCTGGCGCTGTAGACTACGTTACCCGCCATATCCAGTACATATATGTCATAGTAGCCATAGGAATCGGCTACCCCTTTAAACGACCTCCCATACCTATTATCCACATCTACATAGTCACTGCCATCTACCCCGCCCTTTTTGTATGCCTCAACGTATGATGCTATTGCCCATTTGTAAAGGGGGTTAGTACGAATCTGCTGGGCATCGCCCCTCCTTTTAGCAAAGAAGGCCTCCAATTCTTTCTTCTTTATGTCCCGCACAGATATCAGGTGATCAAAGGCTGCACGGCGGACAAAGCCCCTGGCATTATAGCAGTTAACAGAAGTAGTAATGATATAGGGAAAAAAGTTTCCAAGGACGCAAAGAACAATGAGGTAGTAAAGGAGATTGCTCTTTGGGCGCGCAGCAGTAGGAAAAGTTGGAACAGTGCCTTTAGTGGGAACAGTCGGAGCAGTACCCTTGGTAGGAGTTGTTGGAGAAGTCCCCTTTTTGGGAGGCGTTAAAGGTGTTTTTTTAGGCAAATTTTCCCTGTAGGCCATACTAAAACTTCTATACTGTTATTCAATACATAAACATTTTATACTATACTATACCTTATGTCAAATACTCAAAAAGCTTTAACGTGTTGACAGTGTATGCAGTTAAACCTATAATTTTTTTCTAGTTAGACAATGAGAAAGATGTTTGTAAGGCAATAATTCACGGGATCACCTTCTTACGCGCAGAACTGAAGAAATCCTTTTCTAAAATCTAAGGTAACTTCCAAATCAAGGAGAAAAAGATGGCTGTTCAAAGAGTGAATTGTGCAAAACGTCTCCCATATCACCAGGGATTAATGTCCGACGCCACTTTAGTGCCTGCGGCAGACCTGCAGAATGGGGGAATTCTATTTTGTGGAGGCGCTATCCCGAGAAATTCTGAAAAGAATTGGGAGATTCCTCTGGACTTTGAGGAGCAATGTCACGTTACCTTTAAAAATCTAAAAGCGGCATTAGAGGCGGCAGGGACCTCCACAGATAATCTTATAAGGGTCATAGTGTACCTCACAGATATGAGGAACTGGGAGACCATGAACAAGATTTATACCCAGTACATAAAGTCAGCTCCTGCCAGGGCCTGTATAGGCATAGCCGCCTTGAACAACAAGTACCAGATAGAGGTGGTAGCTGATGCCCTCGTCCCAGCCAAAAAGTAGGGGAATATGGTGGTAGCACTGCTAGTCATCAAAAAGGGAGGAAGGAGGCCCGTCGGGATATGGTAACACTGGAAAATCTAAAGGCCCAAATAAGGGGCATTACTCCTAGAAGGGTCTATAATCTCCTGATGGGGCAAACGGAGTACAGGATGGGTATTTCGAAGCTCCATAACCTCCCCGCAAAACTCAGCATCGAGACAGGTAACATTTGCAACCTCCGCTGCCCATTATGCCCTACAGGGCAGCAAGACCCCTCTGCCCGGAAAGGGCTTTTACCTTTTCAGACTTTTAAGAAGGCAATAGATGAGCTGGGCAGTGGCCTCCTTCTCCTACGCCTTTATGATTGGGGTGAACCACTCCTCAATCCTGAGTTGGTGACTATGATAGAGTACGCCAGTGCCAGAGCCATACCAGCCAAGCTAAGTACTAACTTGAGCCTTAAGCTGGAAGAGTCCCAGATTAGGGCACTGCTTTCGTCTGGCCTTAGGAAGTTGTACATCTCTTGTAATGCCGCAAGCTCAGAAACCTATCCCATCTATCATGTAGGGGGGGATTTTCATAGGGTGATGGAAAATCTTAAGCTCCTGTCTGAAGCGAATAAAGAGATAGCCTCCCCTACAGAACTGGTCTGGTTATTCCATGTATTCAGCCATAATGAGCATGAAGTAGGAAAGGCCCAAGAAATGGCGAGGACATTGGGTGTCAGGCTGGAAGTAAAGAAGATGCGTCCAGATATGGGAAAGGAGATATTTGAGACGGCGGAGGAGGCAATCAGCAGGGACGGGCGCTGGCTTCCTAAAAATTCAGAGTACAATTTATTTGATATGGAAAAAAAGAAGCCCATCCACCCAAGGCAGACTTGTGACCTATTGTGGACCGAAACCGTGATTAACTGGGATGGTGCTGTACTGCCTTGCTGCTCCGTTTATAGCGAAAGGTACTCCTTTGGCAACATACTGGAGAAGCCTTTTAAGGAGATATGGAACGGGAAGATGTATGTGGCGGCCAGAGAGGAGATATTATCCAGGCAGAAAAACGGTACCTGGACTATATGTCATATGTGCAAAAAGACAGGTTTCCTGCATGGTTAAGATATGACATTAGCGTAACGCCAGTATTGCTCCCTCAAATAATCCCTTTCTTCTTCGCTCAGCATTCCTTGCAGGTATTCTTCTAACCTTTGTATATCTATTTCTCTTTCTCTACTCTTAAGTCCCTTTTTCATCACGAAGTTATAGGGTTGCGTCAGGAATAGTTTGCTCCCCCATGTTCGGTCTTCTACCCAGGAGATATCTTTAGGAAAGATGCTACCAGCAAAGGTCCCGAAATTGTGTAACCTGGAAAGAAATCTTGCAGTATGCCAGAATATAGAATGTCGCCTCTCTATAGATGGAGGACATCTACGCAGGACATCCCTTATATCTTCCGCCTTTTTCAATTCCTTCAGTAAAAGGGCGCCCCGATACCCTTCCTTCTGTTTCCATTCTACAGCCGCCACAGGCGGGCTTACAGGGAAATAACCCTTAAGAAGCCCATTAGAGCATTGCCAGGCCCTTTTGGCCAGCGGCAGCCCTCTCTGCTGGGCATTAAATTCATAAACCAGCACCGCCTCTTCTATCTCTCCCTTTCTAATCCTCCCTCTACGCCTTGATATACTGAACTGCCACCTATGCCCTTCCTCTGCCCATTGTCTTGTCTTGATTAGAGTAAGGAGTTCCTCGGGTTGATAGCCTTTAAGAAAATAGCCCGTTAACATGTTATCTTTATACAAAGTATAGCCTCTATCACCCCTAATGCAGGAGGCAAAAATCCTTTTAGCATCTCTTTTCAGAATTTGGTAAGTATACTTTTCCAGTTTCTTCCATCTCGGGAGGTCTTTGAATTCCTCTCTGGTCTTGCAATAGGCCCAGAGGAATCTAAATTTGTCCGTTAGAGTGAAATTAGCACCGATTCGGTTGAGTTTAGCGAGCGTCCATTCCTTCTCTTTGGTGCAGAGTTTTGGGCGCACACGAGTGCGTTCAAAGTCAATAAGAAATACCTGTTCACAGTCCGCTTTTGCTTTCTGTGGTGTAAAGTCAGCGTTTTCCATAGAGAGGGGGACATCGTTATGCATATTCAGAGTATTGGAGAGGAGAAAATTGTTAAGGGCGAAATCTTCTTGAAGGATGCCTTCATCGTGAGTCTTCCTTGAAAGTTTTCCTAGTGCCTCTATTACCATACTCTTATATCTATATTTAACATCTTGCCTGAGGAGATATTCCAGTAGGTCGACCGCCTCTGGGAGCCTTTTAATAACAAGATAGGATTCTCGGAGAAGCCCATTTTGATACCTCTCTCCTGCGGCAAGGGGAAGCAGGACAGGCACACCCCTTTCCTTGGCTGCCAGGCTTACCTCTAATTCTTTGACTGCTTTGGACTTAAAAAACAAATGTTTAATGCAATGGAATATACCTTTAAGCTGGAAGGTCTTAAGATAAACCTCGTTTCCATTAACTGTGGCTTCAAGATGTGCAAAGGATTTTCTCTTTCCCTTTTTAAGGATAGTTACCCCATCTCCCTCAGAGAAATTAGTCAATTTCTTTAAATCTTCAAGCAGTACCTCTTGCCCTGCTGGGACGTACCAGGTTACATCGTTAACGCAATATTTAGTTAGCCCTTGCACCTTATTTCTTGAAGACCTTTATCAGGAGAACAACCGCTATAGCTGTTATAACAAGGTTGGGCCCCCACATGGTGGGGATTATCGGAGCCTTCTCATCCGAGGCTAGAACCTTCCCCGCTGTTACAAGGGGATAGTATATCAATAGGACAACAAGGAAGCTTATAAAGAAACCCATAAGAATATTCCCTCTCCGGGTCATTATTCCGATAGGTATCCCTACCAGTACAAAGGCCAGGCAGGAAAAGGCCGGAGATAATCTCCTGTGGATGGCAATGGTTAAGTCGCGATTTTTCTCAATTTTTTCACGCAAGTCCACTATTTTTTTCCACCGCTCGTATTCGGCTTCAGCATCAGCCTCTTTAATTTTTAAACTTTCTGTCTTGGACTTAAAAAGGGCCAAATTTTGTCTTTCAATTTCAATAGTATTTCTTATCGAACGCTTTTGTTCCCCAGCATCTTCTATTCGCGACCGCTCTATTTCTATTGTTTGGGTGAGCTCCTTAATCTTAATATCCTTATCTTTAAGGTCTAGCTGGGGATGCGCTGGACCTGTCAGTTCCTTGCTTAAGCGGAGATCCCCAAGGGCATCTTCCGCAATGCGAACGTAGTTCTCCGAGACCTTAGCTTCACTGTCTATATTCTGTAGTTTAATCTTTTCTTTGGCAATAATTTCCTGAGATTTCTCTGCTTGGACAAGCGCTGCAGTCCTTTCCCTAACCGCATTCTGATAAGCCTCCTCTACCTCATGGAAACGGTTTCTAAGTCCACTCTTACTCAACTTTTTTTCCATGGAAATGCCCCGCATGGCCTTAATTTCTCTTTTTGTCTTGCTTTTGAGCTTTAGGAGTTCTTCAAGAGAGGAAAATTTCTTAAATGCTGTGTACTCGCCGAGGCCCAAAGGTACCCTAAAGAGGATTCTATCAAAGGATATAGCAGTCGGGGTAGAAGCTGTCCCGTAGGGACCGGGTTTAATGAACTTACCCTTATTCAGTGCAAAGAGGATGAGGTTATTATCTGCATCCACACTTAAACTCCCCTCTTCTGCCAGAACAAGGTTTGTAACTTCTTCCCCATTAGCCTCCAATATGATTATGCCCTTAAAGGCACCTCCTTCCACAGATTTAATGTAAATATAATAAGGAGGAAATCTCATCTTACCCTGTGCCACTCCCAGACGCTTAGCCAAAATCTCATTCACTGCCCTTTCCTGGAGTATCTTAAGCATATGGTATGATTTTGGCAATAGTTCGGCATTCAGGCCCAGGGAAAAAAGACTGAAAATAAATCCCAGGACGATCACAGGTGTAACTATTATCCACAAGTGCACTCCACTTGTGAGCATTGCCCATAGTTCATTATCACCGCTGAGACGACCATAGGTAATTACCGTAGCCGCAAGCAGCGCTACAGGCAAGGCCGTAGGTAAGGAATAAAAAAATATATGTGGGGCCAGTTCTGTCAGGGCAGTTACATTCACCCCTTCGTGCAAAGATTGCAAGGCCATCCCCAAAATTAGCAGGAACTCTAGAACCGCCAGGGTTGGGATAAATATTCTTAAGAATTCTTTAAGAAGATATCTCTGCAGGATTAACTTCATACTTCTTTTATTTGAAAATGAATTATACCCACTTAGTCAAAGGGAATCCAACATAAAAAGGATGCTAGATTGCGGAGTATATAGACGCGGGAACACTAAACAATAGGCAGAGGCATCCAATTTCAGCTTGCTGCCAGGGCCGTATCACACCTGCGCCACAATATTGTCGAATCCGGCTGTCCTTTTGGCAAGTTAAGGGCAAGCTTATTTTGCAAACCTATCACTCCTCTTAGAAGGAATTTACCCCCCAAATATTGGCTCAAGGGCCGCACCTTTCCTATCTGTTGTTAATTACACCACACCTACTTATTAGACACCAGTAAAAGTTTCTCCGCCGGCAATTCCTTCACAAGATGCATATCAACCGTGGAAGATAACTGAGAGTAATTCTTCTGCGTCATAAGGCAATATACCTGCACTCCTGATCGAAAGAACTCCTCTAGTTCATCAACGGAGTTAATTATTTTTAGGCGTTTCTTTGAGTAAAAGAGAATCTCCTTGTAGTCGAGACCATGACCATAAAGAGCTAATGTTGTGCATGTCCCCAGGATAGAATTAAGCTCTTTGTAAAAACCCTGGCGAAGGACACTCTTCTTCTCCCTGGGCACAAATATTTGATTATATGATACCCCGGTGCTTACTGCTATTAAAAATATGAAGATAAAAAGTTCTTTAAAGCGCCGGGAGTATACAAAGAAATAGCCTAACCCGAGTATTAAGAGTACAGTAAATGCGCAAAGAATTATCTCCCTGGATGAGACGCCCTGACAAGCCCAGACAGTTGCAGCTCCTAAAATTACAACCGTGAAACATTCCAACCCCTTAAGAAGCCAGGGGCTTTGAACGTTTGGGGATGCCCCTATAGAGTCATCCCACCAGGTTGCAATAAGTAGGGCGGCAGGAGGATATATAGGTAAATAGTAAGTAGCACGCTTCTGCCCCATCAGGATAAAGATAAACAACATACCAAAGAACCATACACCAGGGAATAATAACTGCCGGTTCTGCTTCCAAAGTCCCTTCGAAAAAAAGCGATAAAAAAAGACTAATAGAAAAATAGACCAGGGCAGCATCCCGAGGAAAAAGTATCCTATTGTATAGCGTAAAAGGCTGTGGTGGTGTTTAGCCTCCGTAAGCGGGATTATGTAGCTCAAACCGGAGTTCACAAAGACAAATTGCTTGATATAATCTCCCCCATCCTGCTCATAGGCCAGCAGCAGCCAGGCAGCGATTGTAAGAATAAAGGCACTAAACCCGAAGAGAAATCTAGTTTCTACTAGCACCTTCAAGTCACCGCTCAAAAAAAGATAGAGGGCAATCGGACATATCACAAGAAACAAAGCAAATAGCCCCTTTGTAAGCACGGCCAGGGCTACCAAAAACCAAAACAGTAGAAAGTAATAGGTCTTTTTGTTAGAGATATATCCTGAATAAAAGGCCAGCAGCGAAGAAGAGATGAAAAAGGTAAAAGCCGTGTCCAGTCTAACTCTTCGTCCGCTGACCACAAAGAGCACGCAGGTGGCAAGGATTAATGCCCCCAAAAAAGCCGCCCTGGTATTGAAGAGTTTTCTCCCAAGGAAAAAAGTAACAATTACAGTTCCCATGGCACACAAGGCGGCGGGTAGCCGTGCAGTGAACTCATTTACATCCCCAATGGGCAAGCTGCAAAGGGCAACCATCCAAAAGTAAAGGGGGGGTTTTTCAGTGTATATCTGCCCATCAAAGTGGGGTATGGTCCAGTTACCATCAACAAACATCTCCCTGGCCACCCCTGCATAAAGGGCCTCATGTTTACCACTCAGACTGGCATTACCTAGATTGAGGATATATAGTAAGAAACACAGAAGCACCAGACTTCCTACTAAAACCCTCTCATCTTCTAAAAATCT
Organism: Planctomycetota bacterium; assembly: GCA_023261505.1. Classification (GTDB taxonomy): domain Bacteria; phylum Planctomycetota; class Brocadiia; order Brocadiales; family Bathyanammoxibiaceae; genus JAHFOV01. Next base: position 25,853 of record JAHFOV010000021.1, read on the forward strand.
TTCCATGCTATTATGCAAGGTCTCTGAAAATCTCAGTCTTGCGGTATAGTCCTCTCTCGGGTCTTTGTCCCTATACAAGAAATGCAGAAAAAACAGATTCTAAAAGCTTCTTGTTTTATGTTTAGAACGAAAGTTTCCAGCCCCACTTTTTCACGGGGCAGAAATAGTATCACAGGCTTAACAAAAATACAATCAGACCAGAGCCGTTGGGGTATAGGTTTTTACATCCTTAAGGATTTCAAAATGAGTGTAGTAGCCATAAGGATTATGGCAGAGGATATAAGCCGTTTCAGGGCCAGGGGGCTAAGATTAATTGCCAGGTGGGAGCCCAGGTAAGCCCCTGCCATGGAGGCAAGGCCCATGATGAGGAGTACGGTAACGTCAAAATTTCTTTGGAGGCAATGACCAAGGAATCCTGAAAGGGCCGTGAGGGAACTTATTGCTATATTAGTGCCAGCAGCCAGAGCCGGCGCCAGGCCCATACTCCTTATCATGACGGGTACCCGCAGGCTGCCCATAAGAAGCCCTACCATTCCACCTATGAAACCAAGGATAAAACCCCACAATGCGGACGCTCCCGCCCATTTTTTCCCCTCGGGCACAGACTCCTCTCCACCCGAAGTTGATACCCCAGAAATAGTTACCCATAACATACTTAGCCCACTGTAAAGGTATACTATACCAATAACCAATAGGAACCATTTATGGGGTAAACAGCGGCTAAAATATCCCCCAAGGAATGCACCAATGCAGGAAAAAGAACCCATAAACAGGAATATCCATGGTTCTATCTTACCCCCCTTCCAGTAGCGATAGCTTCCAGTGAGTGAGGCTAACGTATCTATGCCCAGGTTGGTACCAGCCGCAACGTAGGATGTTGGCACCATCACATAGACTGCTGGAAGCCTCAAGGCCCCCAGGGGCATCCCCGTAAGCCCAGCCAAAATACCTATAGCCAAACCCGCAAGGACAGCGAATAGGAACGTAAATGAAAATATTTCTTCCATGTTTTACAAGGTTATAAATGGACAGGCCACGCCATTAGGATTTGCTCAGGTGAAATTATAGGGGTCACTCAAAAATTCATCAGGAACAAATTCTTTCGTATAGGCAATTGTGAAATGACGCACCGGGAAGGATTCGAACCCTCGATTTCTGTCTAAGGGGTTGCTAGTTTATTTTATAAGCATCACCTCCGTGGCCTTTATCAAGGCAGTTACCTTATCTCCCACTTTTAGTTTCATCTCATCACAACTCTCCCTTGTGATTACAGATACTAATTTATGCTCCCCTACTTTCATGGTCACCTGGACCACTATATCACCCTGTTTAATGTCTATAATCTCTCCTGCTAGCTTATTTCTCCCACTGATTTTCATTTTTGTCCTCCCTTTCTGGTTAAGGATTTATTTTAGGAGGAGTAGTCAAACACCTTGGATCCTCTGTTTACATGGCAACAAATCTTTGAGAGCAAAAATACCACTCTTTCAAACATTTTGCAAGCTATAAGATATAAGAGGGTGTAGCCAGTGATTTACTTTCTTAGCTTTCTTAGCTTTCTTAGCTTTCTTTCCATTTCAGCTATTGCAAGAGTTATTCTAAGTACTATCAACAGTCTTATTTGGAAGTAAGTACCGGTAAGACAGACAAAAGTTTTACTTACACAAATTCGGCCATTATCTGGTGGGCTTCCTCAGGGTCAAGCTTTGGCACTTTAAGTAGTTGAAGGTTTTCCTGCACGTGTTTAACGTTTTTCATGCCTACTAGTGAAGTTGTTACACCTCGGAGGGAACGAATCACCTGGATAGCTCTACAAGCGGCACTGCCGCCAAGATTATCAAGCGCCTTAAACGTGAATAGTTTGCTTTCCTTTAGTGCCCGTCTTTGTAGTAACGTTGCACTAGTCATAACATATATACCCACCGCTTCGGCCGCTTCAAGGATAGTAACCCACTTTTCGTCAAGTTCCTGATTTTGCTTTAAAGCAGGCTCGGGCATGTAAATATTTATGGGCAGTTGAATAATCCTAAAGTTGTGCCGTGAGCCTGCAGACGTTGCCTCAGCAGCTTGCAGCACGCGCTTTAGAGAGAGTCTACACGGGTTATCAATATCTAATCGGTACCCGTCCCAGGTGGCTGTACCGTACATGCGGATGCGTCCTTCCCGTACAAATCCTTCCAATACCTCAAATGCCATAGAAAGCCTGCGGTAAAATTCGTCTGAAGATACTTCTGATAGCTGTAATTCTGGGTTATGAACATAGTATATATCTATGTACTCCACTCCCAGATTTTTGAGACTCATCAAAACACACTCGTGTATATACTCAGGCTTGAGGGAGTGGCACCCCTGGATGACGTCCGCCTCTTTAAGGATACCACTTTTCAAGAATCTGCTCCGGAAAAATTTTTCAGGACTTTCGCCCGATTCTGAGTCCCAAGGGATAAAGCCACCTTTAGTGGCCATTACAAGTTTTTCATGAATTCCTGGGTGTTTTTCCGACAGGCTCCACACCGCCCGCCCTACAACCTTCTCGCTCTTCATGCCCCTGTAGTTGAGTGCTGTATCGATAACATTGCACCCTAAAGCAACTGCTTCTATGATTGCGTCAAAGTAGGATGCATCCGTCACATCATCTTCCCTGCCCAGGTAAGTACCGATGCCGATTGTGGAAACTTGCAGGCTCATTTTTTGTAGATTGTTAAATGTTAAAACAACTTTACATTTCAAGAATAGAAAGCGGGATAAAGTCGTAAGTCCTTATATGGTAAGTGGAGACGAGGGGATTCGAACCCCCGACCTCGGCGATGCGAGCGCCGCGCTCTCCCAACTGAGCTACGTCCCCATCTTAGCTTGCCAATTTCAGTCTTCGGCCGTCAGTAATTATAAACTGAGAACTGATAACTGGCAACTGAGAACCTGAACGGACGAAGCTCTAGAAACAAAAAGGGTCTTCTTTGCAGAAGACCCTCTAATCAGCCCTCTAGGCGCCTTTGCTACGATTCCTAAGAAAGCATAACCTTGTATAAAGACGCCGCTCTGGACTGCTCATTTTTGAAGAATTTTACTTCAAGGCAACCTCTAAATCTATTTTGACCTCCTTTTTGGGTTCGATGGTGACATCTTTGGTTAGCTTCTTCAAATCTTCTTTATTGCCCGCCTCATGCCAGATACCCAGCTTGTAAGTTCCGGCAGGAATGTCCGTTATGCTGAAACTTCCATCCTCTTTGGTTACTGCATAGTAAGGATTATCCCTTACTACTATCCATGCATTCATCCATTTGTGGACGTCACACCCTACCTTTATCATCTCAGGGTAGTCAAATTTTTTGTGAACGGGTTTGCCATCACCCGGGATGCTTTCGTTAAAGGAACTGTTCTTCATGGAGAAAGAGTGCAGGTTGTGCATTAAAGGGTCACCATTCCTTAGCTCCACAGAGCCTCCAGCAGGGATAACCTGCACGTGAGGTATAAAATTACACTCCTTCTGGTTAAGGGCATACTCCTCGTAACCCTTCCCTGGTGCTTCCCCAGCTCCGCCATGGCCGTGTTTTTCATCTTCAGTAGCCTGGGCTGCTGGGCCTGTAAAGGCCTTCCCTTTACTCACACCTGTCAGATACACCACTGCATTCTTTACACCCTTTGTGGGATTATCTACAATTATCTTTTCTGAGACTCTGGGCATATGTTTAGCACATACCTCAGGATCCTTATCAATGTTTAACTCCTCTGGGGAAGGTATATCTCCAGATAACTTCACAGTCCCACTAATGGTACCTCCATCCGTTACTTCTATAACCTCATAACCCTGGGCAAGGCTAGTGTATGTAATAATCCCAATACCCAGAGCCATACCTAAAAATTTTTTTAGCATCGTATCCCTCCGGTTTTAAACCACTGTAGCAAATCCTTCGCTCCACTCAGGACAAGTTTCGGGCAGCAACCTCTTGTTGGACCCTGTTTAGCGAGTCGCAATGATCCCCATCGGGCCATAGCACCCTAATGGCCTCTTTACTTCCACAGGCCATTTCACACATCCTGCAGGCAACGCAGTCCTTGGGCCGTACATTCTTGGCAACTTTGTAGATAACACCTGCGTCTCCATCTGCCATCTCAAGGCAGTGGAAGGGGCATACATCAACACAGTTACCGCAGCCACTGCACTGCTCTGTTTCTACCACCGCTACAGGCCTCTCCTTTGTCTTAAAGGTTTGCTGCCCTTCATTATCATAAATACAATTTACTGGGCAATAACTTCCGCATACACCACAATCAATACATAATCTGGAATTAATGTGATGTTGCTTCTTTGCGGCACCGGTAATAGCACCCACAGGACATTTCTTCGCACAAAGGGTGCAACCAATACAGCTCTCTATAATCTTATATGACATTGTTACCTCCTACTAGCTAATTCCTCTGGCGGCCTAGTTAGCAAATCGCCCGGACTCATAATTAGATCCTTTATAGCTTCCACCTGCTCCTCTGGGGCACCTGGTAATATCTGCTGAAACTCTCCCCACGGAAACTTAGGCATCTTGGTACCTACCTGAATCCTCTGTGGGTTTGTAAGCCACTCCCTAATCCATCCAGGCCTCAGGCGTTCCCTGGCAAGGGACAAATCAGGGGCCCAACCGGAGGGGTCTCCAGAAGGCTTCAGCTCTCCACGAACATGGCAGGAACCGCAATTTACGTCCTTTGAATCCATGAGCCTCTTAGCCCTTATATAGTAATCTGGATCCTTTAAACACTTGGCATCCACATATGCCCCTTCCCTCTCCTGCAGGCGTTCGTAAGGGTATTCCTGATAATCAAGAAGGGCAAAATACTTGGCCAGCGTGCTAGCCTCCTCTTTGCTAAGACCAAAGGTAGGCATCTTTGCATTTAACCAGGGTCTCAGAGGTATGGGTGCCTGGACAAACCTGTAAAACCAGTCGGATTGTACCCTCTTACCCTCACCGTAAAGAAATGGTGGGCCAAAGGCCCTTGCCTCTTCAGGTACCAAGCCCTTTTCCTCTCCCATCTTCTCTATAATCAGTGGAACTATTTCCCCTCCCATAGTGGGAATACGCTCCTTTAACTCTGTCAGTTCCACCGCAATATTCTCCCCCAGCTTCTTTCCCATTTCTGGATAATCACGCCATAACTGGAAGAACAAGGTACCCTCTTCTTCCATCTTGGTAAGCCCTTCAACCTTGGTACCATCTGCGAGGGTAAGCCTTTCTAGGGTAAATGGGTGGCAACCTACACAGTTATACCTCCTGATAAGGAAGGTACCATCTACAATGGCCTTATCCCTTTCTGAGAGATTAGGCTTAAATTTGGAAGGAATCTTTTCACCTGTAAGCCCGATGATAAATGTTACTAGAGCTTCTACTTCCTGGTCATTTAGACTACTGTTGGGCATACGGAGCTTATCTTCGGGCTTTTTATACTTACCTGTATCGAATATCCTGGGATCTTTAAGTTTTGTAGTGAGCCAGGCAATCCTTGCTTGAGCCACATTATCCCTTGGGTTTTCCAGCCCTATTTTGTGCACAATCTCATGTTCAAGCAAGGCAAAATCAAAACGCTCTACAGGCTTAACACCTTCGTCTGAGAGGTCCGTCCCAATTTTACCCCTATCCTCCATCCCCTTTATCTTGTGACAACCAAAGCAGCCGTATCTAGCAACAAGGTTGAAACCTGCCTTTGCCCTTTCAGATTCACCGTAGTCAATATGCTCGCCACCTGGCTGTTTGTTCCTGAGGGTGGTGAGATAAGCAGCTATTTCTCCGGCCTCATCTTTGCTCAAACGAAGGCTAGGCATACGGCCCTGGGGTTGGTATTTCTTGGGGTCGGCTATCCAGCTTACCAGGTAATCGTAGCGAGCCTTCTCCCCTACGTTTGTAAGATTGGGGGCAAACTGCCCACCTTTATCTCCTATCCTGTGGCAGCCTAGACACCCCACATTTTCAAAGCGGTTCTTGCCCGTTTCTATCACTTCATTATCAAAGCTGGGTGCATTTAATGGCTCAGAAGTTTTTTGAGATATCTGCCAGAGATAGGAGGCGACATTCCTTATCTCCTCCTGAGTTAGGAAGAAACGTGGCATCTTGGTGTCAGCCCTGAATTCTTTAGGGTTGTTTATCCAAGAAGCAATCCACTCTGGATACACCTTGTTGCCAATCTCGTCAAGGGTGGGACCTATGTAACGGGTCTTGTCCTCCCTCTCCAGAGGCCCTACCGAGTGGCAACCGATGCATCCGTACTCGTGAAACAGTTTCCTCCCAAAGGAGATTACCGGACCTCCCTGGATATCTACCTCATAATCATGGCACTTGAAGCAGGTTGCCTGGTTATATTTACCTCTGAGGAGAGGGGTATGCACATACTCAAGCTCCCCATGAGCCTTTTGCGCGTTGGTTGTAGCGTATCCCTGCCCTCTATGGCATGGAGTACAGCCAAAGGCCTCTATGGGGTGAACGTCCAGTATTCCCCTTTCTGGTAGGCCGGGAGCAAGGGGGGACAGATTGACCACTTTAGCGTGGGTCTTGAATGGTTGTTGCGCATCCTCAAAACCTTTTGTAACCACACCTGTATGACAGTTATGGCAACGGTCTATGATACCCAAATCATTGTTTACTACCTGTTTAATCTCTACCTTTTCCTTTTTTAATGCCTCC
>JAHFOV010000022.1 GCA_023261505.1 Planctomycetota bacterium
GCAACCCGTTCGGATTCAGTTATATTTCTACCGTGGTATGAAAGCCTGCATGTTACATGAGTTTCTTGCATGGAAAACCCATTAAAGCCTAATGTAAGGTTGATTCCAGCAGAAGAAGTAATAAGGGATGAGCAGCTTAGCAACAAGGTTAGTGTGATGATGGATGAATTAAAAAACGAAACAGTCCGCTTTCCATCGTTACATGTATGGGACAGTCTCGTCGGTATAAATCTTTACATCATCTTTGATGAGGACGAAGGCAATCCGGTTGGACTCATAGGATGGATAGGGCCAACAGATGAAGCTACTCCGCGTTGGTGGATTCGTCCTAGTAGTAGAAGAAAGGGATATGGGTCGCCTGCTGTAGAAAAGCTAGCAGAAGAGATGCATCGCAAGGGTGTCACGCAGATTAGAGAAATTGAGATTCATACTAAAACTGTTAGAGAACATATAGCTTCCCGTAAGCTTGCCCACCGTCTCCGGAAGTGTTTTAACAAACTCAAGGGTTGAGGATAGGATATTGAACGTTCGAACGTGCTTAACTGGAACCTGTTCATTAATAAATAAGTGGCGGTATCTCGAAGACGATGGTTGCACCTCCAGCCTAGGCCTTGCCACAGACGAATTCTTAGCAAGGCACCTTCCTCCTTCCCCTTATTCCCATACCCTCAGGTTATACGCGTATGGAGAGCGGTGTGCTCTGGTAGGTAAATATCAAGAGGTCTCCTCTGAGATTAACGTAGAATATTGCAAGACTCATGCTATAGCGATTAACAGGAGGCCTACTGGCGGAGGGGCCATTATCATGGGGAAAGGACAACTAGGGGTGGCGATCGCCATGCCATTGTCCGAGGATTTCTCTCTCCTCAAACTCTCAATGGTCTTTAAAAGATACTCTCTGGGCATACTACTAGGCCTGGAGAGGCTAGGGCTTAGAGGAGAATTTAGGCGAGGAAACGACATCCTGGTAGGAGGCAAAAAGATAGCAGGCATGGCCTTTGCCACTATAGATGATGCAGGGCTATTCCATGCCAGTCTATTGGCCGATTTAGACGAAGAGCTTATGCAGATGGTGCTTAGGATTCCCCGCTCAAAAACGGCCACCCTCACTACAGCCTCCAGAGAACTGGGAAGAGCGGTAACCACTGAAGAGATGCGGCAGGCAGTAAAAGAAGGGTACCAGAAGGCCTTCGGGATTGAGATGGCCCCTAAGCCATTACGGCAGGAAGAGGTTGAAGAAATTGACTCTCTAGAGAAGGCCAAATACAAAAATCCTATATGGATATTTGGCCCAAAGTCAGAATTCAGAAGTCAGGAGGCAGAAGTCAGAACAAAAAAGATTCTGTATTCTGACTACTGAATTCTGTATTCTTTCTTCTCCCATGCAGAGTCCAACGTATGTAAAGACCAGCCTTGCCTCGGCCATTGCACTGAGATTCACGTCAGGCAGGTTTTTTCGTAATGCCAGGCCTTACTGCATTAATCTACTCCTCAGTTACCAAGAGGATTGCAAGGCAAGCTGTGCTTATTGTGGACTGGCGCGGACGCGGCTCACTGGAGAGGACTCCTTTATAAGGGTTGAATGGCCCACGTTTGAAACAATGGAAACCATACGGAGGATAGTCCGGTACAAGGAAAGTATCCGCCGCGTGTGTATCTCCACAGTGTTTCACCCTAGAGCGGTGGAGGATACCTTTCTTATTTCAAATGAGATAGTAGGGGCAACCCGGCGGGTCGCCCCTACAGAATCGTCTGCGATCCCTCTATCCGTGCTCATCACCCCAGTGATATTCGGCAAGACGGAAATGGAAAGGCTGAAGGCAATAGGGGTGGACACCGTGGGTATCGGGCTTGACGCTGCCTCAAGGAGGGTCTTCAGGCGGATCAGGGCAGAGGGTGTAAAGGGGCCGCTGTCCTGGGAGGTTTATCTAACGACACTTAAAGACGCCTCTGAGGTCTTCGGCCCAGGGAAGGTAAGCTGTCATATAATCGTGGGTATAGGTGAAACAGATAAGGAACTCTCCGAGATATTTTTCCAGGTGAAAGCTCTAAAGGCGATGATACACCTATTCTCCTTTTACCCGGAGCCACACTCTTTAATGGCCAGGAGGCGAAGACCTTCGTTGAGACGATTTAGAAGGATGCAGCTACTCTGCTATCTTGTGGAAAAGGACGCGCTAATCCCTGAATCTCTAGAGTTTGACCATAAAGAAAGGCTTACTGCCCTCCACGCCGAAGAATACGCCCTACTACAGGCTATAAACAGTGGCAGACCCTTCCTTACAGGAGGATGCCCAGATAGGCAGGGGAACATCGCCTGTAACCGCCCCTTTGGGAGCTACCGCCCAGGAGAACCCTTCAGAGACTTCCCCTTTCAGCCCACAGAACAAGATATACGCAGGCTCAAGAAAGAGCTATTACTGAAGGAAATCCTGACCCCTAGAATAAAACTTCTATAGAACGGATAGCACCCCAAGATTTAATCCCGCAATAATAAATCGTGACAATATAACGTAAGACATATTGCAACTCCTTATAAGTCATACCTATAACACAATCCACCGCTGCTTCCCAGGGTCACACACAACATACGTTTTTGCTATTGGCCTTCAGCATTGAAGCCTATTTTACTCGTGCGACACTCATTTTTTGACACTAACACAGAAATTAAATTCTTGACTTTTAAAGGCTTCGCAAAGAAAATATCACAACATAGTGGGTGAGGGCTGAAAACAATAAATAATTGTACTAATACGATAACAGTGAAAGAGCGTTGGAAAATAGCGGTAATTTCTGGCGAAGAATTTAAAGAGATGTTAACCAAAGTTCTTCCAAAAAACTATTACGAGGTGGAGCCTTTGCCTGATGACAGTAGTCTTCTCGAAACCATCTTAAGGACCTCGCCAGACCTCGTGTTCCTTCAGCTTAAGGAACCCAACAATTGTACTTTTTCCATCATTCGGGAAATAAAGCTTCTATCCCCACAAACAATGGTTATAGTTGTAGGAGAGGTGAGAACACCAGACATCACTATTCAAGCCTTTCGTTCTCAGGCTTTTGATGTAATTAATTGGCCTACCACAGAGCAGGAGCTTAAAGAGCGGATGAGGGACGCCTTTGTAAGGAAGGGAATAGAGGCATCGAAGAACTCCAAAGAACAGCTGTCCCTCTCAATAGTGCATCAACTCCGCAACCCATTAGGGGCAATATCTGGGCATGTACAACAGTTGTTACGAACGCTAGACAGAGTCTCGAAAAGCCAAATTGAAGAGGAGTTACGTCAAGTCCTGTTCTGCTGCATTAGGATGGAGCAAAGCCTGAACGAATCCATAAACGCTCAGAGGGGAATAACCCAGACAAGGACTACACTAGACGCCAACACCATCCTAGAAAATGCCCTGGCACTGCTTACGCACAGGACAGGGCAAAAAAATATTACGGTAGCGAAATCTCTGTGTGCAGACTTGCCTTGCGTAAAGGGTAACAGCAAGGACCTGCAGGAGGCCTTTGTAAATTTTATCACTAATAGTGTTGAAGCCATGCAGGAGGGAGGTGTGCTTACAATAGAAACAGGCTACAAAGAAGGCCCTTACAACCTTCCTGGTAGATGGATATGCGTGGCAATCAAGGACACTGGCTGCGGTATAAAGGAAGAAGACATGCCGTGGATATTTACCCCTTTTTTCACTACAAAAGGAGAAAAAAATATAGGATTAGGCTTATCTATAGCAAAGGAAGTAATAGAATCCCACCATGGACACGTAGAGGTTAACAGTAAGGTAGCCAAAGGGGCTAAATTTTATATATATCTTCCAGCCGCAGAAGAATAAGAAAAAGCAATGGAAGCAAGTGAAAAGATAATACTGGTAGAGGATGACCCTGGGATGGGCAGGCTTCTGAAGAACACCCTCATGACAGAAGGCTATAATGTAGAGTGGGTTGAGGACGGTACCGACGCAAGGGAGATGGTTACGGGGGGGCGCTTCGACCTGTTAGTTACAGACCTTTACCTGGCCAGACTTAACGGTCCAGAATTGTTGGACGAGTTGCAATCCATGGGAATTCGTATCCCTACAATAGTAATCACAGGTAGGCCAGATTACAGGCAAATTGTAAGATTCATCAAAGACGGTGTTTACGACTACTTTACAAAACCATTGAACCTTGAGGAGTTTCTGGCAAGCGTTAGGACTGCCTTAATTCTGTCCAAAAGTAGGGCCAATATCTTACGGCTAGAAAAAGAGGAAGCAAAAGCACCACCCATTATAGGCAATAGCGAAAGTATAAAGCGGGTAAAAGAAATTATCCATAGGATAGCTAGCCTGAATTCTACAGTACTAATACTCGGGGAGAGTGGCAGCGGTAAGGGACTTGTTGCCAGCAACATACACTACTTAAGTCCCAGAAAAGACCAGATTTTCATACCAATCAACTGTGGGGCCATCCCAGATACACTGCTTGAAAGTGAACTCTTTGGTTACGAAAGGGGGGCATTTACAGGTGCGACATTCCGTAAGGTGGGCCTATTTGAGGCGGCCGACAAGGGTACCATGTTTTTAGACGAGATAGGGGAGATGTCCCCAATGCTTCAGATAAAACTACTTAGGGTACTAGAAGATAAGACCATTAGGAGCGTTGGGTCGGTAAGAGACATCCCTGTGGACGTAAGGATAATAACCGCCACTAATAAGGTTCTGAAGGCCGAGGTAATGAATAAGAGGTTTCGTGAAGACCTTTATTATCGGCTGAACGTTGTACCAATAAGCCTTCCTCCCTTAAGGGAACGCGAGGAAGATATACCACTTTTAGTGGACTTTTTAATAGAGAAATATAATTTAAATATAAAAGTAAGCGATGAGGCCATGCAGGTACTACTAAAATACTCCTGGCCAGGAAATGTCAGAGAGCTAGAGAACGTTCTTGTTAGGTCTTCTATACTTTCCAAAGACAAGAAACTAGACGTTGATTTCCTGCCCCCCGAGATAAGATATGCAGAGTTAAAGGCCCTATCCATTTCAACCGACGAATTTTTCTACAAGAAGGCCCGGCTAGAATTTGAGAAAAAATTCTTTTCCATCTTGTTAGCCAGGGTAGATTGGGATGTGACCAAGGCCGCTAGCCTCGCTGATGTTTCTAAGTCCTATATTTACGACATCATAAAAAAACATAATATACAACTCCCAATCAAATGAAACCTACTAATTCCATTTCTCACTACAGTTGTCTATTTTCGTCTACACTTTTTTGTACTTTTTCTAACCTCTTGTTTTACAGAAGCTTAAATAATCAGAAACGTTTAGGAAAAAGTTTTTATTCCACTTTTGTTGACAAAATCGTCTTTACTTGACTTTTTCTATAAATAAATAAGTTCACGACTAAGTCTTAAAGATGCAAAGACTTAACGACTATTTACCATTTTCTGGTAGAAAATGGTATGCAAAATGCTATAAATTAGATATTTCCAATAGGCTAATATGAGGGACTTTCATCATGAGGAAAACAAATTTAGCAGTAAATTTTTTCCTTTTAGTATTGTTGAGTTTTTTTGGGTGTACTTCCACCCAGAAATTTTCAAAGATACCCACTTCTATACCCGACAACGTCCAAAACCGATTTGAATACTTAAATAATACTTATAAGATAGGCCCCCCTGATGAGGTGTTGGTTAGGGTGAGAGATAACCCTGACTTAGACACCCAGGCAATAGTCAGGCCGGACGGTAATATTTCCTTCCCTCTCCTCGGGGATATCTACATTGCCGACCTTACCCCAAGCGAAGTGAGGGAAAAACTATGGAAATCCCTGGGCAGCTACATAAGGGAATTACCCCTTGAGGCAGTGCAGGTGCAGGTGGTGGGTTTTAATAGTAAGAAGATATATATCTATAGCGAAAGTATGGGTATCAAGGAAATACCCTACACTGGGGGTACCACCCTCCTGGACGCTATAGCACAGTCAGGACTACTAGGTTTTACGTCCACCATGAAGGATATTAAGGTAGTAAGGGCTGCTAATCACAACCACAGCGATGACGAAACGACAGCGCCCCAAATGTTGGTGGTAGACCTAGGAGAAATCATTAAAGAGGGCAACCATGAAAAGAACATATTCCTCAAGGAAAATGATATAGTTTGCATCCCAACCAAGCTTCTCGCCAAGATGGGTTTTGCCATAGGATCATTGCTAATGCCCATGCAGCCAGCACGCGGCGTGGGCTCATTTGTAGAATCTGCCAGGGTTAATAACCTTGGTTTATTCGGTCCAATGGGAGCGGCGGGAGGTTCGAGGTTTATTTATCCCGGCACCAACGTGTACAACCCAACAGGACCCTAAAATTTATGGAAGAGAAAGAAAAAGATCTAGACATAAACCGTCTGTGGCTCATCTTTTCCAGGAGGAAATGGTTCTTCATCCTCCCCGCAGCAATCCTTACATTTTTTGGGATTTTAATCGCCATTGGATTGCCCACAGTGTACGAGGCTAACTGCTTATTACTCGTACAAGAACCAAGAGCAATACAAGGCATCCTTGAAGAAAAGGGGGGAGAGAAGCTAGGTAAGACCGAAGATTTGGCAAAAACCGTCGGGGGGATGATGCTTGGCTGGGAACCCGTTACCAACATGATGAAGGAGGTGGGCCTCTTAAGTGGACAACAACAAAATGTTTATAAAACTGAGGCGCTTTACAAGGACATTGTTGAAAGAGTAAACATAAAAGCCCAAAGCGATACTTTAATCGCGGTCACTTTCCAGGACAAACAGCCCTTTATTTCCTACAAGGTAATGAATGGCCTGGTATCTAATTTTATGGAACTCTTTCTACGCTTAGCCCGCTCTCAGGCAGACGCTAGTGTAAGCTTTATAGAAAAAGACCTCAAACATCTAAGAGAAAAACTGGATGAATCCGAAGAAAAATTAAAACAATTTGAGGAAGAGCATGCCTCAGAGCTCCCAGATGACGAGAGAAACAACCTGGCAAAGATGCATAACTTAACAGACGCACTCTCAGATGTAAACCTGCAAATAGCTATACAGAAGGACAAGCTATCTATCATAGATGAAAGCCTTTCGAAGGAAGGCTCAACTATTCTGGGAGAGATAGTTAAGGTGCCTAATCCTAAAGTGTCAGAGATACAAAAGCGGGTAGACGAACTAGAAAGCACCTTGGCCTCCATGCGAGCAAAGTATTACGATACCCACCCTTCTATGGTCCTCATAAAAAAAGAACTTGAAAGCCTTCACGACAAGTTAAAAGAGCAAGAAGCAACGGTTGTCGGCGCAGAAAAAACTGTTAATAATCCCGTCCACGAACAAATGGTTACAAAAAGATACGATGAAATAATGCAATTAAGGGGCCTGGAACTCAAAAAGAAGGAAATCGAGGGATCCATTGCCAAGCTAGATGAATCGGTCAAAGCCATACCTTCTGTAAAGAAAATGTTGACCGAACTCCGCCGTAACTACGATGTCACCAAGAACCTTTATAATGAACGGCTTGCCCAAAAATCAAAAGAAGAACTCAGAAGAGAGATGTCAATGTATGCAACGGCAAGCCCCTTCACTATTATTGAGCCACCGCGAATCCCAACGAAATCAGTAAAATCAACACGCATTAAGGTGTTAATTATCGCTATATTTTTGGGCCTTGCGATAGGTATTGGTCTTTTATTTCTCACAGAATTAATAGACCAGAGGTTTAAGGGTGTGGAAGACGCAAAGGAGTTCTTGCAGATGCCCTTGCTAGGGATAGTCCCTACCATCCGTCTAGCTGAGGACGTACAGAGAGAGAGGCGTAAAAAGTTGAGGACGATAATAGCCATAGGTGCAGCCTCTGGATTGGTAGGGTTAATCATCATAGCTTTTATCCTTATTGCCCCTGGAATAATAGAAAAGGGACTTGACACCATTCAGAGGATAGTTGGATAGAGAGTGACCAGACATGTATAAAAACTTCTACAAACTAGAAAAAAACCCATTCGTTATGGCCCCAGACCCTGAATTCTTATATTTAAGCCCGATGCATAAAAAGGCCTTTTCTTACCTCACTTACGGACTGGAAAAGGGTACTGATTTCGTACAGCTCACAGGGGAGATAGGCTGTGGGAAGACAACCTTAATCCTGACCTTACTGAAGAATTTTAGTCCAGACGTAAACTATGCCTATGTGGTAGACCCAAGGCTATCCTTCCCTGCCCTGCTGAGAACCTTCCTTAGTCAATTAGGCCTTAAAGCCAATGGTTCTGAGGAGCCTAAAGACATACTTCTAGCTAATTTTCAAGAGTACCTTAAAGAACAATCAGCCTCTGGCAAACGGGTGCTGTTGATAGTAGATGAGGCCCAAAATATAGATCCCGCCGTACTGGAAGAACTCCGCATGCTCTCTAATATAGATACAGGCAGGCAAAGGCCCATGCAAATGATCTTCGTGGGCCAATCTGAATTCAGGACGCTTATAGCAAATCCCAACCTGGCGGCCCTTAAACAGAGGATAACTTTAGCCACACACCTTTCCCCGCTGGATATGCAAGAGACGGCGAGGTATATAAGTCACAGATTAAAGCTTGCGGGGGCAAGTGATGTACCTGCCTTTACCCCAAAGGCCATCAATAAAATATTTGGGTTCTCAAAGGGTATCCCAAGACTTATAAACCTGGCCTGTGAGGCCAGCCTCCTTGCAGGATATGTTGAGGAAAAGACCCGATTGAACGAGCATTTAGTAGGAGCCGTCCTTAAAGAACTGGAGGAAGACTTCAAATCCCCCACATCCTCTCCAAAAGGCCCTACCCCACAAGAAGCACACACTAAGAGGGTTTTAACCCTCTCTGAACCAGCAACCGCAGATAGGCCTTCTGCGCGCCCGCATAGCCACACGGAAGCTAAAGAAGTTCAGAAAACACGGCAAAAGGGTAAGCTAACTATAAAGGGTTTCTTTAAATCCAAGAAGTCAAAGATTGCCTTTTTAACCGCAATTAGCTCCTTGTGTGCGATAGGATTGGGTTTTCTAGCCTATTTCCTCAGTAGATAATGTGGGGCAGGTTAAAGCACGTAGGGACGGCTCTTTAACCTGTTCATAGCTTTGTAGCGCCAACGCCTGTTTTAATTTGTAATATAACCCTCTACATGTAAGAAATAAGGAGTTAAAAAATGTCTACAATTGAAAAGTTACTCGAGAAGCAAAAGAGGGAGTTAATACCTGTTACACTCGGTTCTCTGGCGGGACAGGCCGGAAAGAATGGGCGCATAGACCAGAGGATAGTAACCTATCATAAATCAGACGTCCTAATAGTAGAGCACTTTCGTCAGATTAAGAGGATTTTGCAGGCCTATCGGGAAACCACCCAGGCAAGCCTCTTCACCTTCACAAGCGCCATGAGAGGCGAGGGAACAAGCACATTGCTGGTAAACCTGGCCGCTACCTTTCGGAATGGTTCTGCTTGCCTTGTAGACGCAAATCTTGTGCAACCCTCCATACACAGGCTCCTTGGGATAAGCAATGAAATAGGGCTGGCCAACGTACTTGCAGGCACGAACGACCTTAGAGATGCCTTATCAAAATGCCCGAGTACGGAAATAAGTGTCCTCACCGCGGGAAAAGACAAAAACGTTCACCCAGAGGCTATCGCCTCCCAGGGCATGCACAATATCCTCCTGGAATTAAAGAAGGACTTTGAATATGTGCTAATAGATGCGCCTCCCATACTCGTCACTTCAGATTCTGTCACCCTTTGCGCCATGGTAGATGGGGTGGTGCTGGTGGTGGATTACCAGAGGGGTAAGAAGAAACCTGTCAAGAGGGCCCTTGAAATGCTGCATAGCTGCAACGTCTTAGGCTTCATCCTATGTAAGGACACAAATATCGCCTACGACTACATTGGCCTCTCGGCACGTGACAAAAAGTGGATACAAGATGGTGTCGGAAAATAAATAAATGAGATTACCCAATTCGATGACTAACCAAATTTAATTACTAACTAAAAATGGACTATACATAATAAACTTTGTTTACTCATTGGGTAAAATAGGACTTTTGTTACTCTAAAGAAATTATTAGACTTCAAAAGGAGTTATCCTGATTAGAAATGTAGCAACAGTCACAAAGCTCAGAAAAGAAAGACTGCCTTACTCGCACGCGCCTACAAGGCTAGCAACTTTTGGTAAATAATTTAAGAAGTATTTTCCTATATCTGCCTGATATTATAACCAAACAATAAACTATAAAGACTTGTACTAGATGAATCTATCAGATAAGGCCAAGACAGGCATTTTGTTGCTGGGAACACGAACGGCCTTAAGTAAGGCAATGGCGACGGCTTCTATGGTGGTACTAGCAAGGCTATTGTCTCCCAGTGATTTTGGTATACAGGCTATCGCCGGGAGCGTCTGGCAATCTATTCTTGCGGTCAGCGGCACAAATGGAATAGGGGCATCCATTATCCATTGTCAAAAAGACGTCGAAAAATTTTCCACGGCCGCCTTCTGGCTAAACTTATTAATAGCAGTGTGTGTAATACTGCTTACCTGGATTTTTGCCCCCTCTGTAGCTTCTTTCTTTAATATCGACATTATAGCGCCTATTCTTTTAATAATGAGTGCAGGATATTTTTTCAACATCCTCTGTTTTGTGCATTGTACTCTTTTAGAGAAAGAATTAGAGTACGTAAAAATCACTACAATTGAGACATCGTTAGAGATATTCGCCAGGATAGTGGTTATACTTATGGCCTTTTGGGGCTACGGGGTATGGAGTCTGGTTATACCCAGTGTAATGATAACCCCTGTTAGAGCAGTAATCTTTTGGTGGGTAAGCCCCTGGCGACCTTCTCTCAGGCTAGAACTCGCCTACTGGAAGGAGGTTTTTAACTACAGCAAGCATGTTCTTGGTTCTAATATCTTCAGCTTATGCAATAACCAATGGCCAACGCTTGTTATCGGTAAGCTCGCGGGAGCCTCTTCCCTAGGGCTTTACACCTTTTCCTACACATTGGCCTCCTGGCCAGTAGAGAACATTGCTCGGGTAGTGGCTAGGATAGCATTTCCTTTCTTCTCAAAGATGCAAAATGAGGCCTCTCAGACACGTCGCAAGTACCTTAAAATGCTCTTTTTTGTTTCTACCATCGGCTTCTTTTTATTTGCATGCATCATTGTTCTTGGAGACCTGGCCATTCCTTTCATTTTTGGCGAGAAGTGGAGGAACGCGGTACCGCTCCTGCAGTTACTCCTTATAATGACTTTCGCACGGATGCTATCCCCGATAAGTTCGCAACTTATGTTTGCCCAGGGTAGACCCGACCTGGACTTTAAGATAAGGGTGATTGTTTTCCCTCTGCTAATGGGAGGAGTAACCCTTGGCGCTATGAAAGGAGGAATCATCTGGGCAACCGCAGCCGTGGCTATCATCAATGCCCTGGGCTTTGTTGTATTAGTAATTAAGGCAACCCACCTCATAGATTTGAAATTAAGAGACCTATTTAATCAGATTTTCCCTGCCCTGGCGTGTTCTTTCCTTGCAGCCTTTTTTATGTTCCTCGCAGAGCAGTTCTTATCTGGTCTACAATACAATCTTGTTCTGGTCTTGGTAAGTAGTATCTCCGTGGGCATAATGATATATTCTGTATCGCTATTTATAATTTTTAGAGATAAGTTTGATGAATTTTTGTTCCTATTACCAGGCGTTGGCCCAAGGATAGCAAAGTTCTTAGGAACAGAAGTTGGTGTCTCTTATAGCGAGGTGCAGCCGTGAATAATCTTATTTACATAATAATGGATTCGGCGCGTTACGATGCCTATGAGGCTGCCAAAACGCCCAACATGGACCGCCTGGGTAAGGCCAAAAGATGTTACAGCTACGCCAGTTGGACCTCACCTTCTCATTATGTTTATCTAATGGGGATGACACCCCACAGTAGTCCCCGTGGTGTTTATGCCTCTGAGGTCTATAAAGAGGACTTTAAAAGATGGAGAGACAGGCTTGGGATTGACAACCTGGAGTTCAAAACCTTTGTCCCAGAGCTTTCTCTGCCCAACAAGCTAAAAAAATTGGGCTATAGGACTATAGCAAAGGTTTCTCTGCCAGTGCTTAACAAATTTACCTCCCTTTCCATGTACTTTGATGATTACAAGCTTATGAAAAATCATAACGATTTTGCTGGCATGATAGATGAGATGGACTTTCTACCCGAGTGTCCCACTTTTTATTTCCTAAACCTTGGCGAGACACATTATCCCTATATGCTTCAAGGAGAAAACCTCCCCACAATTCATGGGGTACATGGCGTATTTAAGCATTTGGACGATCACGTGGTAAGTGGAGAGCTGAATGACGAACCAGAGAAATTCTTTGACCTAGAGCAGCTCAAGCGACTGCAGAAGAAACAGATAGAGTGCGTGGAATATTTAGACGGACTCATGGGGAAGCTTTTTGAGAAATGCCCCGCTGGGACGCACATTATTATCACTGCGGACCATGGAGAATTATTCGGTGAAGACGGCTATTTCGGCCATGGCCCCATCTTCCACGAAAAAGTTTTTGAGGTACCATTTCTTGAGGGTAAGATATAAGATTTGACAGGCTTAAAGGGAAGAAAATGAGCAAACTAGTTATCGTAGGTCTGGATGCTGGGAGCTTTAATATTATTGACGCAATGACAGGAGAGGAACTTCCCTTCCTGAAGGGATTAATAAAGAATGGGGTCAGGGCGGGACTTAAATCCATTTATCCTGCCATTACACCCCCAGCCTGGACAAGCCTTTACACAGGAGTTAACCCGGGTAAGCATGGAATCTTTTCCTTTATAGAAGATACAAATACGTTAGTTAATTCTACGATTAATAAATATCCCTACTTCTGGGATTTGCTTGATAAAAAGATGATACTGGTTAACTTGCCTGTTACCTATCCCCCAAGGCCTCCAAAAAACGGGATTCTCATTACGGGATACCCCACCCCTTCCGGAACGGAGTATACATATCCCCACAAGGTACAACAGGAAATAGAGACGCTGGGCTATATACCTGAAAGCCAGACTTCTTCTGATATAAGTTGGATGATGCAAGCAGCCGAAAACAAGGTTACTGTATTTTCGCATTTATTGGGAAGGTACGATTGGGAAATAGCCTTTTTAGGGATCCAACAGACTGACTGGGTCGGTCACTGCTGTAAATGGAAGGATGTGAAGAGACTTTATGCACATATAGATAGGTGCATGCTAAACGCATTTGATGGCAAAAATTATACCTACCTGTTTGTATCAGACCATGGGCTGCAAGAGATTTCTTTTGTATTTTATTTGAATGAGTGGTTAAGGTCCGAGGGATTTTTGGATTATGACCTGGCAATTGATAAAGAGATTAATCAATCTCTGAATAATAGTATCGTGAGCAGATTGTTGATGCGCTACTCCATATCTGACTTTAATGGCTCAGCAGTACCAAAAAGTCTGGATATGGAATGTATTAAACATCTTTTGCCACAATCCTTGAAGAGTTTTTTAATAAGGAATTTTCTACCAAAGGCGAAAAGGATCGTTAATTGGGGGCATACAAAGGCATACCCTTATTCAACGTCAGCCTGGTACATTAATATTAATCTAAAAGGGAGAGAGAAATACGGAATCGTAAACAAGGAGGATTATGAGACGATTAGAGAGGGTCTTATCCAGAAGCTGAGGACGCTTAAGAACCCCTATACAAGGAAAAACATTTTTAAGGAGGTTTTGAGGAAAGAGGAGGTTTTCCACGGGGAGAACACAGACAGTGCACCCGATATTATTTACGTGCCTGCTGATGAGGTAGGGATGCGCATTACTTGCCGGGGGGATGGTGTATGTATAAAACCAAAAAAAACTGCATCGCACTCTCTTTGCGGTATATTTATCGCCTGCGGGGAAGACATAAAGAGAGGAGTTGAGCTGGACAGCCTGAAAATATTAGATGTAGCCCCGACAGTAATCCACATGATGGGGGGTAAGGTGCCACGATATATGGATGGCAGGGTTAGACTGGAAATCTTTGAGGAGGGCAGTGATCCCTATAAGAGAGCAGTCCAATACGAAGAGCGGAGTATCGGAGTCCCTGAAAGTAGATTCCAGTATACTGAAGAGGAGACAAAGGAGATAGAAAAGAGTCTTAAGGATTTGGGTTATCTCTGAATCCTGAGAAATGCCCGGCAGGGACCCACGTTATTATTACTGCGGACCATGGAGAATTATTCGGTGAAGACGGCTATTTCGGACACGGGCCAATATTCCACGAAAAGGTCTTTGAAGTGCCTTTCCTTGAGGGGAAGCTATAGACTTTCTTAGACGATGAAAGGGAAAAAATGGACAAGTTGGTAATCATCGGCCTTGATGGAGGAACTTTTTCTATTATAGACGAAATGTCAGAAGAGGAACTGCCTTTTTTAAAAGGACTCATTAAGAACGGTGCTAGAGCCAATCTTAAGAGCACCTACCCGCCTCTAACCGGCCCCGCCTGGGCAAGCCTGTACACAGGCGTAAATCCTGGTAAGCACGGTATCTATGACTGGCAGAGGATTAACCAGGAAGGAGATAGAGAGTTCATCAATGCCAGTAATAACAGTTACCCTTTCTTTTGGAATTTAGTGGGTGAAAAAGCCGTCTTAGTTAACCTTCCCATTACGTACCCTCCTAGGCCTTTGGAGGGTGTCCTAGTTTGTGGATTTCCTACCCATCCTGAGAGTGAGTACACCTATCCAGCAACTATAAGGCGTGAGATAGAAAGTATGGGATACGTTGGTGGTGCCGTTAAAGCTAAGTCACAAGGCCAATCCGTCGATCTTTACAAGTTAGCTGCTAAGACAGTGGAGGTATTTTCGCATCTCATAAAAAAGCACGACTGGACAATGGCCTTCTTAGTAGTTAAGGAAACTGACTCCATTAACCACATGACCGGTAGTAAATTAGAAGCAAAAAAGTTATATAGATACGTTGATGAACAATTAAGAAATGTCTTACCAAAGGGCTGTACATACGTAATAGTATCGGACCACGGGAGCACATGGTGCAATTATGCATTTTTCTTAAATGACTGGTTAAAGGCAGCAGGGTTCCTGGACTACAACCTTGCGATAGCCCCTTCTTACGACCTGACCCAAGATTGGATGGAAAAGGTTTATGCTCCTCGCTCAATGCTTACAAGCATATTGGAGAAGTTGTCAATCTCACGACATTTAACTCTAAAGATTCTGAGAAAGGCACGTTTAGAGGGGCTGAAACAATTTGTCCCTAATTGGTTAAAAGCCTCTGTACCTCCCTCAAATGTAGTTCCAAATTGGAAGATGACAAAGGCCTATCCCTTTTCGATATCCTCATCAGCTATAAATGTAAACTTGGAAGGAAGAGAAAAATTTGGAAGTGTTAAAAAGGAAGAATACGAATTAGTTAAAGAGGATTTAGTCCATAAACTAAGTGCTGTAATAAATCCGTTTGACAAAAAAAGGTGTTTTAGAGAGGTTTTGCGAAGGGAAGAAATTTTCAAAGGGGATAATTTACACCACGCATCAGATATTATCTACATCGAGGAAGAAGGATTGCTGGTACTTGTAAACAGAGTTTCGCCCAATGGTGCGGTTGTGACGGAACATAAGGCCTCCCGTCATACTATGGAGGGAATTTTTATTGCCAGTGGGCCTGGTATAAAAAAGGGGGTTGCCGTCAGCGACCTGAGCATAGTGGACGTGTCTCCTATTATACTTCATATGCGGGCCAAAAAAGTTCCAGACTACATGGATGGGGAGGTACGCAAGGACATATTTGAAGAGGGGAGTGAGTTTTTTCAAAGAGAAATTTGCTACGAAAAGAGTTCTGGTTCTCTAGTTTTAGATACATTTAAATACTCGGATGAAGAGAAAGGGGCAATAGAAGAAAGCCTGAGGAGCCTAGGGTATCTCTAAATACTTTAAACAATGGCCATATACTCCTTAAGCTGGATAAAGCTTTAAATGTAATGAAACAGAGAGTTTATATCTACACACTCATTGATGCCCTGGGCTGGAGCCTTGTCTCCGGGAGAGGGTTTCTGGATGATATTATGAGGGTAAAAACCCCTGTGAATACCCTCCTTGGCTTCAGCTCAGCCCTCATCCCTTCTATCCTCACGGGTAAGACCCCGGCTGAGCATGGCCACTGGAACCTGTTCTATCTCTCCAGAAACGGCTCCTCTTTTAAGTGGCTTGAGACCCTGGGCGTATTGCCAGAGTTCATGATAGAGAACAGGCTTTCGCGGAAGCTAATACAAAAAATCGCTCAAAAGTGGAGCGGTTACCAAGGCTATTTTTATTTCTATGACGTCCCCATTAGATACCTGCCTTATTTTGATATCTGTGAAAAACACGATATATATCAGCCTCACGGGATTGGCAACACCCTGAGTATCTTTGACATATTGGTAGAAGAAAGCGTTGGTTACAGGTGTTACAACTATCATCAGTTTTCTGATAAGGGAATATTTGATGAGGTTCGCGAAGATTTAGACTCGAAGGATTACACCTTTTTGTTCCTCTATCTGGCCGAGCTTGACCACTTCCTGCATTTTCATTGCAAAGACGCAGAATTGGTTAACAAGAAACTGGATTGGTATGAACAAAGGATAAGGGAATTATATGAGTCCGCCTTAAAGAATTACAAAGAAGTTTCCCTGACGGTATTCTCTGACCATGGAATGACCCCAATTACCTCGCACTTTGACTTGATGTCAGAGGTGGAGAAACTGAACCTCTATGCGGGAAAAGATTATTTACCTATGTACGACTCCACAATGGCAAGATTCTGGTTCTTCTCCCAGAATGCAAGGGAGCAAATTACAGCTAGCCTTATTAGGCTGAACGTAGGAAGGGTTTTGCCCAAAGGTGAGCTTGAAGGACTCGGCGTCTATTTCCCTGACGGCCGTTATGGAGAACTTATATTCCTTATGAAACCAGGCTGTCTAATAGAACCTGGTTTTATGGGAGGTAAGATTCTTCAGGGCATGCACGGCTTCCATCCTGAGGAACCCACGTCCTGTGCCATGTTCATGACCACAGAGGGAAACGTTTCGCCACCCGAGAACGTCACAGGCTTCTTTAAACTCATGCGGGCAAGCATAAGGCCGAAGGTTAGGGTATGAAGATAAAAGTACTCTACTTTTTAATATATGAATTAAGGGGAGGCATAGATGAGCATGCGGTTACATTGATAAAAGGGCTTGATAAAAACCTTTTTGAGATACATCTGGTCTGCCCGCAAAAACTGCTAATGGCCCTGGAGGATGATCTGGAAGGGACGGAATGTAAGATATTTCCTCTGCATCTAGAGAGCTGGTTCCAGTGGAGTGAAGTACTGAAGCTTGTGGAATATCTCAAAAAAGTAAGGCCCCACATAGTTCATTCCCACTGCTTCAGGTCAAGTTTGGTCCTCATGCCTCTGGCAAGGTACATGGGCATACCTATCACTATTGAGACCGCTCATGGTACCGATTTTTGGCGAAAAGGCCCTATAAGGGGTTCTCATCTCTTTGACAGGACGTTATCAAGGCTCACCGACAAGCACATTGCCGTATCCCATGCTGTAAAGAGATATTTTGTAGAGGTGAAGGGGATAAGAGAGGACAAGATTGTTGTAATCCACAATGGTAGGGATTTAAGCAGGTTTAGACCGTACGAGCCCGTCGAGGTAGAAAAACTCCGGCATGACCTGGGCCTAAAAAATGAGTCCCCACGTACAGTTGTAACTGTAGTTGGCAGGCTTCATGAGCAAAAGGGACATTGCTTCTTCTTTGAATCGCTTCCCCCTGTCTTGGCCATACACCCTCAATTACAGGTATTGCTAGTAGGAGACGGGCCTCTTCGCGCCTCCCTTGAGCAGCAGGCAAGAGACTTGAACATTACTGGAAATGTTACATTTACCGGCTTCAAAAATAATGTCCAGGACTGGATAGCCATCTCTGATATAATCGTACTGCCAAGCCTATGGGAGGGACTACCCTTAACCCTTATTGAGGCTTCGGCCATGGGTAAACCCATAGTGGCTACCGCTGTGGATGGCAACCCTGAGGTAATTATTCATGGAGAGAATGGCCTGATTGTACCCCCCAGGGATCCTAAGGAACTTGCGAAGGCAATGGAAAGGCTCCTGGCCGACGAGTATCTAAGGAAAGAGATGGGAAGAAGAGGGATCCA
This sequence comes from Planctomycetota bacterium, assembly GCA_023261505.1. GTDB lineage: Bacteria > Planctomycetota > Brocadiia > Brocadiales > Bathyanammoxibiaceae > JAHFOV01. Next base: position 18,172 of record JAHFOV010000022.1, read on the forward strand.
ATTTGCGCTGGATAACTTCCGCGTAGAAACTCAGATTGAAAAGACCCAGGCCCTCTACGAAGACCTTCTCAGACAGAATGGTATCCACACTGACCCAAAAATAACAAATTCTAAAGAACCCTGTGCGCTTTAGGAACCTGATTGTGAAGTTTGTAGGTAGGGGGTTGTATAAGACTTTATAAAAAGCTAATATGCTTGGAAAGCCTTAAGAGTTTGTAAAACAAACATTATTGTACTCTTTTAAATATAAGGTAGTGAAAACGTGCCGATACTTTATTTACTTATATTGCTAATACCTTTTCAAATGCACCCAGTTTTGGGTATGCGCCTTGTTGGGTTTATCACAGTAATAAAATTGGTGGGCATAATTGCACTCTTGTATGCCTTAGTATACCGTTCAATAGGTGGCGGACAGCGCCTTTTGGGCTCAAGAATAGGCCAGTTGTTTTGTGTGTTTACAGTTTTTGCCCTTGCCTCTTTTATTATATTTTATGACCCTTTAATCTCTCACGGTAAGCATATTATACTTATCTCCTTCTTTACCCTTTTCCTGGTAGCCTTAACCTTTGTAGACAGTAAAGAAAAGCTGAGGAAATGCCTTTGGGTATGTGTCATCGCCTTGTTTTTGGGTTCTATCAGCCTAATCAAAGGGGCTATACAGTACGGAGGGCGAGCCGGCGGTGGCTTTGGCGACTGTAATATCTACGCCGCCAACGCAGTGCTAATCCTTCCTATTGCTTATTACCTATTCCTTTCTGAAAAACGACATACGTACCGAATGATCCTGCTTGGAATAATGGCCCTTATGGCGGTTGGGATTGTCATGGCTAGGTCCCGTGGGGCAGCGGCTGGCTTACTGACGGTACTATTAATAATGTCCTGGCAGTCCTCAAAAAAAATAAAGGCCTTCCTTGGCGTAGCCATGCTAATAATTATTTTATTGCCATTCGTACCTGAATCCTTCTGGGCCAGAATGGGGTTATTTGGGTATGAACAAGACGTTGGGGCAAAGAAATCCACAGAGGCACATATACAGAGGTGGCATGCGGGACTAAGAATGATAAAGAACCATCCTCTACTTGGTGTCGGGCTTGACAACTTTTATTATTCTCTAAATAAATACCTCAGTGGATTTACGGGACATAGTGCTAAGCGAGGTGGTGGGCAGGCCCATAACGGGTATATAGAGATAACTGCAGAGCTAGGCATCCCGGGATTTTGTTTATACATCGCAATGATAGTTTTCACCTTTCTGGCCCTCAGGAAGGTAAAAAAGAGGGCTATAGCAAGTTCTGACCATTTGATGCTTAATTTCGCAAAGGGCTTTCAGGCCGGACTGGCTGGTTTTCTTGTCTGCGTCTTCTTTGTCAACGCTCAGGACCAGAAGCTATTCTGGCTGGTACTCTTCCTTGTTATCGTGCTTGATAACCTAGGGTCCGTAAGGATAAGCACCGTCCCCGCTTTTAGGCCCTACAGCCCTCTGGCCCTCTCAAGGAATAAAATTTATGCCGTACCGTTTAAAAGGGGGCTGCAAAACCACGTTAATCCTTTTCGAAGGTCTAAGATGTGAATTTCAGTTTCAAACTTTGCCATGACTCAGATATTGATAGCAGGCTTAGGGATGCACTGTCCAGGGCCTTTTGTTCGTTAAGGCCAAGGCTGGAGGCCCTTGCTCCTACAGCAATCATCCTTAGTGGCAGCCTCGCAAGGGGTGAGGGTACTGCTTATTCCAATAATGGCGCTCTCTGGCTGAATAGCGATTTTGACGCACTGGTAGTCTTTAAAGATAGGGCCGAATCCTCACATAATACCCCAGCGACGAAAAAACTGGCAGAGGATATCGCTAAACACTTAGAAAGACAAAATATTTTTTGCAGGGTCGAATTTGGCATTATTAGGTTGGATTCGTTTTTGAAGTTCCAACCTGCCATAGGTGTTTACGAACTTAAGACCATGGGTAAAGCAATCTGGGGTGATGAGTCAGTCCTCTCGCTTATAAGGCCCTTTTCTACCCACGACATACCGAAGTGGGACGCATTCGAAATGATGAATAATCGACTTATTGAACTGCTCATTGCATTCCAGGGTATCCTTAACGAACGTGAATGTGACGTACAACGACAAGAGGCGGCCGCTTACAGCCTCTTAAAGATGTACATTGATATGGCTACTGCTATCCTCGTATTTCAGGGCAAGTACGAGCCCACCTACGAGGCCAGGGCCAGAAGATTCAAGGAGGTAACCCATGGCCTAAAGGATACCCCATTTTACCCTTACTTACCAGAATTGACCGATATGGTACTTAGATGTACTGATTTTAAACTCCATCAGCGCAGTTCAACTATGGATTTCTTCGCACAAAAAGGTTATGATTTGAGTTGCTCTAATCAGCTACTTTCAGAATGGCGAAGATTGTCCATGCACGTAAAGCCTGTATGGATGTGGATGGCAAATGATATTGCAGGTGGAAACTATACAGAAGATGCCAGTGTACTGGTAAAGCTCATATTGAAAAAAGAAACACTCTACAAATGGCTCAAAGGTTGGGCCAAGTTATGTCTCGGACTAAAGAGGGAAAACAGATTGGGCGAATTGCAATACATGAGATTACTAAGCGGGCTTGCACTTGGAAGCCCAGAGACTAATATCCGTTGTTCAGGTGCGCTGCTCTATCTCTATATGCACAAGTTTATAGAGACAGGGACTAAGGATATGGAAATCCTATACTATGTAAAAAGAGGTTTGCCTTATCTCTCTTCTAACTCCAGCGACAAAGTAGGCCCTGAGTTGTTAATTAGAGAACTAGAGTTTAATTACAAGAAATTCGTTCGCCTTGATTATAGCCTTAAACCACCTTGTAGCTCATAGCGGAGGCATTTATGGATATTAATAGTAACTTAAAGTCTGGCTACGAGCAAGGTACGGATTACTCCTCCCAAAATACCAAGAAGTATAGATTAGATTTCGTCGGTGTTGGTCCGACCAGGACGGGAACTACCTGGATTCACGAATACCTTCTTAGACATAAAGATGTATGTTTACCTCAGAGAGTTAAGGAACTCCACTTTTTCAATAACAGATACAATAAGGGCTTCGATTGGTACTTTTCACATTTTCCGCATTACGATGGGAACAAAATTATTGGGGAGATTACTCCAAATTATTTCCACATACCTGAAGCGGCTCAAAGGGTATATGACTTTAATCCCAACTGTAAAATTATATGCACGTTGAGGTATCCTGTTGAGCGCAGTTTTTCACATTACTTACATGCGAAACGAAATGGATATGTAAAACCTAGTTGTTCATTCAGAGAGGCGATGGAAGAACGCCCCTCAATAATAGAATCTTCCAGGTACTATACCCATTTATCACGATGGCTAAAGCACTTTGGTGGAAAAAATGTCTGCATCCTTATGTTTGAAGACCTTAAGAAAAATTCTCGCGATTTCGCAAGAAAATTATGTAACTTCCTTGAATTAGAAGAACAAAGTTTTCCAGAGGAATTAGAAAAACCAGTAAATGAAAGGGAGTTCCCTATCAATTTTACTCTAGGAAGAATTGCACGAAGGGTAGATGACATTCTTTGTAACTATAGGATTTACTTCATAAAAGATATGATCAAAACAATGGGATTAAACAAGGTAATTTTGGGCGGCCGCGAGATAAATGAAAAACTAAGCGAAGAGGATAAAAGATATGTTTCCTCTCTGCTGAAAGAGGAAACAGAAAATTTAGAAAAGCTGTTAAATTTAGATACGTCCTCCTGGAAAAAATACCAATGAAAAGCAGGGATTTAAATGCCGTTGTGTGCAATTTGTGGTAACATGCCCATTGTAAGTATGACTTATCATGACGACACCTAAAGCAACAGTCTCAGTTTTAACCTATAAGAGGCCAGAAGTAATAAAAAAGACCCTGGAAAGTATATTAATGCAAGATTACCCTAATCTGGAGATTATAGTAGTTGATAATGGTTCAGGAGATGGGATTCCTGAATTGATACAAAGTAATTATCCTATGGTCAAGGTGATAGGCCTTCCTACAAATCTAGGCGGTTGCGCTGGCCGTAATCAAGGGATTAATGCAGCAACAGGCGATATTGTTATAACACTGGATGACGACGTTTATTTCGATTCAAAAGAGGCTGTGCAGAAAGTAGTCAATATCTTTATCGCTAAGCCTGAGTTGGGCTGTGTGGCGTTTAAGGTATTCAATCCTTTGCTAGGAGGATTAAGCATAAAGGAATGGTGCCACCCACGTGATTTTTCTAAGTACTCTGAAGAAGAGTTTTACACTGATTATATAACAGAAGGTGCATGTGCCTTTCGCAGAGAGGCTTTTTTAAAAGTGGGCGGCTACTATCCACAACTTTTTATTGCCGGAGAAGGCCCTGAATTAGCACTTCGGCTATGGAATAAAAGTTTTAAAATCCTCTATACCCCGGAAGTACTGGTTTGGCATTCTGCAAGCCCGGAAGCCAGGCAAGGCTGGCGAAGTTTTTATTTCCTCACTCGCAACTATATATGGATAGCATTGAAGAATTACAGGTATCTCTTTTGCATAAAGTTTCTTATGCGCAATCTGTCAATGATGTTCCTCCATTCGGTAAGAAACGGCCAACTGGAGGCCTTCTTTAGGGGCATTATGGACGGGATTAAAGGTGCTGCAGAAATATACAAGGATAGAGAACCCATCGCACCCGAGACAGAACTCCTTTTACAGGAGGTAAGGAAGTTAAACCCTGGTTTAATTTACCGAATAAAAAAGCACTGGCACAGGTCAGAGATGTAGGAGAAATTGCGTATGTTCAATTATTTGAGTGCAGGGCTAGCAATTCTTGAAAAACCCATACAGGCAAGAAACCGTCCCCTGCACCTCCAGGTAGAGCCCACTAATAGGTGCAACTTGCAGTGCATCTTTTGTAGCAGGGAGAAGTATTTAGGCGCCCTTGAAGACCTCTCACTGGAACATTATGAAGAGCTACTCTCAGAAGTAAGGCCCAAGAGGGTAACATATGCAGGTGCGGGTGAGCCGCTGCTTAATCCCCACCTTCCTGAGATGATTGCCCTGGCCAGCAAGATGGGCTGTCATACTGTAGTAACTACTAATTTCATAAAGGGGGAAAAACTGGCCGAGGAACTCGTCCGCTCGGGCTTAACAGGCCTAAGGGTATCACTCGATGGAGCAACACCTGAGACCTATAAGGCCATCCGTGGGGCAGACTTCTTTGAAAAGATTCTCCAGGGGATAAGCAAGGTCAACGAATACAAAAAAAGATTGGGCAAAACAACCCCCACCATTGGCATTGAGTTTGTCGTACAGGGCAGGAATCTCAGAGAGATGCCCCAAATGATAAGACTCGCTAGTGAATACGCCGTCCACAACGTAAACTTCCGCCCTTTAAACTTAATAGGCAAAGAGGAAAGGGAAGAGTTACTTAGGGCCGGGCTAGGGTTTGAGGAATATTCAAGTACTCTAAAAGAGACCTTCATGGTTAGCAAAGAGTTAGGTGTTAATACAAACCTTTCAGACCTTTTAAAGGACCTTCCCTTTTACTGGAGTGGATATAGCAAAAGCGAGAACCAAATAAACGGGAAGGTGTGCCTTCACCTCTGGCTTCAGGTCTTTGTCTCTGCAAGTGGTGAAATAACCCCATGTTGTGCCTTACAGATGGATGAAGGTATAAGTATGGGCAACGTCTTCTCCAGTCCCTTTGAAACCGTATGGAACGGAGAAAGATACCTGGAATTCCGAAGGCGTTTTAAGGAGGACAAGATTACTTATAAGAGCTGTCGGACCTGCTATCGGATAGATTTGCCCACACTTGTGCGGAAGACCCTGAGACTTCCGGGTCTAAGATGAAGGAGACTAGTAATAATTAGGATAAAAAACTTTAAAAAATCCCGCACAATTGTCAGTAGCGCTTGTCTGCTAGTAACCTTCTTGTCCCTTGTCCTCTCTGCCATCTGTTTGGAAGCAAAAACTAGGATGTGCAGATAATATGAGTGAAATTGAGCTTTTCTTCTTCGTTGTAGTGGCGTTACTTATTTATTCGTACGCAGGCTACCCGCTCTTACTGTTTGCGCTAAACACATTAAAGCCAAAGAGAAATGAACCCACACCAGAGCCTCCTTTTTATCCTGTTACTATCATCCTTTCGGTACACAACGAGGAAAACATTATTAAGGAAAAAATTAATAATTTCCTCCAACTAGATTACCCATCCGATAAGCTAGAACTAATTATTGTTTCAGATGGCTCCACTGACAGAACCAACGAGATTGCACTTTCTTATAAGCAGGAAAACATCCGTGTGTTAATACAGCCAAAGAGGCTGGGTAAGACACTGGCCCTTAACAGGGCGTTCAGAGAGGCAAGAGGAGAGATTCTGGTCTTTACCGACGCCGATACTATGTATCCAAAAGAGGCTATAAAAAAATTGGTAAGGCATTTCGCAAACGAAGAAGTGGGACTTGTAACAGGCACTACACGGTATTGGACAGGGGCCGCTAACACTGCCCCTACCGGTAATGCCTATTGGCGCTACGAGGACCTTCTCAAGAGACTGGAGAGTCAGGTCGGGGATGTAGTGGGCGCTTCAGGTTCTGTTTATGCCATGAGAAAAAATTTATACAGGGAGCTTCCCCTTGAAATAATTAATGATTTTATCCACCCTATAGAGGTTGTTCAACGGGGCTACAGGGCCCTTTTTGACCCTGAAGTAATATGTTACGAAGAGGCGGCCGCTGGCCCTACCCGTGAGTATTCCAGACAGGTAAGGATGGTGGGGCAGGCCTTTCTTGTTTACCGTCAGTATATCCTAAAGCTCTTGCTTGAAGGGAAGATAATGTACGCCTTTTTGCTGACCTCTCATAAACTCCTCAGATGGCTCACTCTACCCCTTATGATAGTCGCATTTATACTTAATCTGCTGCTATGGGAAAAGGGCGGGATTTATCCATATATTGGAGCACTTCAAGTGACTTTCTATTCTCTAGCCCTCCTGGGCCCAATCTTCAGAGGAATCGGGTTAGACCGCCGAATGCTCACCCTTCCATTTGACTTTTGTTTTATGAACCTGGCCTGGACAGTCGGCCTATTCAATTCCCTTTCAGGCAGGGCAAGTACAGTATGGGAAAAACAGAGGGCATGAACCTGGGAGAAATAAGCCTAGACTTCACGGAAAAGGACGCCTGGGATTCCTACGTATCAAACTCCCCCTCAGGTTCTGTCTTCCACCTCTATAACTGGAAAGACATAATAAGGGAGTCCTACGGCCACAACTCTTATTACCTTTCAGCCAAAGAAAATGGTCATATTGCAGGCATATTCCCTCTCTATCTGATGGAGATACCCTTCCTTGGCTCTAGCCTTATCTCGTCGCCTTACCTCGACTATGCAGGTATCTGTGCTGAAAATGCTGAGATACGCAACACCTTGCTTGAAAAGGCAGTAAATCTAGCTCAGGCGAAGAAGGTAAATTATCTGAACCTTAGAGAACTGAGCCAGGAAAGTTGGCCAGGGATTGTGACGCACCTGGATAAGGTCACCATGGAGCTAGAGCTTGACACAAAGGCCGATGATGTGTGGAAAAAGATACCGCCAGAACGGCGTAACAGAATAAAGAAGGCTGAAAAGGCTGGCTTACATGCGGAGGCACACGGGCCCGAGCGATTAGAGGATTTTTACCACATATATTCTACCAATATGCGAGACCTGGGGTCGCCAGCCCATAGCCTCTTATTCTTTCAAAAGGTTTTTCAATACCTTCCAGATAACGCCCAACTCTTCTTAGTATTACAGGAAAGAAATATCATTGGGGCGGCTGTCTGCCTCAAGTTCAAGAAAACCCTGACCATCCCCTGGGTCTCCTCCTTGAGGGATTATTTCCACCTTTATCCTAATAACATCTTATACTGGGAGGCCATAAAGTTTGGATGTCTTAATAGTTATCAGATACTAGATTTTGGCAGGTCCACTATGGGTTCCGGCACCTTTGAATTCAAGCGAAGATGGGGCTGTCAGGCAAAACAGATTTACTGGCACTACTTAATGCTAAATGGATGTCAAGCCCCGCAGGCAGACCTAAAAAAGCTGTGGTATGCAGGGCTGGCCACAAACGTATGGCAGCACCTGCCGCTGTCTGTGACTAATATACTCGGCCCACTCCTGAGAAGATATATCTCAAACTAAAACCATGCAGGATAAAAAAGATACTTGGGGCATTCCCAGACCTGGGGAGATTTCACCGGAAGGATTAAGCGGCCTGAGGCCACCTGCGAGATTGCCTCATGGCCACCCCATCTTTATCGGCATCTGTGGAGGTACCTGTTCAGGTAAGACCTCCCTTGCCACGCAATTTTATCAACTTCTAGGTGAAGAGAGGGTAAATATTATTTCCCAAGATAACTATTACAAAGGCTGGTCCCACCTCACACCCGAAGAAAGGGCCAGAATAAACTTTGATAACCCTGAGGCTCTTGAAACAGGGCTTCTCGTAGAGCATCTTTCCACGCTCAGGAGGAACCAGAAGGTCAGTATTCCACAGTATGATTTCAAGAACCATGCAAGGCACCCTAAGTCGCAGGAAATCGTGCCAAGGGCCTTTACTATAGTGGAGGGTATACTCCTTTTCCATGACCCCAAGTTAAGGGAGACTCTTGACCTGCGCATATATCTGGATGTATCCTTTAATACTATGTTAAGACGCCGAACAGAAAGGGATGTGCGGGAGCGGGGACGGACGGCCGAGTCTGTCAGAAACCAGTTCCTTTCCACCGTCTACCCTATGCACCTGGAATTTGTGGAACCTTACAAGAGACATGCCCACCTGGTTATCCAGGAAGAAACTTCTTTGGTAGCGCGGGCAGCTCTTGTAACAAAAGCCGCAGAGAGGCTTATCCAGGAAATAACAAGGATTCAAGCCCGGACCCCAGGAGATAAAGCTTGAAAGGTAGCAAAATAAATTTAATAATTGTGCTAGTTATTGGCGTATTTTTACTGGGCTTCTTCGGCACTATGCTTCCCCTTCTGATTGGCAAGACTGTTGAATTTTACAAAGAGTACGAACCCCTGGCCGAGTTGTATTCTAAAAAGGAAGCAACCCTCGATAAAAACTCTGTGCCAGAAGTCATTTTTAGCGTCAAGGAACGAACATATCCTCAAAGACAGTATCAACCAAAACAGGAGGGAGGGAGAACAGCCGAAACCCCTTTACCTATCCTTCCAGAGAAAGCTACAAAGGGTCTTAAACAGCAGGAAGGGGATGAAGCATTAAAGAATGCCTTAAAACCTTCTCCACCTCCCCCGCAGGATAAAAAGGAAAACAAGCTTGCAGTATCAAAAACAGAAAATGCACAAAAGGACACTACCAGCCCTGCCGAAAAGACCCTGCAAGACGAAAAGGAAGCAGAAGAACTGCTACCTGAAATACCCGAGGTGGCTTACGTAATACCCCCAATAAATAAGACTCCTTCTAACAAAGAAACTGCAAAAGCGGTTATAAACCAGGGGGCCCTTTTTGTTATGCTCCCTAAAACCATCGACCTTAAAAAGAGCTCCAAGGGCCCTTTTCCCGTCGAAATAAAACTTTCTCAACAAGATAACAAAAAACTCAAACCCCAGATTAGTTACTGGGTAGGCACCAGCAACCCCTCTGATTACTTTGATATGCGTCCGAGGGAGGAAGATATCTGGGTATTCCATATCCCTGACCTGGGATGGGCAAAACACCGTTCTAAAGTCCTTTTTTATCAAATAAGGATTCTTAACAGTGAAGGGAATGTGATACAAGAAGGACAGATAGAAAAGGAGTTGATAGATTCTTTCGATGATAATGAATTCAACAAATAAGATTATACTTCTGCAGAAGTCTCAAAATAGTGAGTGAAGAGACCAAAAAAATAGAGGAAAATAGATAGGAAAGGATAGTAAAATGTTGTTGAGATATTTTAACAGGCTTCTAAACGGTCTATTGTTCATGGCCATGGGAGGGGTTTGTATAGCCGTATTCCCTATCGGGCCCTCCCATGAAGAAAAGGCGGTGGGATTGTCTGAAGTTATTAAAAAGACAAAACCATCTGTGCTAGCCATCGCCAGTGTAAACCCTGCCTCAAGTCCTGCCATGAGGCTTTACGGTACAGGGTTCATTTATGACCCTAAGGGCTACGCCATTACGGCAGAACATGTCATTGAAGCCATAAAGAGTGATGGTAAATTAGAGGATCTACATGCCTTTTTCAGCAAGGGCGGGCAATTTTTTAGCATCAAGGCCTCCCTGCTAAACAGTATTAAACAGTACGATGTGGCAGTGCTTAAGCTAGAAGGGGAGAACTTTCCAGCCCTTACACTTGGAGATTCCTCCAAGGTGATGGAGGGACAGGACGTTGCCCTTTGCGGCTTTCCATTCGGGACAATCCTTGGGCTTTATCCAGCCACCCATAGAGGGATTGTAAGCAGTATAAATCCGGCTGTGCTGCCAGCCAGAAATACCGCGCAGCTTGACAATCAAAAACTAAAGGCCCTGAGCCAGTCCTTTAATATCTTTCAGCTTGATTGCACCGCCTTTCCAGGGGATAGCGGAAGTCCACTTTTTTACCCGGATACAGGAGAGGTTATCGGCATGGTCAATAGCGCTTTTATTGCCGTTACAAAGGAGGGAAATTTTTCTACAGGTATTAGCTATGCAATACCTATCAATCTCATTAAAGAAGCTCTTACAGAAAAGAAAAAATCATGATTTCTGAACAGGTATTTTTCCTGGAGGCAAAATAGGCTATGGATGTTGCACATCCTGCGGGTCACTTTTCCCTTGGCATGGGGGCGGCGTTTTTAACTGCCTGCGCACTCCTTCCCTTCAAGACCTTTCGGGAGATTCTCATGCCCTACAGCCCTCCCTTTATCATCTTCTGCGGGTGCTGGGCCCTTATCCCCGACTTGCCGCTGGCCCTTTGTTCTATCCCTTCGTTGGGAAAATGGATGCCATGGGACAAGGAATCAACACACCACTGGCTTCATGGCCCAATAATTGGAAACATATTTTTCATGCATGCCTATATTGATAAGATCTTAGACCGTACCATGATACAAGAGAGTTTTGAGATTCTGGGCCTTATAGCCATAGTTTTTATGTTCAGTGTAATTATAGGCTGCTGGACGGTACTAAGCGTTCGCAAAAGATATTCAAAAGAGATAAATAATCCATGAAAATCCAGGAAAGGGGGAGGGTCTTAATAGATAACTGGCCTGTGCTAATTATCACAGCACTGCTAGCTTACACCTATCTTGATACCTTTAAGTGGATGATAGTGAGGTGGTTAAAGGCGGACTCCTACTATTCCCACGGTTTTATTATCCCTTTTATATCGGCCTATTTAATCTGGAAGGACAGGAGTTATATCCAGGATAAGGGCCAATCAGATTCATGGGGAACAAACCTGGGCCTTGTATTACTTACAGGCGGTGCTGGCTTGCACTGTGCTGGGGTATTATTTAAGATACTCTTTCTATCCGGAATATCCCTTGTCATTTTACTGCTAGGCATGGTCTTCTATATCTATGGGAGTGAAGTAGGACGGAAGCTCCTTTTCCCTGTTTTATTTCTCTTTGCCATGGTTCCCCTACCTCTCAGCCTGATAGCAGACCTCAGCCTAAAGTTAAAGCTCTTTGTGGCGGGCCTGGCTACATGGACCGTCTCTTTAATGGGAATAGTTGCCCTGAGGGAGGGAAGCTTTATCCACTTCTCTAACGACTCCATTATTGTTGGGGATGTATGCAGTGGACTAAGGTCAATAATTGCACTGCTGGCCTTTGGGGCCTTATTTGCTTATGTATCCGACCTCTCTCGTACTATGAGGGCGGTACTATTTTTATCCTCCGTGCCTATCGCCCTTCTGTCAAATAGCGTCCGGGTTGTGGCCGTTTGTCTTATTGCGAACCAGTGGGGCAGTAAGGTCGCTACAGGGAGAGTTCATGACCTCACAGGCATACTCATCTTCATTGTGGCCTTCATCCTCTTTTTCAGCCTAGAGAAACAACTTCACGTGCTGGAACAGGCTTTGTTTAAGACTGAAAAGGATTCTTCAGAATAGGTACTTTCAATTTGGGTTCCGATCCGCTCCTTGCCACTCGCGACCTTCGTAAGGGGAGCAAAGCGGGTCTCCCACCACTACCGCCTGCCAGCTCAAGAGGGGCAAAGACATGTAGTAACTTTCGGCCAGGTTGAAGCCCGATACATAAGCCGGGAAAAGTATATCAGGCCTGGCGCAGGCCGTTAGATAGGGCTCATAGACATTACCCACGCTCCCGGTGACGCCTTCCCTTATAAGGTCTCCTATAAGGTCCTGAGGTGACCCCGCATAAAAGCCTTCTCGGTTTTCCCATTCTCCTATATTCCAGCCATCGGGCGGTTCCTTAAACGTCCTGGCGTTGGTGCTGACAAACGTGGTGGTGATTGCACCGTCTCTCCATTTAAACCGCGGGAAGCGGCCCTTACAATCCTTGTCGTTGCTCCCCCAACTACAGTAGCCCATTACATCTTTAGCGCCCGTAATATATTCTGAAGTAGCGTCAAAAATTACATCCACACCAAGCTTCTCAAGTCGGTTCTTTGCCTCCAGCATCCACTCCCTGGCCGGGGAACGACTAAATTGTTTATCATCTATCACAAACCGCCCGCCCGGTCTTGCCTGGAGGGATTTGCGGAGGAGGGATTCCGCCTCCTTAATGCTATAGGCAGTCAGCCTGGTAACCAGATAGATGTCAAATTCCCTCCTGTTAAAGTGAGTGTATTGTGAGGGAGGTTTATTCCCGGCAAAGTAGGGGTTATGTATACCCCCCTGGAGGCTATAATCTCCGAAAGACATAAACCAAGATAACATGCAAAGCTCGGAGTCCACAGAGGCGTTCTCGCCCTCCGGGCCGCCTGAGCCTTTTATCTTAAGGGGTATACCGCTGGTTGTAACGATGTAAAGAATTTTATCTCTTAAATTATATTTGTTGAGGTAATTGGCGACAGCGTCTCTGAGCTGTTCGTTGAAGGTTTGACGGTCTATCTCCTCCTCTTCCGGACAGTCAAGGTGGCAGAGGTTTTCAGGAGGAATGTTCCTCATCCTCTGGTAATATTGGGCTATTTCCTGGGAGGCTGGACTTTTATCATTTACAATAATCAGGACAGTCTCAGACGTAAGGGCGCAGAGGTTGGAAGTGAGAAATTGGGCGAGAGCGAGGAAGGATAATAAGATTACGACCTTTAACTCGACTCTTTGCTTTTTTTCTGGGGCCAATTTTTATCACCCTCTGTTAGATAGGGCATTAATGCCTGTGCGAAATCCGTAAGGGAGGAGAGGGCCTCCTCTACGCCCTGGCCTTCAATCTGGGTAGAGACACGAATCAACCCACAGGAAATTTCACCACCGAAGAGCATGCTCTTTACGAAACCAAGCTGCTGACTATAAAAGTTTGCTGTAAATTCCTTGCCTGATTTATACCAGTAAAGCACGATTTGTTTGCTATCCCCCTTCTCCAAAATCAACTTTATTGCCTCAAAATTGTTAGACCCTGGCACTTTTAGGCGTTTCTTTTCTATAAGATTCCATCCGCCTCCACTCATGCATACTTCCGGAGGGTGGATAGCCTTGCGACTTTCTCCAGAAAAAGCTATGCAGAGTAAGATTGTAACACCCTTTGGTCCAAGGTACTCTCTGGTTAGTATGTCATCGGTTTCCAGTATCTCAATAACACGTGCATCCGCTTCGAGGTCTTTTCCTCCTACCCAGGGGCCTATGAGGGAGGGTATCATTTTGGTGAAAACGTTACTCTGCGATATGCTCTTTTTATGACCAAAAAAGAAGGTGAAGCTGGCAGTAAGGGTTAATATAAAAATCAAAACCTTATGTTTTTTGTCTATGTTTTTCACTTCCGATTCTCCATCTCCCCATTTAGGGGCAAGAGTCTCTTCTTCATGGTCTTCTCAATTACGAAGGACGCAGTTGAGAAATCAAATTCCTTTAAAAGTGCTCTTAGCTTTTCTTCTGTCTTAGATAAATTGACATAATGTCTGAAGCGGTTTAACCCCCCCACTGGCAGTCGTGGCTGCAGGGGGTCTAGCTCCCATGGGTGCAAGTAGACCATCGCCGGATAACTCCTCTTATTAAGCTCGGAGATAGCCCATTTTATAACCCTAACTGGTAAAAGTCGCAGGTAACCTCCACCAATTGGAATGAAAGGTTTACCCGCAAGGTTTAGTGTAGAAACAGGGAACTCTATAATA
>JAHFOV010000131.1 GCA_023261505.1 Planctomycetota bacterium
GTCCCATGATAACTCCAAGGACTACGGATATGGAATATCCGATGATAAGCCTCTCCATGCTTATCCCTACGGCAACAAGGAGGCTCTTATCCTCAAATCCCCTGTAGAGTGTATAGGCCACGGATACAGGGGACGGAAGGATATCAGGGGAGAAGACCTGCAGCAGGCATATTAGCTCCCAAATACCCAGCATCCCAGCGTAAAACCCGAACTTTACCAGGTAATCCTTCCAGGGAACGGGCCTATTTGGGTGGGCTATTACTGGCTCTTTTTTTGATAAAGTAGCTTTGCGAGAAACCAAGTTATGCCTTTTGCGTTAGGTACATAGGGACGGGATAAAATCCATTCCTACTTTTTCGAATTGCCGTCGTCAGGGGAGACTCCTACGCATTTCACTTCGCACTCTTTACAGGAACCCTCGTCCAGTTCTTCCTTCATCACTTTCTCTATCTCGCCCCTCAGTAACTCCATGATTTCTCCAGCAAGGGCGGCTACCTCGACACTACTATCATCACGTGGCCTGGGCAGGTCTATATAATATTCACGCTTTATACGCCCAGGTCTACTGGAAAAAACAATTACCCTGTCAGCTAGGCACACAGCCTCTCTAATATTGTGAGTAACAAAGAGAACAGTCTTGCCTGTCTTTTGCCATGCATTCTGTAATTCGTAGTGTAGTATCCATCTTGTCTGGGCGTCCAGGGCGCTGAATGGTTCATCCATAAGCAAAATCTCTGGGTCCATAGCTAGAGACCTGGCCAGGGCAACCCTCTGCCTCATACCCCCGGAGAGTTCATGGGGATGGGCGTCTGCAAATCTAGTAAGATGGACCAGCTTTAGGAAGTCCATTGCCTTTGCCCTCCTGGCCTCCCTGGAAAGGCCTTTGCTTTTCAGACCTATCTCAATATTCTTGCGGACAGTAAGCCACGGAAAGAGTACAGACTCCTGGAACATGACTATCCTGTCCGATCCAGGGCCTTTCACCCTCTTGCCGTTGCACAGGACGTCCCCGCAACCAGCCCTATCAAGCCCGGCAATAATATTTAGAAGAGTAGTCTTACCACACCCCGAAGGTCCTACAATACATACAAACTCTCCCTCCTTTACCCCAAAATTTATATCCTGGAGGGCCAGGGTAGTAGTACCATTGGTAGACCTGAAGGCCTTGCTCACCCCTGATAAGTGGAGCTTTGTAGGTCTACTCAGATGTGAGCGCCTGGCAAGGTCAAACGCCTTCTTCTCCTCTACAAGAGGGTTCTCGTTAACCATGTACCTCCCCACGAAAAACCACCGGTATTCACAGCTCTCAGTAATACAAGACTAAGTCTATAATAGTGCTAGACTTTGATGCCAAAAAAATTTTTCCCTTTCAAATGTCCGTTAAAACCCTTTTTGGCCTTACAAAATACATATATTTCAAATCCCCATAAAATCTACTAGGCTAATAGAACTTTCAAGATTCTAATAATTGATTACTTGTTTGTCAAGGAATTTTTAATTTTGAGCCTAAGGTCTTTGGCTTACATAAATACTGACTTTTATAAGTTAATCCCATACTCCCCCCACCTCCTATCCACCAGGCCCTTTATCTCTGGGGTCATCTTGATTTCATCTGGCCAGTCGCGGGTGAAGCCCTCTTCGGGCCATTTCTTGGTGGCATCTATGCCCATTTTAGAGCCAGCCTTTGGTTGGGGGGCTGAGTGGTCTAAAACATCAAGTGGGCCTTCAACAAAGACAATGTCCCTCTTGGGGTCTACATTGTTCCCCACCTTCCAGAGTACTTCATTAGTGTCCTGTACGTTCACGTCTTTATCCACCACTACAATAATCTTGCTGAACATGAGCTGTCCCATACCCCATATGGCGTGCATTACCTTCCTGGCATGGAAGGGGTACTGCTTGTCTATGGATACGAAGATACAGTTGTGGAAGACGCCGAAGATGGGCATATTGAAATCCACTATCTCAGGGATGCTGAGCTTGACCAGTGGGAGGAAGATTCTCTCTGTGGCCTTGCCCATGAAGTAATCTTCCTGGGGAGGTTTGCCTACGATAGTAGTTGGATAGATAGGGTTATTTCTATGGGTAATGCAGGTAATATGAAATACGGGGTACTGGTCCGCCAGGGAATAGTAGCCTGTGTGGTCTCCAAAAGGCCCTTCCAGGCGGGTTTCAGCGGGTTCCACATAGCCCTCAAGTACTATCTCTGCATCGGCATTTACCTCCATATCTATCGTCAGACACTTTACCATCTCCACGGGTTTATTCCTGAGTAGTCCTGCTAACATCATTTCATCTATGTCGGGGGGCATGGGGGCTGTGGCGGCGTAGGTGATAGCTGGGTCTCCTCCCAGGGCCACGGCCACCTCCGTCCTTTTACCCATCTCAGAGTTTAGCCTGTAGTGCCTGGCGCCGTCATGGTGGGTGTGCCAGTGCATGCCGGTAGTCTTTTCATCGTACACATGGAGGCGGTACATGCCAGCGTTCCTTGTACCGGTCTTAGGATTTTTGGTAAAGACTATTGGGAGTGTAATGAACTTCCCCCCATCCAGTGGCCAGCACTTTATTATTGGGAATTTGGAGAGAGAGGGATTATCCCTTATTACCACCTCCTGACAGGGGGCGTTTTTCACTAGCCTTGGCGGGAAGTTCGCCAGCTTAAGCAGGGTGGGTATGAACTTTATCTTTTCTATGAAGGATTCAGGGACGGCGGGTTTGGTGAGCCTCTCTATCTCCTGGGCAATCTCCTCCAGGCTTCTGCCTCCGAGGGCAAGGGACATCCTTTCAAAAGAGCCATAAGCATTTATCAGGAGTGGGATGTTGGAACCCTTTACTTTCTCAAATAGTAAGGCCGGCCCTCCGGCCTTAGTGACCCTATCGGTAATTTCAGTAATCTCTAGGTCAGGGTCTACTGCTGCACTGATCCTCTTGAGCTGGCC
>JAHFOV010000132.1 GCA_023261505.1 Planctomycetota bacterium
TCAATATCTGAGTAAAAGTCCTCTGCTAGTTTTTCTAGGCCCTCAAACTTGTAAGGTTCTGTCCCATCTCCGTAGTGCCGATGGTCTCCCTTGCCTTCAGCATTATCGTAGCCTATCGCCCTCTTGCCCTGGACAATATAGACCAGGGAATACTTGTAGCCATGTGGCTTATCAGTGGTTGTTTTAACTTCCCACATCTTGACCGCTATGACATTGCCATCCTCGTCATAACCCTTGTCGTACCTTATAAGCCTGGCCTTCACTGTGGGTATGATACACCTAACGTATAAGGAAAGTCAACTAGAAGTTTATGGCCTCATAAAAAGGCCCTGGTATCCTTAGCCAAGACCTGGCAGTAAATCATTGTCCTACTGATAGAGCTATGTCCTAGCCACTTCTTGAGTACCGGTAGGGAAATAACCTTTACAGTAGGTCAATCCATAGATAAAATTACAGTCCGCAAGAGGTAAAAAGGATTTACGATAGTGATGGGTCCCAGCAAAGATAAATGCTTTTTGTTTTTTATGAGGATTTAATAGGGGTTTGTTAGAAAATCTTGGCAATAGGGGGGAGGATTCGGATGGCAAAGGTAAAGAAATCCGATAAGAAGCCTATTGAACAATATGAACACAAAGGGAAGAAGCGGGTAAATAATCCACCTGTCGGCCTGGTAACACCTGAGACCGATAAAGAGAGTGGGAAGAAAACCTACGCCTATGACAAGCATATTGACCCACAACTGCAGTTTGACAGCCGGCGAAGCGAGGTTGAAAAGGTTATAGATGATGGCCTTGGGGCAGAGGCGCTGGATGAGGCAAAACAGGCTTTAGCAGAGTTAAAAAAACGACAGCAACCTTACCTGAACTGGGCAGGCAAGGCGGAGCATACCTCCTTTGAAGTCCCTACAGTCTCCCTACATGTCCACGAGCGAATAGACCCACGCACTATCATTGAGGCAGTGCGTAAACGAAATGGAAACGGACAAGGCCAACTACCATTCTTTGCAAGAAGTGATGAAAACCCACCCCTGCGTGACGCCATAGAGTTCTACAAGCATAAGCATAACTGGTCAAACCGCCTCATCGCTGGTGATTCCCTTCTGGTTATGAACTCACTTATTGAAAAGGAGGGCCTGGCCGGACAAGTCCAGATGGTTTACATTGACCCACCCTATGGTATCAAATACGGCAGTAACTTCCAGCCCTTCGTCAACAAGCGGGACGTGAAGGACGGTAAGGACGAGGATTTAACCCAGGAGCCGGAGATGATAAAGGCATTCCGTGATACCTGGGAGCTGGGAATCCATTCGTATTTGACCTATCTCCGTGACCGCCTGCTACTGGCAAGGGAACTCCTGACCGAGAGCGGTAGCATCTTCGTCCAGATTTCGGACGAGAACGTACACCTGGTGAGATGCTTGATGGAGGAGGTGTTTGGGAATGAAAATTTTGTTAGTTTGATTAGTTTTACTACTACTAGTGGTTTTCAGTCTGCAACTTTATCTAGAGCAGGAGATTATCTATGTTGGTACGCAAAAGATAAAGGAAAAACAAAATATCACCAACTATTTAAAAGCAAGGAATTGGGGGTGGAAGGTACTGCTGGCTACGATTTCATTGAACTTCCCAACGGCTCGTTTAGGAAAATTTCAGAAGTAGATAAGAAAAATCCTAATTTAATTCTTGAAGGAGCAAAATTATTTTCACAGGGCGATTTGCAGTCCCAAGGGCCAGCTTCTGAGGAACAGCCATTTGAGTTCAACGGAAAAATTTTCCGACCAAATTTAAACTCACATTGGAAAGCGAATTATCCGCAAGGCATGGAAAGATTGGCTAAAAATAACAGAATGGTAATTACTGGAAACACTTTAAGGTATAAAAGGTATTTTGATGATTTTCCATTATTTCCAATTAACAATTTTTGGGCAGAACAAATGTCCGAGCAGAACAAGAATTATGTTGTGCAGACATCAGAAAAAATCATCCAGCGTTGCCTCCTCATGACGACCGACCCTGGGGACTTGGTCTTTGACCCCACCTGTGGTTCAGGTACTACCGCCTACGTGGCAGAGCAGTGGGGAAGGCGCTGGATTACCTGCGATACCTCAAGGGTGGCTATCACCCTTGCTAAACAACGACTGATGACCGCCCTTTTTGATTACTACGAACTTGCACACCCCAACGAAGGCGTCGGGAGCGGCTTCAAATACAAAACCGTCCCTCACATCACACTGAAATCCATTGCCAACAATGAGCCTCCCGGTCAGGAGACCCTTTACGACCAGCCATTTGTGGATAGTTCAAGGGCAAGGGTTACAGGCCCGTTTACCGTGGAGGCCGTGCCCTCACCGGTGGTCAAACCGCTTGCTGAGAGACCCTTCGCTAACGCTCAGGGTGACATTATGGCTGACGAAACGGTTGCACGCTCAGGAGAGACCCTGCGCCAGGCAGAATGGCGGGCTGAATTGCTAAAGTGTGGCATCCGAGGCAAAAGCGGACAATACATCCTCTTTTCCAGAGTAGAACCCCTGGGTGGTACAAGATGGCTGCATGCGGAGGCAGAGACTAAACCCAATGATTTAGGTGCAGATTCTGTGAGTGAGAAAGAGGCAGTCTATGGGCAACCTCAGCGTGTGGTAATCTCTTTCGGGCCTGAGCACGCACCGCTAGAGCAGAGGCAGGTGGCTTTGGCAATAGAGGAGGGCCAGAACCTCGTCCCTAAACCTAAAATTATTGTATTTGCCACCTTCCAGTTTGACCCAGAGGCAGCAAAGGATATTGATGAGACCGACTGGCCTGGCGTTACGCTCCTCAAGGTGCAGATGAATACCGATTTGCTCACAGAGGATTTAAAGAAAAAAAGGGCTAGCAACGAGAGCTTCTGGCTAATCGGTCAACCAGATGTGAGACTGGAAAAGGTTAAAGAAGGAAA
>JAHFOV010000023.1 GCA_023261505.1 Planctomycetota bacterium
GGCTAGAATAAGTAAATGTCAATACCAGGTAACGAAAAGTTAAAGGGAATACTTACAATGATTCTGGCTGGCGGGGAGGGTCAGCGTTTGTATCCTCTCACCAAGGATAGGGCGAAACCTGCCGTCCCTTTTGGCGGTATTTATAGAATTATTGATTTTACCCTCAGTAATTGCCTGAATTCCGGCTTTCACAAGATAGTAATCCTAACCCAGTATAAGTCCCTTTCCCTTGACCGCCATATTCGACAGGGTTGGTGGGGCCTATTCAATTATCAGATGGACGATTACGTAGAGATAATACCACCTCAGATGCGTGTATCAGACCAGTGGTATAGGGGTACTGCCGATGCCATCTACCATAACATATACACCCTGGAGAGAGAACATCCGAAAAAGGTGCTCATACTGGGGGGCGACCATGTCTACAAGATGGATTATCGGAAAATGTTATGCTATCACCTGGAAAAACAGGCAGAGATCACCGTAGGCGCTGTAGAGGTGCCTTTAGAAGAGGGCCACCGTTTTGGAGTACTGCGAGTAGATGCGGAAAACCGCATCCTGGGCTTCCAGGAAAAACCCAAATCTCCTATTCCTATGCCTTCAGACCCCAAAAAGGTTCTGGCCTCTATGGGCATATACTTGTTCAATACAGAGGTTCTTGTAAAAAGGGTAGTAGAGGATGCTAAAAAAGATTCTTCCCATGACTTCGGGAAGGATGTAATCCCGTCCATGGTGGGTAGAGATAAGGTCTTTGCTTACCCCTTTGAGGATGAGAACAAAAAACCTGTAAAATACTGGCGGGACATCGGTACCCTTGATGCCTACTGGGAGGCCAACATGGACCTTGTGGAACTAGACCCTCTTTTTAACCTTTATGATAGGGACTGGCCCATACGCACCTTCCAGGAACAATTTCCACCCGCCAAGACGGTACTATCAAATGGGGAGATGAAAGGTACGGCCCTCAGCAGTCTTCTCTCACCGGGCTGTATCATAAGTGGCGCCAGAGTAATACATTCCGTCCTCTCTCCCGATGTGCGGATAGAGATTGGCTCCGAGGTAATTGATTCTGTCGTAATGGATAGCGTCAGGATTGGCAAGAACGTCAGGATAAAGAGGGCCATTATTGACAAAGGGGTTATAGTACCTGACAATACCCTCATTGGTTACAATCTTGAGGAAGACCGTAAACACTTCACGGTTACCGATAAGGGCATTGTGGTAGTACCTAAGGAGCTGCCCATTATTTAAATGAGAGAATAGAAGTTAGGGCAAAAGCCCCAAGCGTATTGAAAGCTACACCACGTCCTTATATGCTCCACCAAATCCAGCACCCCGAAAATATGAAGATTGAAAACGGCTTTTTCTTCCGCCCCAGAAGAAGGTTTTAATGTTTATACTGCCTAAGAGTAACTATATAATAACACTGGCCTTTTTGGTAATTATGTTACTGCCTTCTTGTCGGGGGTGTGAAGAACCTCAGGAGGAGACCAAAAAGGTTATTACCCAGGAAGAGGAAGAAATTGCCCCCATGGTTCAGGAAGGACAAAGGCCTGCCCTTGAGCGAAGCGAAGGGATAGAGGAGTCTGAGGAACTGAAGGGCATTATGGCCAGCGCCTCAAGACACATGAAAACGCTGGAGAATGCCCTTGGAGAGGAAAACTGGGCAATTGCCCGAGATTCTTCTAAAATACTAGAAGACCTGATAGGCAGGCAATGCGTAAATGCTTACATAAAGGTCAACAAGGACGTGTCCCAGGATTTTGTACAAATAAGCCAGAGATTCAATGATGCTGTTCTTAGATTACTTGTAGCCGAAGGATATCAGGATGCACCGCTGGCTTTAAGCCAGTTTAAACTTATGCAAGAGGGTTGCCAGGAATGCCATAAAAAATACAGAAAGGAGCAATCCGCACCAGGCGGATAACCCGCATAATATGAAAATAAAAGCCTACCTTTACATACCAATTATGCTGGTCTTTATTGCCTTGCTTATGAGCTGCAAGCGGGAAAAACCGGAAGAAGCCTTGAAAGAGGAAGAAGTTAAGCAGGAGAAGGAATTTCTAAAGGAGGAATTACCCCCATTAGAAGGATGGGCCCAGAAACAGTGGGAGGAGGAAAAGGAGATAAAGCTCGAGACTGAACAGGGCCTAGAAGAGGCTATGGCTGCAACCTCTCTGAACATGAGAAGGCTGGATAGGGGCGTGCAGAAGAAAGACTGGAAGGTTATAAATGAATCCTCCAGGAAGATAGAAGACCTTATAGCAGGCCGCTGTGTGAATCTTTACTATAAGAAGAACCCTGCAGGGATACCAACCGATTTTATAGTAATCGGGGACCAATTCCGCAGGGCAATAAGACAACTCATACTTGCAGGAGACAGGAAGGACATCAATATGGTTAAACTCCGTTATGACGAAGTCTCTCGCACCTGCAGCGACTGTCACGAGAAATTTAGGAAGAAGACCTAAGCCGAAGAATTATAAATCACAGATTTCAAATCTCAAATTTTTTAAGTTAATTATCCCTTTGATGCAAATTCATTCTTTTCCAAATTTCTGTTGTTAAACTTAATAACCGCCTTCCAGTCTATATTTCCTTTACTATCGTCATCGGATTCGTCGAAACTCGTTGGCTTTCTTTATAAAATACGGGTCAGGCCATTGTCTTCTGTCGGGTGGTAGGTGAACTTTTCCAAGGGCGGTCTTGAACGAAGTAAGCCCGCAGTCCAATTTATCCCTGATTAGCAAAGATTCCTTCTCCTGATTAAGCCGCATCATATAGTGTTCATCGAGATATATTAGGGCATTATCAAAGGCCCTGTGGAAGGTTGGAGATAGGGCAATACCGTTGAAAACGTGATCGACGCTCGCGGGTGCACCAACTGGAAGAATGTGCGCCGCGTCCACTAAACGCAGCTGTGCTCGTGAGACGGCACAACGATTTGCGTAGGCATTCAAAACCTGTAGACGGAAGTTAGCAGATCTAGACATAAGACTAACCCTCTGCACAAGACGCCGACGTTGTTGTGTTAAAGCGGCAATGTCTTTCGATTCGATTGGCTCAAGGGAGGTTGCCTTGCTCAGTAAAGTAAGGGTGCTTTTAACACGGCCATACTTGTGAAGGTTCTTTGCATCATAGGCATAGTTTAGAAATTGATCGGGACGAATTGCAACGGCGATTTCGTTGTTAGCTTTCCGATCGAATGCAAGACCATCTTGAACCGCTTTCTGGATCGAAGTTATGTCAATTTGGACAGACGATGACCCTTTAGTAAACGTTCGATGCCGTTCAAGATCAAAACCAGCAAACATCTTTAGGTTTGGTTCATAACCAATTAGAACAGTCGGCCCGTCAGGATTAAGCCGGAGAGGGGGAGAAACTGACGTCATTTGGATACGATACTCGTTTCCCAACTGAGGGCGTCCACCGTGTGTAAGTGTCCAAGCATACACCCATAGAGAATGTGTTTCTCCAGTAGGTTTTGAGATCAGAAATTGTCTGGGGTGAGTGCGTATCCTGGAGACCAGCATTCCTGCATCTCCGGATTCTTGAATCGCTTCAAGTATAGCTTCAACAAGTTGTTCCGGCGGAAGAGCGCTCATCTTGCTAGCTCCACTCGATCTGCTGCTGTAGCCCCTTAGTAGTGTATTGAATAGGCTTCTTTAATTTATTGACAGTCCGTTGTCGCTTTTTTCCTCCGTCTACTGGTAACGATTCAGGATCGGTTCCATTCCATAATGCAGCCGGGTGATAAATTTTGTAGAAGTTGCCTTCGGTATCTTTTCTGTTTTGAAAGTAGGAAGGTATCTCGACTCTCTTAAATCTCGCTAGACTGCCCTTGAGGTAATCCTCAACTAAATCGATGCACAACCATTTACGCTTTAACCTTTCAGCTACCTCTCCCGTCACACAGCTTCCAGCGAAGGGATCTAGAACAAAATCACCTATATCGGTCAGCATACGAACGAAAAACTCCGGCAACTCTGAGGGAAATCTAGCCGGGTGTGCATTAAGTTTATGTTCTTTGCAATAGCGGAGGTAATAGGAGTTGCTCTCTGTGTTGGGTATAGCAATGAGATTGGGTGGAATGGACGCCCCATTGTCGATGGAGAACTGTTTGCTAATGTCGTGTCCGCTTGGTCGTAGTTTGGCGCTGTAGCCATTTTTCAAAAGGTCCTTCATGGCTTTACTGTAGGGAGACGGAACCCTGCGGTTGCTGGCTCGTGGCCACGGAGTACGAGACAACCACCAGATGCAGTTTATCGCGTCCTTGACACGAATACGTCTTACCGTCACCCATTCAGCAGGGGTTGGCAGCTTCGATGGATTCCACCAAAAGAACTCTTGTGCTAAATGGAAACCGACCTCACGACACAACATGATTAACAATTCGTAGTGGTAAAGGCTGCGTGTGGGTTGCCCCGGAATCCACGCTCCCCCAATATCAATGACTAGCTACCCTGTGCTCTTTAGTACCTGGTGAAATGCCTCACCGAATGGCCGAAACCATTCTACGTATTTGTCAGCATTAATATTACCATAGGGCTTTTTGCGAACTAGTCCGAATGGTGGGCTTGTGACTATAAGGTCAACGGAAGCTGGCGCAACATGATCTGCTAGAACGCGAAGTGAGTCACCAACATAAATTGATCCTAACTTTGTCTGGTAGAATAGCCTGGCTTCAGCTCCGCCAGCAATTTCACGCATTTATTCCATCCCCTTCACCACAGTTTGCTGAGAAAGTCGGCAACACTTTTGTAGCATCCCCATAAATTGTTATGTTTGCTTGTAAATTCCATATTGTTTTTATAATGCTCATATACTATATAGTCAAGTAAAAACAAATACTTATACAATATCTGGCGCCTCTATAGAAATGTTTGAAAAATGGCCTTTCTGAGTTTAAAGGGTAATGGCCTTTTTTAATGTGCAATTTGCAATCTGAAATTTAGGTTTTTTTACCAGGCAGATAGTTCTCCCACAATCTCTTCCACCAGGTCTTTAATAGTAATTATCCCTATCGCCTTACCGTCCGTTCCATCGGTAACGATTCCCATCCTTTGCTTGCTGTGTCTGAGCCTGAGTAAGGCGTCGTCTACTGGCAGCTCAGCGTCCAGGTAAATAGCCGGTTTCACAAAAGGGCTCACCTCTCGTCTGTCCTCTCTGAGGAAATCCAGCAAAGTTAGGATGCCCACCACATTTGACCTCTCTTGGCGATAGACGGGTATACGGGAGTACTTCCTGGCTCTGGCAATATCTTTGAGTGTTTCGGGGCCAACTGTGTCCGGAGCCATGGTGACCTCTTCTAGTGGTATCATTACCTTTTTCACGGGTATCTGCCCCATGGCCATTATATTTCTGGCCATAATATTTTGATACATAGAAAGGGCCCCCACTTCTGTTCCTTCCTCCAGGAGGAAACTGAGACGCTGCGGGCTAAAGAAGGGGCTCTGACGCGACTCTGCCTTAATAAAGTACTCTGGCAAACGACTTGCAAGGCCCAGCAGTATGACCAGGGGGTAAAAGAGCTTTGAGGAGACCTCCATCAGGGGGACCACTTTGTAGAACAAATTATCGGCATGCCTCTGGAAGAGACTCTTAGGGACAATCTCACAGAATATCATGAGGAAGGGGGCCAGAATCAGGGTGGCCATCATTTCTGCCTTTCCTGGAGAAACTTTAGACATGAGTATGGAGGTAAAAACTATGGTGGCTAGATAATGGGCAATGTTGTTCCCGATAAGGATGGCGCAAATTAGTTTCTGCGGCTCTGCCATGTAGTTCGCTATTTTCTTCGCCGCCCACCAGCCCTTTATCTCTCTGTAATGGAGCCTCATGCGGTTGAGACAATAGAAGCCGGTTTCACCACCAGCGTAAAGAAAGTCGAGGCAAAGGGCCAGAATTAATAAGTAATACTCCATTATGACCTCGGGAATCGCTCCTCTTTGAATTCCACAAGGAGCCTTGTGATGCGCCGTCTCCTTACCTCATCCACACTGAAGACAATGTTTTGGTAACTAACACTATCCTCTCTTTGGGGAATACGTCCCAGTAATGATACCACAAAGCCCCCTACGGTATCAGCCTCACTGGGTTCAAGTTCTATTCCAAAGGTTTCAGACCAATCCCTGAGGCTAAGGCTACCGTGTATTATGTAACGATTATCTCCCAATTTCCTTATTGGTTCTTCCGGGCGTTCAGTCTCATCTTGAATTTCTCCCACTACCTCTTCCAGGATGTCCTCCAGGGTGACAAGGCCTGCAGTACCCCCATATTCATCTATCACGATGGCCATCTGAGCGTGCTCCCTGCGAAATTCTCTAAGAAGGCTTTCTATATTCTTTGACTCTGGAACGAAAAGTACAGGCTTTACTAATTCCCTTAGTGGTTTACCTGGGTTGAGAAAAACATCTTTGGCATACACTAGCCCGAGTATATTATCGCTGGTACCCTCAAAAACAGGTACTTTCTTGTATATGCTACGCTTTGCTAGGGAAGTAAATTCCTCTAAGGGATGGGAGATATCAAAAACCATCATATCCACCCTGGGCACCATTAAATCTTTCACCCTTAGCCTCCCAAAGTCCAGCACTGCATGTATCATGCTCCTGGCTTTGGGTTCCACAACTCCGTGTTTCTCACTAAGGGATAGCAAGACTTTTAGTTCTTCCATGGTAACATAGGGCTCATGTCTGGGGCTCCAGCCCAGTATCCAGCCTATACCGTCTATTATCCATCCTATTGGTACCCTGAAGGGCAGGAGAATCTTTCCTATGGCATAAATAGGAAAGGCTATATAGCGAGCCACATGTTCAGGTATTTTTACTGCTATACCCTTGGGGATTACCTCCCCAAAGATAATTACTGTAGTAAGACTTAAGATTCCAATAAGAGTGGCCCAAAGGGTTCCATGGGTTTGATTTTTGAGGGCCCATTCAGAAAGACCGTAGGATATACTGAAGAAGGCTATATTTACTACGTTATTGCCAAATAATAATGTAACAAGAAGTTTCTTAGGGGAGCTTACCAGCTCCTTTATGAGCTTCCCTGTATGGGTACCTTCGTTCTCTATCCTCTTAATATCCTCCCTGGAAAGAGAAAACAGGGCGGTCTCAGAGCCTGAGAACAGCGCCGACAGGCAAAGCAAGAAACCCATTAGAAAAAAGAGCCAGAACCATTCCATTGTCATTAACTTAGGCAGGCGAAGAGTATTTAAGGTTTTGTATGGGCGAGACTTAGCCTCAACCTATTTCTTGCCCCTGGGAAAACATGACAAGCGTTTGGGTCAGAAACAATCTTTGCACCTATCGCAAAATGATTGACTTTTGAACCTCTCAGAAGATTCCTATTCCTTCCTCTTGCGGAGAGAAGGCTTAGGATGAAAGCCAGCGGTTTTCCCTTTCAAATTTTTAAGTATTTACTTGAAAGCATTATATCAGCCCCTGGAACATCTTGTCAATCCGCCTTAGGTGGATTGCCTTGCCTGGAGATGCTCTTTCATTACATTTACATTTGCCGTCAATATCTTAAAGATTTTTGTTGATTTAACGCTCATTTTTAGTTATTTTGTCTTTGTTTTGGTGGAAAATGCAGAAAAAAATCGCATACATCATGATTTTTACAGCCATCAGCCTACTAGGCGCTCAGGCACTAGCCCAGGTAGAGCTCGACGAAAAGATGCTCAAACTGGAGGGCAAGAAAGACCGCTATTTTGAGGCAGGGATGCGCGAGTACGGGATAAGTGGCGGTTTTGGCCATGGGGAAGAGCGTCAATCAATAAATGATTTAGTTTTACTCCCCAAAATCGGATTTTTTATTGCAGATTTTGACAAGGTCAAGGGCGCCGTGGAGTTAGAGTTAGAACCAGTGCTGGGCATGTTCGTCACCCCTAGCAATGCCATTGAGACAGGGCTAAACTTACTTTTTACCTACAATTTTGAGACCGGCACTAAGCTGGTACCATACTTCTCGGCAGGAGCAGGCTTTTTATACACTAATTTGCAGGTACATGAGCTAGGGTCCGAGTTCAACGGTAGCCCCCAGGGAGGACCAGGGCTTAAATATATGCTCAACGATAAGACTGCCATAAGCTTCCAGACTAGGTTTCATCATATCTCTAATGCAGGTACCGCTAGCCATAACCATGGCATAAATAGCTGGTTATTCCTTTTTGGCGTGGATTTCTACCATTAGCAATTCCCTAAGTCGGACCTTCCAGCTCCTACCAGCCGTTTGACACCATCCACAGAATCTGTTAAATTCTTTACGTATTTTCACAATTGTGTGCTGGTTCCCTAAATGCGTTACAAACCAATTGCTTACCAATCTGCCTTGGGCGAAGATGAACGGCTACAGATGGACTACCCTAAGCCTCGGCCCTGGCAAGAAGAAGAGCGCTACTATTCTTTTAGCCGTTATCTTAAGGAACGTTTTCCTTTTAAAGTACACAAGATAGCCCTACATGCGGGCTTTACATGCCCCAACAGGGATGGTTATAAGGGGACAGGGGGTTGTACTTACTGCGCCAACGAGAGTTTCAGCCCCAACGCTAGGGGCGAAGTGCAGTCCATCCGGGAACAGGTAAAAAGGGGGAAGGAATATCTTAAGAGACGCTACGGTGCGGAAAAGTTTATTGTGTACTTTCAAGCCTTCAGCAATACCTATGCAGATATTAAAACACTATCCACTAGATACAATGAGGCCCTGGAAGATGAAGACGTTATAGGTCTATCCATAGGCACACGGCCAGACTGTGTGCCGGACGAGGTACTGGAACTCCTTAACAGCTATAAGAATAACTACCACTTATGGATAGAATATGGCCTTCAAAGCATCCACGACCGCACCCTTAGACGCATTAACCGTTGCCATACTTACAAAGACTTTGAAGAGGCCGTTCAGCGTACGAAAGCCCTGGGGATAAACGTTTGTGCCCACGTCATCCTTGGACTTCCAGAAGAGGACTGGGCAGATACGATGGCTACCGCTGAGGCCCTAGCCAAACTAGGCATAGATGGTGTAAAACTCCATCATCTCTATATTGCTCGTTCAACGCCTATGGCAGAGGAATACTCTAAAGGGCTAGTAAAAACCATGGAGGCCGAAGAGTACGTTACTCTTGCGGCAGACTTTCTGGAGAGGATTCTACCTGAGACTACCATCCAGAGATTGGTAGGGGATACCCATGGAGATGCACTTATCTCTCCCATTTGGCCTTTTACCAAGGCACAGATTTTTCAGTCCATCACAGGAGAACTCTGCCGCAGAAATTCCTATCAGGGAAAGAAATGGCGCCAAGATAGAAAAAATCCAAACGCCAAAATTCTTATAACAAACTAAAGCCACTATTTGGAAGGCAATAATATACTTGACACACAAAGATCAACCAAAGGCAAGACAAAGGAAAAACCTGTATAGATTTAGGCTTGAAGTGTAATGAATAGGGGAAAATGCCTGTTATTGTATATTTAGACGAAACTGGAGACCACTCGTTAGAACTTGTAGATAAAGATTTCCCTCTATTCGCACTTGCGATGTTTATCTGTGAAGAATCTGTGTACAACCAGAAGATTGTTCCAGCGATTTACCAGTTTAAAATGGATTATTTTAGGCATGAAGCTGTTATTATGCATTCACGGGATATACGCAAGGCTCAGAATGACTTTAGATTTCTTTCTAACCGTAAGGTGCGAGATGGGTTTTGTGAACGCTTAAATCAAATAATGCAAGGTCTGGACTATACATTAATTGTGTCAGTTATTCGTAAACAGAAACACAAAGACAAGTACGGAGATTTTGCAACAAATCCTTATGACCTAGCAATGACCTTCTGTATGGAGAGATTATTACCACTACTTGAAGATAAGGAACAAAATAGAGTGCAACTCATCGCAGAAAGTCGTGGAAGGAAGGAAGGAAGATAACAACCTAAGGTTGAGTTTCTTACGGACAGCAAATCAAGGAACTAATTACATTAAAGCCGACCGATTTAAGAAAATAAATTTCAATTTGGAGTTGGTTCCAAAGAAGATGAATATCATAGGTACACAGTTAGCTGATTTAGTGGTCTACCCAATTGCCAGGCATGTACAAAATACCGATAAGCCAAACCCAGCGTATAATATTGTTGAAAAGAAAATCTATAAGGGGAAGGGATTTATAAACGGATTGAAAATATTTCCATAAAAACAAATAGCTCCGACTATATTAGAGCTATTCACCCGTTCATGTCAGAGCTATTTGCCGACCAGGAATCCCCAGTCCCGTAAATTATAATCAATCTTAATTAGAATCTTGTTGTTTGTCAATTATTTTTTTAATTTATGTGTCAAATATATTATTACGATGTAATTTGACATTATTGCTAAGGGGAGATAGGTTAAAGTCTTGGAGGAAGAAAAACCTGGCTCAAGCAGGCAGTTTAAACTGGGCTTAGTCCTGATTATAGGCAGTTTATTGTGTGGTTATGCGGCCCTGGCTGTAATGGGAGGGGCTGCAGGAACACATAATACACGGTTAAGGAATTTAAGCCTTTTAGTCTACATACTCTCCTGGATACCTTTCTTGATAGGATTTGCCTTAAGTGGTAAAGAAGGCTATAAATACGCAAAAAAAGTTATTAGCAAACGACTTTTTGGTTCTAAAGACGATTAAAGTGGAAAGAGGTGGAGGTATGGGATGCAAAATAGCCTTGACATGCTATGCAGTTTCTGATATTTTGCGTACGCTTTTCCACGGAGGAGTTTATGCCTAGACGGAGACCCACCAAGGGCTTCCATTCCTTTAGGTGGCTTTTACCTTTACTTTTTTTCCCTTATTTTACCCTCGCAATAGGGGCGGAGGGATTGCACCGGTACGCCTGCAACTGCCATTGCAATAACCTCTTAGCACTTCAATATCAAAACAACCCCTCGGCTTCAAGTGAATTAACTCTGTCAAGGGCGTCATTACCAGAACTTTCTGACAAGAGTCACGATGCCGATAGCTGTATACTATGTCAGTGGGTAAAGAATTTCCATCAGAGCCTGCTCACAAATGAGGTGAGCATTATTTTTACCTCATGTGAAGTTGGTGACAACTTTCTTAAGTCACCATCCAAAATCCTTTCCCTTGCCGAGAAATACTCTCGGGCTCCCCCCTTGTAATCCTGTAGACAACAAACGGTAGGACAGCTAATAGTAGACAGGAGAAGAATTATCCTTGTATACTGCCTACTACCTACTGCTTTACATACTTCATGGTCTTCTTAGGAGAAAAGCCATGTGGAAATTATTGCCTCTATCCGCCTTAGGTGGACTAATATTATTATCTTTCGGCGGTATGGGCCTCTTTGCAGAGGAGCCAGACGCTGAAGACGAGGTACTACAGCTTAAAGGTGAGATGCTTAAGATGAAGATGGATTATGAAGGAAAGCTGGGAAAGATGGAAGAAAGGCTCCAGAGACTAGAAGAAGGAAATCCAAGGACAGCTAATCGCCCCAGCTATTCGTCAGATACGCCTCAGGCGGATAGCGCTATTCGCAATGTGGTCATGACACCTGAGGAAAAGGCAAAAATGGAGGAGGAACTAAAGGGATTGATGGGTGAGAAAAAGGAAACCGCCGGCCCTCACCCACCAATCCCATCTTCCCAAATGCCAACAGTACCAGAAGCGGCCTATCCTGGAGGATTCCTACAGAGGATTCGACCGGGCATCCTGCAGACCTATAACCCGGATATTAGCGTAATTGGTGACTTCACTGGTCAATTCTTTGACCCTGGGAGGGGGCGCGGGGATTTTAACTGGACGGAAAACAAGTTTGAGAATAGGGAGTTTGCCGATAGATTTGCCATGAGGGAGGTAGAACTGGGTTTGCAATCCGCTATTGACCCCTATGCAAGGGCCGATTTCTTTATAGGTCTACATGAAGACGGTATAGAGCTGGAGGAAGGTTTTATGACCCTTTTGACCCTGCCTAAGGGTTTGCAGGTTAAGTTAGGTCAGTTTCATACTGCTTTTGGTAAGGTCAGCCGAACCCACAGGCCAGAAATCTTTCAGGTAGACTATCCGCTCATTATAAGGAATCTTTTTGGAGACGAGGGGCCCAAAGACCCGGGTATATCTGTAAGTTGGCTGATTCCTAACCCCTGGGATAAGTACATAGAGCTAACGCAGGAGGTTTTAACAACACGCGGTGCTAACGAACACTATTATGTAAGTCACCTGAAAAACTTCTTTGACCTTACCCCTAATTCTTCCCTTGAAGTGGGGTTGACAGGTCAAACTGGCGCCTTGAAGACCCGCTTTGATAAGGGTGACAGTCAAGTCCATGCCAATATAGAAGGTTTTGACCTTACTTACCGCTGGAAACCTATAACCTCTAAGCTAAAGCCTTATAAGAGCTTCCTCTGGTCGTCTGAGGCCTACTTTACCCAGCTAGATGACATAGGCTTTGTGGAAAGAGACCCAGTTACAAACAACATCATTTTTAAGAACAATGCGGAGGATAGCTGGGGGGCCTTTACCTATGCGGAATACCAGTTGACCAGGCGGAATTTTGTAGGATTAAGATTGGATTATGCCCAGACCCTACATGATAATAGGGATTATGAGTGGGATATAACTCCCTACTGGACCTTCTGGCAGAGCGACTTTGGAAGATGGAGACTGCAGTACAGTCATACAGAGAGGAAAGGCATAACTCCTATCGCTGACAGTGATGACGCCTTTACGCTCCAGACCACCTTTAGCATAGGCATCCACAGGCCCCACCCCTTTTAGTACATGAAATAGGAGGCTGTAGGCATTATAATTATAAAGTCTATTAGGTAGGGGCACGTTGCAACGTGCCCTTACAAGGCATGAAAGGATATTTTTCTATGAATAGCAGATTTAATGTCATTTTCCGGCTAACAATTAGATTCGCTTTGCTCACTACAAGTTTAGGTCTTGCGCTGTCTCTGCCGAGGCAGACAGAGGCCAAGCTTTTTCTAGTTGCCACCTCTACGGACATAGCCTCCATTGCGCGTTTCGTAGGGGGTGACAAGGTGGATGTGGAGAGTATAATCCAGGGCTACCAGAACCCTCACTATGTGGATGTAAAACCAAGCTATATGGTAAAACTGCATAAGGCGGATATGTTCGTAAAGATTGGTCTGGACCTGGAGCTTTGGGCTCCTATACTCGCAGAGGGGGCGCGAAACTCCAAAATTCTGTACGGTGCACCCGGTTTCGTAGATGCCTCTGTTGGGGCTGAGATTCTGGAGATACCCCAGATAAGAGTAACCCGTGAGCTTGGTGATATCCATCTTTACGGCAATCCCCATTATTGGCTTGACCCTGATAATGGTAAGGTTATAGCGCATAATATCTTGGAAGGGCTAAGGAGAATAGACCCGGAAAATAGTGCTTATTATGAAGAGAACGAGGCAAAATTTGACAAAAAGGTGGATGCACTCTTGCCTCAATTGGAAGCTAAGATGAAGCCATACGCAGGGACTAAAGTGATAACCTATCATAATACCTGGCCGAATTTTCTGAACAGATTTGGGCTTGTAGCGGCAGGATATGTAGAGCCAAAACCAGGTGTTCCCCCCTCCCCTGCCCATGTGACCTCATTGATAGAAAAGATGATGATGGAGAAGGTAAAGATAATTATACAGGAACCCTTTTATGAGACAAAAATTTCACAGTTTGTAGCTAACAAGACTGGGGCAAAATTAGTTATACTTTCCCCCTCTGTACTGGGGGCTGAAGGGGTTACTGATTACTTTAGCCTCTTTGATTACCTTATTGATAATATCATTCGTGCCTTTCAGGAGATGGGGATAAAACCACAGACTTAACCTCATTTCAAACAAGCTGTTATGTTAAATACTTTTCTAATGTAAAAGGTGACTTTGTAAGATGGAAGCGAAGCAAAAGGAAAACAACAGGCTGATAGAATTTCGTGAAGCTGCCCTGGGCTATGGAAAAAGGGTGGTGGTAGACAATGTAAATCTTATCATTGAGAGGGGAGATTTTTTGGGTATAGCTGGGCCTAATGGGTCTGGGAAGACCACCCTTCTTAAGGTCCTTCTCAAGATGATTAAACCCATTAAGGGAAGTGTTTATTTTGGTGAGGAACTCCGCCTGATGAAAAAGCCCTTAGGTTATGTGCCACAGAGGGAATTTCTGGATGAAATATTTCCCCTTACCGTTATGGATGTTGTAATGATGGGAAGGTATGCCCCAATAGGCCTTGTGAGAAAACCCACACAGGAAGACTACGCTATCGTCCATGATGCAATTGCCCAGGTGAATATGGAGGGGCATGTACACAGGAACTTCCGAGACCTTTCCGGCGGGCAGAAACAAAGGGTACTTCTAGCAAGGGCCCTTGCAAGTAAGCCCTCTATGCT
Source organism: Planctomycetota bacterium (assembly GCA_023261505.1). Lineage (GTDB taxonomy): Bacteria > Planctomycetota > Brocadiia > Brocadiales > Bathyanammoxibiaceae > JAHFOV01. Next base: position 14,382 of record JAHFOV010000023.1, read on the forward strand.
GGTTCTAGACGAGCCCTGCGATAACCTTGACATTGCTGGTGAACAGGAGATTATGGAGCTTCTTAAGAACCTCCATGATGAACATAATCTTACTGTAATAATGGTAAGTCACCTCCTTACGGTAATGACCAACTATGTGGTAAAATTGGCCATAATTGAGAACGGTAAGCTATATGTGGGAAAAGTGGACGAGGTTCTAACGGAAGAGAATCTGCAGAGGATTTATAACATGAAGGTAAAGATTTACGATGTCGGTGGCAAAAAGGCTATTATAGGACAGCCTTAATGGAACACTTATTAGCATCACTCAGTCTCTTCCGTTACGCCCTGGCTGGAATTCTTCTCGTATCCTTCATCTGCTCTTATGTAGGCGTATATATTGTCCTTAAGAGGATAATCTTTGTAGGGGTCGCCATTGCCCAGATTTCATCCATGGGCGTAGCTTTTGCCTTTCTCCTGCACCTCCCTCCGATGATTTTCTCACTGCTCTTTACATTCCTGGGGATGCTGATTATGTCACAGAACCTGGCAGGCAAAAAATTCTCACAGGAGGGTATTATTGGTCTGGGCTTTGTAACCGCTTCGGCTGTCACCACATTGATGATGGCCAAAAGTCCACTGGGCATTCACGAGGTGGAACATGTGGTCTACGGTGACATCCTGGCCATCTCCCCACTACAGGTTTACATCGCTCTGGGAATGGTTATAACGGTAATTACGCTGCATCTCCTTTTTTATAAAGAATTTGTCTTTGTCTCCTTTGACTATGACATGGCCAGGGCGCAGGGTGTTAACTCTGCACTCTGGAATATGCTTCTCTACTTTAGCATAGGGGCAGCCATAGCCATAGGTATTATGATTGCGGGGAACATGATGATAACCTCCAGCATAATACTTCCTCCCATTAATGGCTTAATCCTAGCTCGCCGGCTGAGGAACGTCTTCATCGTTTCCTGCATCCAGGGTGTATGCACCGCTGCCTCTGCCTTTTTTATCTCCTATTTCCTTGACCTTCCCTACGGCCCCACCGCTGCGGCCAGCTCCTTTGTCACCCTGGGTTTCTCCTTTATTGTCTATAAATTCAGAAAATAAAGTGCCACCATTTAGGGGCAGAGGTCCGTTTATTCATCATTCCTTATTCCCTAGCACCACTATTAACTCCAAAATAGCCATTGACACGGTCAATGGACTCCATATTCTAACTTTAGCCCTTGAAAGCAAGGTTGTTTTGGTATAAGTTGTAGATTTATGCTGGCTAAAAGCTCCCACAAGAAACGTAGGGAAGATAGTGACAGAGGCATAGCCGCCTCAGGCGGGCCTTCAGGTCTGTCCACCTCAGAGTCTGAGGACAGGGCTTTAGCCCTGTCCTTACTGGAAGGGGCGAGATTATATGTAATATTGACTAGCCACCTGTGTAAAAGTCCAATATCAGAAACTGCGCGCCTGGCCCTCCAAGGGGGGGCGGATATTCTTCAATTGAGGGAGAAGGAGATGTCTGATGGAGATTTCCTTAGGCTGGCACTGGAACTGAGGGAATTGACTGCAAGAATGGGAGGTCTGTTTATTGTGAACGATCGTCCCCATATTGCCCTGGAATCCGGGGCAGATGGGGTGCATCTTGGTCAGGAAGATATGTCCATTGGCGAGGCTAGAGGTTTGCTGGGAAGAGATTTTATCATTGGCCTGTCTTGCCACAGCCTTGAGCAGGCCAGGCAAGCCCATCAGGAAGGGGCAGATTATATAGGTATTGGCCCTATATTTCCCACCCAAACCAAGGTGGCATCCGCCTCAGGCGGACTCCCATCGGAGCAACCCATAGGCGCAGAAATCCTGTACCATCTGAGAAACTTCCCGATACCTTATTTCGCAATAGGGGGCATAAACCTGACGAATTTAGCAGAAGTTACAAGGGTAGGGGCCGGCCGTGTAGCTGTATGTTCTGCCGTGATAAGTCAGGACGATGTCCTGAATGCGACCTTACAGTTAAGCCAGTCATTGCCGAGGGGTGGAGACCCAAAATGTCAAATAAAAGAATTGTAAATTGGGAATTGTGAATTTAAAATTTGAAATTTCCAATTTTCATTTTGCAATTTGTAATTTATGATGAGTGACCACTCCTTTATAAGCACGGCTAGGACTGTAAGCCTCTGCACCCTTCTGAGCCGTATCTTGGGCCTCCTAAGGGATGTCCTGTGTGCAAGCTTCTTTGGGACGGGCCTGGTATGGGATGCCTTTGCTGTGGCCTTCAGAGTCCCCAATCTATTCAGGCGGCTGTTTGGTGAGGGAGCCTTGACGGCTGCCTTTGTACCTACATTTACTGAGTACCTGGAAAAGAAAGGGAACGAGGAGGCGTGGAGGTTGGTTAGTGTGGTGGCCACTGTCCTTGCAACCCTATTAACCCTTATAGTCCTGGTAGTGGAGACCTCCCTTTTCGTTACCCTCAAGTCGGTCTCACTGGAGGCTAAGTGGGAAAAAACCCTTGAACTCCTGGCTATAATGTTTCCCTACAGTCTGCTTATCTGTCTTGCTGCGTTGATTTCTGCCGTATTGAATTGTCTCAAACACTTTTTTATGCCAGCCCTTTCCCCGGTTATATTGAATCTCTGCTGGATAGGTGCAATGTTCTTTGCCGCTTACAGCCTTAGGAAAGGCCCTGAGGAGGGTATTTACCTGGTAGCCGTCGCCGTCCTGGTAGCAGGCTTCTTACAGTTAGGTTTGCAGTGGCTGGTTGTCTACAATAACGGAGGAAGGATTCTTCCCCTGGTAGAACTCTCGCACCCAGGTCTAAAAGAGATTGCTACCAACATGGGTCCTGTAGTCTTTGGCCTGGCTGTGATACAGATAAACGTATTGGTGGATAGCCTGGTTGCGGTAGGTTTCGCAAGCCCACCAGGGGGACCAACTTCCTTTGAATTTTTGGGCGAGGTGATAAATTTCCCTCTAAAAAGCGGTGCGGCCTCAGTGCTCTACTACGGAGACAGGCTGATGGAATTTCCCTCAGCACTTATAGGTGTGGCGATGGCAACTGCTATCTTCCCCACCCTTTCCGTCCAGTCAGTGCGTGGAGATATGAGCGGTTTTTCAGAGACCTTGAAGAGGGCCCTTTCTATTGTGCTATTTGCCGGTATCCCTGCCGCGGTAGGGCTAGCCATATTACGAGACCCTATGGTAGAGTTGTTCTTCCAGAGGAAGGCTTTTACTTTAGAGTCCACCCAACGCACCGCCTGGGTGATAGGATTCTATTCTATAGGATTATGGGCCTTTTGCATTATGCATATCTTGGTAAGGGCCTTCCATTCCATGAAGGATACGTTCACTCCAGCCAAAATAGGGGCGAGTATGGTCGGATTAAACCTGGTATTAAATCTAGTTTTCGTATGGTTTCTTCGGGAGGGAGGATTGGCCCTAGCCACCTCTCTGTGTGCCATACTGCAGGCGACCTTACTTTTTAGTATCCTCCACCGTAGACTGAAGCTGGAGGGCATGGAAAAGCTAATGGCCTCATGTGGAAAGACCCTTGTGGCCACCGCTATTATGGCCTTAATCTGTCTGGCGACATTATGTATAGTACCCCCATCAGGGGGCACATTCTGGGTGAAGACCGAAAGATTGTTCCTGCCGGTGTTGTCAGGGCTAATTGGCTTCTTGGGTACTGCTTACCTTCTAGGCTCAGAGGAACTCAGCCAGCTCTATTATGCCTTCGGGTCTAAAAAGGGTCACTAATGTCTTTGTAGCGTGCGATCCGCCTAAGGCGGATGTCGCACGTAAAAAACAACGTGCCAGACGAGCTGGCACGCTACAACTAAGATCCACATATAAATTTGAATTGGAGGAGGCTATGGATTGGAAAATCCTTTTTAGTACATTCCTAACCATCTTTCTTGCAGAACTGGGGGATAAGACACAGTTAGGCGTCATATTCCTATCCAGCCAGACTCAAAAGCCTGTGTCCGTTTTCATTGGTGCGGTCGTAGCACTAGCAGTAGTAACCTTCTTCGGAGTAGCCCTGGGAGCACTAATAACAAAGGCAGTCCCTATAAACGTTATAAAGGATATTGCGGGAGGGGCATTTATCCTGTTAGGGATATTGATACTTCTCGGCAGGTTCTAGCAAGTACCTAGACTTAGAGAACCCTCTTAAATTCCTCAACTGAAAGGCCAGCGTCTTTAATAATTGATAGGAGTAACCCTTTGCCCAACGTCTTACCCTTATGAACTGGTACGACAGTCCTTTTTGATTTATCTACGGCATGACGAAGGGTAACATGGCTACCCTTTTGGTGGTGAATAATAAAGCCAACCTTTTTAGGGCACGAACCGCCTGTTCCCCCGAAACTTGAGGAAGACGGCTCATACTTTTACTTCAATATCACAAACCAATTCTTCAGGAACGGTCGGAATAGGCAGGCCGTCTTTCTTAAGGCTTTCTATGTAACACTCAATGGCTTCCCTCGCATTCTTGAGGGCCTCTTCAATGGTATCTCCTTGAGTGTGACAGCCCGGCAAGGCAGGAACAAAAACTGTATAACTACCCCTTTTTTCCTTTTCTAAGATAATCTTAAATTTTGTTTTCATAAAGACAGAATAATAGATCGAGATTATGAAATCAACGGATTTTGGTCTCAGAGCTTTTGCAACTTCTTACAGCAACACCATATTATCCCTGTGCACTACCTCGTCGTAGGGCTTGGTGCCCAGGAGGCGGGCTATATGGGAGCTTGGCTGGCCCTTGATTTATTGGCTAATCCCTCTTATTCTATAACCCTTCCTTGTCAGAACAATTAGCTTACCTTTTAACGTCTCGAAATTGGATTCCTTAAGAAACCTTTCTAAAGCCTTTTCTACTTCCCTTAAAGTAGGAGGATGGATTCTAACCACAACTATCCCGAAAGTGTTTTCTGGTGGATGTCCTAGGATATTAGTAAAATGTTTATCGAAAGTTATAAGTGCTCTCTGATCCCTTCTGCAAAATTCAAGAATCTCCTCATCGGAAACACTGGAAAGGTTTGAACTCCTAATGTCTTTAACGTCGTGTCCTATCTCTCTAAGGTGGGATATGACCTTTGGGTAAACATTTTCATCGGCAAAAAACCTCAACTAGGTTGTTTCCTCAAAGGGAACAAATTCCTGGTCCTTCACAAGGGAGGTGGCGTAGGTAAGGCATGCCTTAATGTCTTCTTCCGTCAAATTGGGGTAATTATCTCTAATAATGTCCCCGGGGGTTAGCCCTGCTTCCAAGAGCTCAAGAATGATATACACCATTATCCTTGTACCTCTTATGCAAGGCTGTCCGTGACAGATATTTGGGGTTACCTCAATTCGTTCCTTCATAGCACGTTTCATTGTAAACCGTTGAGAAGCAATGTCAACTTGTAAACTACGCAAGCACCTTCTTCAATTTCTTACAGCAATACCATATTATCTCTGTGCACTACCTCGTCGTAGGGCTTGGTGCCCAGAAGGCGGGCTATCTGGGAGCTTGGCTGGCCCTTGATTTTATTCAACTCCTCAGAGGAATAGTTGGAGAGACCCTTTGCAAATTCCTCTTTGTCACACAAGAGGGATACTACATCGCCCCTTTCAAAATCCCCCTCTATTTGGGTAATACCAGATGCTAGCAGGCTTTTTCCACTGGAGAGGGCCTCGGAGGCACCTTTATCCACATAGATACGCCCCTTTGGCCGCAGGGTGAAACCTATCCAGCGTTTGCGGCTCTGGAGCCTCTCGGTGGTGGGCAGGAAAAGAGTACCCAGAGGCTCACCCTGCATTATCTTTATAAGGATATGGGGCGTCCTGCCATTAGCGACAATGACGGCTTCACCGGAGCTTGTTGCCACCCTGGCAGCCTGGAGTTTACTGTGCATTCCTCCTGTTCCTAAATCGGTCTTGCTATTAAAGGCAAGGCTTTCAATTGTTTCATTGACTTCATCCACTACAGGGATTATCTCTTTATGCGCAGGGTCCTTATAAAGTCCGTCCACAGAGGAAAGCATTATCAGGAGTTCTGCCTTCAGGAGATTAGTGACCAGTGCGGCAAGGGTATCATTATCAGTGAATGCAATTTCTTCTACTGATACAGTGTCATTTTCGTTAATAACAGGTATAACCTTCATCCTCAGCAGTTTTGCTATGGTATTTGAGATGTTAAGGTAACGGCGGCGGTCTTCAAGGTCTTCCCTTGTAAGGAGTATCTGTGCCGCATGGTAGCCGTGGACCTTGAAATAATCATCGTAGGCCCCTATAAGTTTGCTCTGTCCTACGGCGGCGGCCGCCTGTAGCTCAGGTAGCGTAGTGGGCCTCTTTTTCATGCCCAACTCTCCTATCCCTGCCCCGATGGCTCCAGAGCTTACTGCCACCACCTCGTAGCCCTTATTCCTAAGTTCCACGAGCTGAGTAGAGAGATTGCCTACTTGCTGCATGTCCAGGAATCCCTCCCTTGTGGTAATCACCCCGGTGCCCACCTTCACTACCAGTCGTTTCGTCCTCGCAATAATTGCCTTTCTATGACCTTCCTGCATAGTTTTAGTCCAAAAAGTAGTTGACATTTACTACCCTTATGCTATCATTTCCACCGCCCTAAATCCCTTACATTATAAAAAAAAAGGAGGCATTAATGGTACCGGAGGAAATGAAAGAGAGAGAAATCCTGGTGGTGGCCAGCAAAGTACGTGAGTATATTAAATCAAAAGACCTTCTTACTTCAGGAGAGTTGATTCCAGAGTTAAGCTGTAGGGTGTGTTGTCTCTTAGACGAGGCCATAGAGAGAGCCAAAGCGAACGGCAGGAAGACGGTGAATCCCAAAGATTTATGATGTTGTTGCATTACAACTTTAAAAGGTAGAGTTTTGATACGCCTCCACATTCAAGCACAAATAGAGGAGACTATTATAGGTTAATTAGCCAGCTTCTAGCTTTTTCTTCAAAAGCTCATTAACCATCTGGGGGTTAGCCTTACCTTTGGTTTTGCGCATTATTTGGCCTACCAAAAAGGTAAGGGCGGTTTTTTTGCCTTTTTTATAATCGGCCAGTGCGTTTGGGTTTTCTGCAATAACTTCCTGGATGATTGACTCTAACTCTGCCCTGTCACTTATCTGAAGGAGGCCCCTCTCTTGGACTATCTGGGGGGCCTTTTTCCTTGTATCTACCATCTCTACAAAGACCTCTTTTGCCACCGGCATACTTACATCACCTGTTTCCGCAAGCCTTACTAATTCCACCAACATCTCAGGGCTTACAGGGAAATCCTTGATTTCGAGTCTTCTCTCATTGAGCTCCCTTTGGACATAGTTGGTTACCCAATTACAGACAGCCTTTGGAGAGTGGTGTAGAGTAACACACCTCTCAAAGTAGTCTGCCAGGGCCTTATCCTCTGTGAGCACTCCTGCATCGTAGTCAGAAAGGCCATACTTGGCCACAAAGCGTTCCCTCCTGGCCAGGGGTAATTCTGGGAGGGTGGCCCTTTGCTTCTCCAGCCATCGGTCTTCTACCACCGCGGGAGTCAAATCTGGCTCAGGGAAATAGCGGTAGTCATGGGCCTCCTCCTTTGTGCGCATCCTTTCTGTCCTTTCGTTGGGCTCGCTCCAGAGTCTTGTTTCCATGGATACGGTCTCGCCACTTTCCAGGACTTCCTTCTGCCGTCTCATCTCATACTCCAGTGCCTTCAGCACTGCCTTCATAGAGTTGAGGTTTTTTATCTCTACCCTATTACCCAACTTCTCTTGCCCTATCGGCCTCAGGGAGATACTGGCCTCAAACCTCAAAGACCCTTCCTGCATCTTGCAGTCAGAGACCTCCGTATAAAGGAGTACATTTTTTAATGTATTCATATAGGCTTCTACTTCCTCAAGGCCTCGCATATCAGGGTAGGTAACTATCTCCAGCAGGGGCACCCCTGCCCTGTTAAAGTCTACCAAACTGTAGTCTTCCCCTCCGCCTAAGGCGGATTCCGGATGGATTAGCTTACCAGCCTCCTCCTCTAAATGTACGTTATGGATGCATATCCTCTTCTTATTTCCACCATACTTTATTTCGAGATAGCCATTTATACCCAGGTTAAGATAGTTTTGGGATATCTGGTAATTTTTGGGGAGGTCAGGGTAGTAATAATTTTTTCTGTCGAAGGTGGTAAACTGATTTATCTGACAATGGAGGGCAAGAGCCGCCTTAAGGGCCGTCTCAAAGCCTTTTTTGTTTATAACAGGTAGTACGCCAGGGAGTCCTAAACAGACTGGACATGCCAGGGTATTAGGTGATGCGCCAAATCTGTTCAGGCACCCGCAGAAGAGTTTTGTCTCGGTCAAGAGTTCTGCATGGGTCTCAAGTCCTACGATTGTTTCGTGTTGCATCCGATAATAAGTATATTTTAAGCTGTCTTAAGGTATTTTTTCTTCCTTTTTAGGAGACGGAGTCTTTCCGGAATCCTTTATTGCTTTTTCGGCAACAGCCATTACACCCTCAGGCAGCTCCTTTTTTAGTATCCATGATACTATGCCTCTAGGGGCAAAGAAACCCGGCTGCACGTCCACCTCAAGGCTCAGGAGCGTGCCCCCAGGGTTATAAGGCTCTATAGACCAATGCCCATCGTACACTTTCATATTACCACCCACTAGATGAAAATCTATCCTGTTGGGGTGGTTATGCTTTATGGACAATAACAATTTCATAGATATGAGAAGGTGTTTATATACCTGCTCTACATTGAATGTATTTCCCTGTTGTTCTATTACCCTGCATTTGGTCATGTGTGGCACAAATTCCTTCATTTGATCATACTCAGTGAGTACCTTCCATACTGCTTCAGTTTCTGCCTTAATAGGGAGCACTATTTTCACATGGAGGGGCCACTTTTCTGTCTCTGGGGCGCTGGCCTCTACCGTCAACTGCCCATACTCTAGCTTAGTAAGAGAGGTTGCGTAGCCTTCCCATCGGCAAATAAACACGATTATAAGAAGAATAAAGGATGCCCTCAGTATATTCTGTAAGATATGCACGGTCATGGCTTCAAGTAAGTCCTTATGGCCTCTTCAAACCTCATGGGTTCTAGTCCGAAATCTTTCTTCATAGGTGTTATATCGCATGTGTTATCGCATTGTAACATAATGAGCTGCTCCCTGGTAAGCATGGGCCTGGAACAAGTCTTCTCCATCATGTAGGCCATGGGCCAAACCATGGTCAGCGGTACATGGATTTTTATTCGCCTGGTTTCTAAGACTTTCATTATGGTATCCAGTACTTCATCAATAGTAAGTTTCTCTGGCCCTCCCAGTTCATAAGTTTTATTTACTATCTTAGGGTCAAGTGCCGCTTTTACGAAGCAGTGGGCAACGTCTCCTATATATATGGGCTGCAACCTGGTCTGTCCGGAAGCGATGACAGGAAAAGGTAGAGGCCAGGTCTGGCGTATTAGATTAGCGAACATATTTACGAACTCGTCGTCTTTACCGCATATTATAGAAGGACGAAAGATGACATAAGGAAGACCGCTGGATTTTACGGCTTGCTCTCCTGCCCACTTGGTAGTGTGATAGCGGCTAGGGGCGTCAGGGCGTGTACCCAGCGCACTCATGTGTACGAACTTTTTAACTCCGGCCTTTACACTGGCTGCCACTACATTGGAGGTACCCTCAGAGTGGATCTTCTCATAGGTAACATCTGGTGGCAGTTCTCTAATAATCCCTGGCAGATGTATCACCACCTCTATATCTTTTACGGCGGATTCTAAGCTGGAAGGTTCTGTTATATCTCCTTCACAAAACTCTATTGGAAGATTTTCCAGTACCTCGCGCTTAGAAGTCCTCCTGACCAGGCATCTTACCTTTGGCTGCCCTTCCTGGATCAATTTTCTTACTATGTTTCTTCCTACAAAGCCGGTACCGCCTGTAACGAGTATCAACTTTCTATCCCTCCCCCCACCAGGGCAATAGCCTCAATTTCTACCCCTGCGCCCCTGGGCAGCCCTGCGACTGCCATAACCGAGCGAGCAGGCATGCCGGACTTTTGTGAATTAAAGTACTCGCTGTAGACCTTGTTGACGGCCGCGTAGTCCTCTATCCGTGTAAGATAAATGGTTGTCTTTACCGCTTTATCCAGGGAGGAGCCAGCAGCCTCCAGGATGGCCTTTAGGTTTTCTAAGGTCTGACGGGTCTGGGCCTCTATATCCCCTGTAATGAGCTGGCCTGTGCCAGGCTCAAGGGGTATCTGTCCCGAGACAAAAATGAAAGGGTCTGTGCGAATGGCCTGAGAGTAAGGCCCTATTGCCTGGGGAGCCCTAGGGGTTGAGATAACCTGTTTTTCTGGCATTTTTGCTTACCTGAAGTTTTTATTTTTTTACTGGCTGCCGACCTTAGAAAGTTCACCCTCGGCGGGTAGTGACTTAGGACCGTGGTTGAGCGTCCTTGATAAAAGTTCTATCACGTGGAGGGTCTCCACATGGAGGTCTTTAGAGGCGGCCAGGTCAGCTATTTGAAGGACACAGCCAGGGCAACTAGTAGCTACCATCTGGGCACCTGACTCTTCCACAGATTTTATCTTGTGCTGGCCTATCTTCAGGGAGAAATCCCGGTAAATAATACTGAATATGCCACCACCGCCGCAGCATCTGTCTGGATATTCCATTTCTTTTAAATTGGCGCAGCGACTCACAATAGTCCTTGGTTCCTCGGTAGTATTGAGACCCCATTTTAAATGGCAAGGGTCGTGATAAGTTATAGTAGTATCTATATGTTCTGGCTGGTATTGGGTAAACTTTTCCAGGAAGACGGAGATATCGTACATCTTTTCTGTCATTGGCCTCCAGGACTCCCCAAGGAGCCTCAGATAGTCCCTCTTTATAGTGAGCAGGCAGGTGCTGCAGGCGGTGACTATTGCATCAAGTTTTTCTGCCTCAAAAACCTGCCTATTTTTTTCTGCCAGAATTCTGGCTGCAGTGTTATCCCCTAGGGACCGGGCAGGAATACCACAGCAGACCTGAGAGGTAGGTATTACCACTTCTATGTTGAGCTTATTTAGGACGTCGACAAGGGCTTCGGCAATATTGGGATATACATAATTAATGAGACAGCCCACAAAGAACCCAACGCGCATCTTAGGGTTGGGCAGTCTTTTGGTCTGGCCAAAACGTTCCAGGACCGTGTGTTGAACAAGGTGGGGTACCCAGCGTTTGCCCATGAAGAAAAGGGGTAGGTGGCGCAGGTTGCCTTTTCTCTGGCCGGGAACAAGCCTCTGACCCCAGGAGATCAACCGTATAACCATATCAAAGAGCCTCCTCCTGGGTAGGATATATCTTAATATGAACCTGGCCATCAGAGGAATACCCATGTTTTTGTCTATTCCCTCAAGGAGGGCATCGATTATGAGGCTAAAATTTACCTCTGAAGGACAAGTGGCCTGACAACGCAAGCACTTCTTGCAGGAATAGATGTAGTCCCTGAGTTCTTTTGAGTAGAAAATTTCCCCCTGAAAGATGGCCTCAGCAAGGGTAATCCTGCCTCTTGCTACTCGGGTCTCGTCTCCTGTCTCTATAAATACAGGGCAGATAGAACGGCACTTTCCACACCTAGCACACTTAGCTATCTCCTTTTTTACCTCTACTACTTCCATAGAAATATAATAATTTATTTGTGGCAAATTTCAATTAAATTTGGGATTTTGCTACTTTTATTCCAAGGCTACGCCAAAAATTATAATTCCCTATAATTGACAAATTTCTAAGGATGTGTATAGTGAAAAGTGTAGGGAGTAGAATATGAAAAAATCTCACGCAATATTAGTGGCTTTTCTGTCCCTGGCTCTTTTCATTGGACAGAGCAGTGAAGATGTGATGAGGAATTTTAGCAACTTTGAAAAGAGCTTTTCGGATTGGATGCGCTCACAGGAAAAAATGAAGGAGAGGATTGGGGACCTGGAGAGGAGCATGCAAGGAGGGGGTCAGGTAATGGATCGCCTCTCTGAGATAAGCAGGAATCTGAACTCTTTAAGGAATGAACTCTCGGATATGACCACTAGGCTCAACAAGATGGAGGATCTACTTGGCGGCGGGGAAAACCCAATGGTACAGTTTGCCAAGACCATGGAGGTTCTAAAGAAGAACGTTGCCGAACTGGGAAAAAAGGTGGAAGACCAAGCGGTGGTAACTGCGGTGTTGGAAAAGAGGTATCAGGAATATACAAAACCTCTTGACCCTTTAAAAAAGGCAATTGCAGACAATGATGAAGCCATTAAAAAAATATCCACTGACTTAGAGATTCAGAAGAAGGGTACAGAAGTACTGGAAAAGACCATCGTAGAGAAGTTGTCCAACTTGGATAAGTTTATACAGGAGTCATCAGGACAACTAGAAACGGCCTCTAAATTACTGGCAAGGGTAGAAAATCTGGAGAAACAGACAGGGGTTAGTCCCCCACCCGAGAAGAAGCCAGGAGAAGAGGTTGCAAAAGTGGAAGAGGTGAAACCGAAGACTCCTGAGGAGGAAGGTTATGCGGCTGTTGGCGGTGGTTTTTATTTAAAGAATACAATGTTGAGTCCCTTTGGTTCATCGGCAAGAATTACAGGGGAGCTACGAAACTTATCGCAAGCGGATTACAGTGTAGCCACCTTTACTATTGGTGTGTTTGATCTTGAGAACGCCCCCGTGGCCAATCAGGATTTCACTATAAAAGGTTTCAAAAATAACGACATTAAAACATTTAAAGAGCTAATTCCTGGAATAGACCCTGGAAGGGTAAAAAAGTACGTAGTCAAATTTAAGGGTGTTTATTAAGAGAGTGGCTATTGTCCAACAGCCCCTAGCTTCTTGACCATGGTTTCTATGTCAAGGAGGTCTATTTGTTGAGTAGAAATCTCTATATTAGCAAGGTTTATATTTCTAGCCGCTTCCATAGCTACAATGAGGTCTCCACCAGCGCCCACCATGGCAAGACGCCTCAGACGTTCGCCTTCTGCCAGAGCACGGTCTACTAATAGTTGTCCTGCTGCTACTCTTTCCTCCTTGTAGCGGTCTGCAATAGCCCTTTTCTCTACCATATATTTATCAGCCGCTGCAAGAATTTCTGTTATCCTCTGCCTTGTCATAGACTCCAATATCGCAAGTTTTGCCGATTTATCTCCAGCTATTTTCTCCGACACGGCCTCGGTGTCAGCATCTATGGTCTGAGTAATACCCCTTTGGTCCGCCGCCTTAGCCTTAGAAATATAAGCTAGGCTCTCTAACTCTGCTACCTTAAGGTTCTTAATCCTCCTATCCAGCTTGGGGTCGAAAGTTAGATTAAGTATGAGAACATCTGCCACATCTATATGTCTATAGCTTAGCTTTTGTACCAAGAGGTCCTTAGCCTCATCAGCCCTTCTGCGTTTCTCAAAGGGGTTATAAAGGTCTAACTCTGTCATTTTACCAAATGATGTACGGGCGGCGTCATAGGCCTCCATGCTAACGATCTTCTTGTACTCATCCCCAACTCCTATCTCCTTTCGAAGTTTATAGACCTCCTCTCGGCGGACCTTGTACTTAACAATTATCTCCAGGGTGACGTCATAGTCATCCGAAGTCCTTAGCTTTATTGGGTTACCTTCTTTCTTACCTGGGGGCGGTTCAACGGTCCTTGCCTCTGTTTGAATTGTGGCGTCGTAGATATACCATTCATCTACCTTGGGAATACCCCTGTGCCACCCAACGTAGTAGTCTTCCGGGACAACACCCCTATCTACGCTCCATACCTTTATCCTAACTCCTATCTGGTCTAAGCCAACCCTTCTTATACAAAAGGGTAAGGCTATGAGAAAGGCCAAAAGGAAAAAACCCAGTATCCCAGCGAAGATATAAAATGTTACGTTGCCGCCTCTCATTTTACCACCGCTCCTGGAGGTAGTGTCTCCCGTTCCATCCTCATAAAGGGAAACTCTGCGCTTGGTCTCACTACAGGTATACCCTGGATCCTTGCCTCTCTCAACCTTCTAGCATATTCCATTTTTACCAGGTTCCTGCCACCCTCACCTTCCAGGGCTTTCTTCAAATCCAGGATACCCTCCGCCTCTGCCTTCTTGGCTGCCAGGACACCCAGGGCACGCTGGGCCAGTCTCGCATACTCAGCATCGGCCTCCACGACTACTTTTTCATAATAGGCAGCGGCGTCGTGTCTTATACTCTCTGCCTTGCCCTCAGCATCAATCTCCCGTTTCTGAAGATCTCCACGAAATCTGGCCACTTCTACGTCCATCTTCTTCGTTTCTTCTACGATTACCCTCCTCTGGTTTTCCATTGCCGCCGCGCCCTTGGCAAGCTGTTCTTGCACCTCTTTGTCAGCCAACCTTCTTTCATGAATCACCTCTGCATATTCCCTATAATAACGGTAATCCTGGACGTTTACTGCCAAGACCTCTATGCCATGGGGCTTAAGGTGCTTGTTCAGCTCCTCCTTGGCTTTATTGGCCTTTTCGGCACGCCTTTCAGCAAAGGGAAAGTCGTCTACCCTGAGTTCTCCAAAATCATAACGACATATAGCTCGCCCGTAGTCATACAACCACTTTTCTTTAAAGGCATTAGTAAACCCCGAGTCTTGTATTATAAAATCGGCCATACCAGGAATAATATGATAGTGTATTGTCATGTCAAGGCTGACATCGCCACCATCTACAGCTTTTACCCACAGAGGATTCCCTTCGGGTTGGGTAGGAGTGATGTTAGCCGAACTCATAACCAATATTTGTTCCCTCTTATCCAGGGTATACACGTTTTGTAAGAAAGGTACATATATTACAACGCCTGCCCTATCAATTGTTTTAACGCCGCCTGTGAGGTTGTTAACTACGACGGCCACTTCGTCTGCCCCAACATAATAGTACCCAAGATTACGATAAGCAAAGATACCACCAACAATTAAAAAGACCAATAGCAGTGAGCCTAAAATAATAAATCTTACTGAAATCCCTCTAGGCTTTCGTCTGCTTTCAAACCCTTTTTGCATTGACCGTTCTCTTTGACTTGAAATACATTTGCGGTTTCTCTAACCCGCTATTATAGAAGTAAATACATAAATGTCAAACAAAAAATAACGTAGCAATGGAGTATATAAATCTGCGATAATCTATTTCCTGGGAACAACTTATAAAAAATCCGTGGAGTGCCATAAAGAGCATGACAACACGAAGCCATAGGGATTGAATTCGCATTGTTAGCACAATATACTATTACCAAAAATACTATTAAAAAAATTTGATGTAGAAAATATTTATTAAGTTACAATGGATGTTTACTATGGTTTATAAAGAGTCGTATCCTTACAGGGTCTATAAATTAATATCGCAAAGAATAGTATCTACCCAATGCAATCAGGAAGACCTTGTTGCAGGTGTATCTGAACCCCCGTTTATCCCCCTTAGCAAAGACCCCTTAGCACTGAAGATGTTCCACCGCATCGGGCTTATAAAGACGACAAAGGAAACCTTTACCAATCAAGAACGGATACAAAAGATTATAAAAGACATAGCCCAGGCCGACGAAAAAACCCCTGCTGGTGTTGAGAAGGTCTTTGCCCTTTACTCCTCTGGACATGCAGCTATCTGTGGTAAGGTTCCTCTTTGTGGTGAGTGTAATCTTACAGAGGTGTGCAGGTATTTTCTGCGCAGGCCCAGCATAAAGGAACTCCCCCTGCAGGAAAGACCCCGGGAGAGGCTTACAGCTGTGGGTGAGGACTCATTAAGTGATGCAGAGCTACTGGGCATAATCATTAGAGATGGTACCCCTGAGGATAGCGCAGTGGACCTGGCTGAGAAGCTCCTTGCTAGGTATGGAGATTTTCCTAACCTTGCAACCAAAACCATTGCGGAACTTTCTAAGCTTAAGGGGATAGGAAAAGCCAGGGCCGCTCAGGTAAAGGCTGCTTTAGCTATTGCAAAACGTTATAACAGCAAACCATTACGCAGTGGTGATCAAATTCGCTCAAGTGCTGATGTCTATAACCATTTCCACGAACGCCTCAGAGATAGAAAACAGGAGACCTTCTTACTGGTATTATTGGATAGTAAGAATCGTATTATCAAAGACTTACAAATTTCAGCAGGGAGTCTCTCCTCGAGCCTTGTCCACCCTAGAGAAGTTTTTAGCCCTGCCATCAGAGAGTCCGCCGCCTCTGTGATATTTGTGCATAACCACCCTAGCGGCGACCCAGCCCCCAGCACGGAAGACATAGAACTAACCCGCCGGCTTGGGGAAGTGGCGGAAGTGGTAGGCATAAAGGTACTGGACCATATAATTATGGGGGCAGGCAAATATACAAGCTTCAAAGATAAAAGCCTCTTGTAGCAAATCTTAGACCAAATTCCTTGACTTTGCCCATGTTGGGACATATACTTTTTAGCAGAGAGTTGTCTGTTTAGGATGGATTTGACCGTACTCCGTGCGCCCATAGCTCAACTGGATAGAGTCACGGACTACGAATCCGGAGGTTGGAGGTTCGAGCCCTCCTGGGCGCGCCATTATAAGCATTATGAGACTGTTTAATTATACAGTAATCCCGGAACCAGAAACTGACCCGGATTTTAAGGGTTATTACAACGCCTCCGTACCAGCCTTATCAGGTTGCTTCAGTTATGGTGCAAGCAAGCAAGAGGCGCTGGAGAATGTGAAAGAGGCTATCCTGTGCTATTTGGAAGACCTCATTAAACATGGAGAGGGTGTCCATGGATAATCACGAATACTATATGCGACTGGCACTAAAAGAGGCCGTGAAGGCTATGGAGGAGGATGAAGTACCAGTTGGGGCTATTATCGTTCACGATGGACACATAATTGCACGCGCCCACAATCAACGTGAAAGGCTTAAAGACCCCACTGCCCATGCCGAAATGATAGCCATTACCCAGGCCTCCGCATATTTAGAAAGTTGGCGACTGGAAGGTGCTACGTTATATGTAACCAAGGAACCTTGCATAATGTGCGCAGGGGCAATGGTGCAGGCGAGGCTGACAAACCTGGTGTTTGGGGCAGTTGATGAGAAGGGTGGGGCCTGCGGTTCTGTGGTAAATCTGGTGGAGGAACCCAGGTTCAACCACCTGGTAAAGGTTACTGGAGGGATTTTGGCAGAGGAAGCGGCCAG
>JAHFOV010000024.1 GCA_023261505.1 Planctomycetota bacterium
AGGTTTTTTTTGCCATTATTCCCCGATTTCTCTGCTGTCTATGCCCCGATAGTGGTCATGTTAGCCCTGCTCGCTAACCTTTACGGTGCGATGGTTGCCACTGCTCAAGACGACCTTAAGAGGCTGATTGCTTATTCCAGTGTCAGCCACGTGGGGCTAATAATTTTGGGCATATTTGTCCTGAATCTACAGGGCATAGAAGGGGCATTGATCATGATGGTTTCCATTGCCCTTTCCAGCGGGGGATTATTTATTACAGTGGGAATGCTCCACAAGAGAAGCCGTAGTAAGGCCATTTCCCAAATGGGAGGCGTATGGAAGGATATGCCAGTACTGGGAGGTTTCTTTATGTTCTTTATGCTGGCGGCTGTAGGTATCCCGGGGCTCTGTAACTTTGTGGGGGAATTCCTCATCTTCGTGGGTGCCTTCAGGGCGAATGCCATTTATGGTGTGGCGGCTACGTTCGTGATGGTACTTACAGCGGTGTATCTCTTGTGGATGTTCTGGAAAGTGATGTTTGGGCCTGCTCCAGAAAGGACGAGAAGCTGGTATGACCTTTCCTGCATGGAGATGGTGACCCTTACCCTTCCTGCCATATTCGTGGTTCTCATAGGCGTGTATCCTAAGATCCTTCTGGACAGGATAGAGCCCTCGGCGGTTGCCCTCCTGGGGAGGGCTGAAAAGAAGCTGGCCCTGCACCAGAACGGTACAGGGCTGGCTCAAAAGGAGATGCACGTTAAGCAGGTTGTGTCCATTTCTGATTCGGCGAAGCGAAGTCCGCTGATAGCAGAAGGAGAGGGATTAATAAAAGGTTCAAAAGTTTCAGGGTTCAAGGGTTCAAAGGTTCAAGAGTTCGAGGGTTCCAAGGAATAGAGGCAGATGGAGATAATCTTTCCAGCCGTTAATATAGCTAGTATTGCACCCCAGTTGATAGTGGCCACCTTTGCCATACTGGCCTTGCTTGTGGAGGTATTTTCAAAGAGTTCCAGGCTAGTATTTGCCACCTGCCTTGTGGGTCTCTTTGTGGCCTTCGCCTTGAGTTTTATGCAGTGGGGGAGGGGTATTCCCTATGAGAACTCTCTGGTGGCTGTGGATAACTATACTACGTTCTTTAATGCCCTGTTTGCAATCGTTGCCATAATTACTATGCTGCTATCCCTTGGCTACGTGGATAACACAGGGATTGATACAGGTAAGTACTATCCCTTAATCCTCTTTGCCACGCTGGGCATGATGCTCCTTGTATCCAGCATGGACCTGCTGCTGATGTTTCTAAGCCTTGAGCTTCTTTCTATTTCTATGTATGTGCTGGTTGGCTCTCAGAGAGACAGGTGGGTATCCAGTGAGGCGGCAATAAAATATATCCTTACCGGGGCCTTTGCCAGCGGTTTTCTCCTCTTCGGTATAGCACTTGTTTATGGGGCCACTGGTACAATTAGCTTCACTAAGCTAGAGTCTCTCCTTAGTGGGCTAACTGGTGAGGGGCTGCCCTTACTGAAGATGGGTGTTCTCTTGATGATGGTTGGCCTGGGTTTCAAGATTGCGATGGTGCCATTCCACATGTGGGCACCCGACGTGTATGAAGGGGCACCCACTCCTATCACGGGCTTCCTCTCCACCGGGAGTAAGATCGCCGCTTTCGCCCTTATTCTAAGACTTTTTAACAATCCCTTTAACCATTTATTTAGCGACTGGGTTGGGATACTGTGGATACTAGCTGTTCTAAGCATGACCATTGGAAATGTGGCAGCCCTTCTCCAGAAGAACGTAAAGAGGATGCTTGCCTACTCAAGTATTGCCCATGTTGGCTACCTCCTGGTGGCATTTATTGCCCTTAGCACCAGGGCCATGGAGGCTGTAGTGCTGTACTTTACACTTTATGCAATAATGGGGCTGACGGCCTTTGGTTGCATTACCTCCTTGACAAGTGGAGAAAAAGAGAGGCTTAAACAGGAAGACTATACTTCATTAGGCTATACCCAGCCTGTTCAGGCCGTCATACTTTCTGTATGCCTCCTCTCGCTGGCGGGCATACCCCTAACCGCTGGTTTTATTGGAAAGTTTTATCTCTTTAGTTCAGCGGTGGACGCCGGTTATGTTGGCCTCGCTGTGATAGCGGTATTAAACTCGGCCGTGTCTTTATATTATTATCTAGGACTGATGCTCAGGATGTATGCCTTACCTGGGCGTTTTGCTCCAGTGGAGGTACCTGTGGGTTCTCCCGTTGGGAAAATAGTACTTCTATTACTTGGATTTTCCATCCTTGCCCTGGGTATTTACCCTTCCCCCCTTGTAGGGGTAGTCAAGGGAGCGGTAACTGCCCTCTCCGCACTGTAATTCCTCCTAATATTGAATTCGGGCTATCTCGCCTTAGAGTCATCTACTAGAGCGGTTTGTCATTTCAATATGTGCCACGGTGAGCTTGAAAGCTTGTTTGATTTTTGTTAATGTTTTTTAAAAAGTATATGCTGCTGCATAAGTGGGAGAAAAGGGAGTGAAAAATGCTTTTGAGATTTTAATGGAGCGAGGTTTCGTTCAACAGTGCACAGATAAAGATGCCCTGTCCAGCCTTTTGAATGAAAATAAGGTTACGTACTATGTGGGTTTTGACCCTACAGCCGATAGCCTCCATGCAGGCAGTCTTGTGCCCATTATGGCCATGGCACATCTCCAGCGCGCCGGACATCGTCCAATTGCTATAATTGGTGGTGGAACAACTATGGTTGGTGATCCCAGTGGTAAGACGGAAATGCGCCGCATGATGTCGCACCAGGAGATTGAGGCCAACGGTGTCAGGATCCTAGATCAGCTCAAACGATATGTGAATTTCAATGAAGGAAGTGGCTTATTTTAAAATAACGCTGATTGGCTTCTTCCTTTAAACTACATTGAATTCCTGCGTGACATCGGGCGATATTTTCGTGTGAATGAAATGATTAAAATGGAAGCATATCGCCAACGTCTTGAACGGGAGGAAGGACTGTCCTTTATCGAGTTCAACTACCAGCTTCTGCAAGCCTACGATTTTCTTCTCCTCTTTCAACGATACGGCTGTACTCTCCAGATGGGAGGGGACGATCAATGGAGCAATATACTTGCCGGTATAGATTTAATCCGTCGCATAGACGGGAAAATTGCATATGGCTTAACTTTTCCGCTTCTCACCACTGCACGTGGAGAAAAAATGGGTAAGACTGCAAAAGGCGCGGTTTGGCTGAGTGCAAGTCGAACATCTCCCTATGAATTCTATCAATACTGGATAAACACAGATGATAGAGATGTTGAACGATTTCTAGCATATTTTACTTTTCTGCCAATGCATGAAGTTCGGCGATTGGGGGGACTAAAAGATTCCGCACTTCGAGAAGCAAAGGAAGTGCTTGCTTACGAAGTTACTAAGCTTGCACATGGAGAAGTGGAAGCCAAAAAGGCTCGTGAAGCCTCCCGCGCCGGCTTTGGAGGGGAAGAGGCTGGCCTTGCCGCCATACCCACAACGGTCATTGACTTGAGGCTACTTACACAAGGAATTCCCGTAATAGACCTGTTCATCGAAGCTGGTCTTACCAATTCAAAAGGAGCATCACGACGCTTGATTCAGCAAGGGGGTGCATACATTAATGGGCAACAGGTAAAAGAGGTAGCAACATTTGGCTATATCGCAGCCACGCAATTTGCCCAAGAGTTTAAGGAGAAAGAGTTCATTCCTTATGCTTCTCACGAACTGATTTGCACTGCTATTGCAGAACAGGCAGTTCAATATGGGGTTGTAGCGGTTGAAAATTCGATTGACGGAATTATACCTGAAACCGTTCGGGCAGTCGAGAGAAACGTATCACTTGGAGTACATGTATGCGGTGAAGGTGTGGTTCCAGTTGAACATTATCTTCTGCGGAAAGGAGGGATCTCAGCAGAAAGCGAAGGGGGGGGATTATTTGAAAGGTATAAGTCGGATTTTGTCGCACGAAAGCGCATTTCGCCAATGTCAACGAAAAGTTGATGAATGGAGACAAAAGCAAATTTCAATCGAATATTGTAAAAGCACTGGCGAAGCAGCCAAATTAGCAGAAGAAGATGCTTCAGTTGCTGTTATAGCGTCTCAGAGAGCTGAGACAACATATAAGCTAAGTCGACTTCTGCCCAATTCAATTGCAGATTATCCTAACAATAAGACCCGGTTTTGGATTTTAGGAAGGGACTTCCCCCAGAAAGAGGAAGGAAAAAAATACAAAACTTGTATTCTTTTAAACCTAGAACGCAATTCTCCAGGTGTTCTCCACGGGTCATTAGGTTTTTTTGCAAAAAAGAATATCTCGATTGCAATAATATATCCGTGTCCAATACCCCAGCGGCTTTGGGAATATACCTTCTTACTCGAAATACATGGGCATATCTACGATCCAGAAGTTAAAAACGCTTACGAGGAGTTGTCAACTAGTGGGTTAAGTTTAAACGCACCACCAATCTTAGGTTCATATCCAGACGTAGCAACCCATATTTCGGCTGTCGAGTTATTAGAAAAGCATAATGGATAAAGGGGCTGTAACGGCCCTCGGTGCACTGTAGGTAAGGGCAGCAAAAAAGAAGTAATAGTTACTGCAGAAGTTTTTTAGATTGAAAACCATAAAGAAAAGGCGTAAAATTCTTCCATGCCGACCATAGAGGAATTAGAGCAAAGGGTAGCTAGATTAGAGTCCCTCTTTGAAGATGTTGTCAAGGAAAGGCTGAACTACCTGGCCCAGAGGCTTGACCAACTTTACGAGAAAACTGAGCGGGATAAAACAGAAATCCTGACGAAAACGGATAGGGACAAAAGGGAGCTTATTTACTGGATGGGAGGGATGCTGCTGGGGTTTGCTACTCTTCTTATCACTGCCATGTGGGCGATGCTTTCTTTTGCCATAAAGCCTTAACATTTTTCACATGAGTGGCTGTAACACCTTTCCCTCACTTTAATTTCTTTCTATTCTAAGCCGTAGCCAAATCAGGATTTGAAGACCTTTGATGTGGTAGTGGTGGGTAGCGGTCCGGCAGGTTCTATGGTGGCCTATCATCTCGCCAGGGATAACTTCCAAGTTGCCCTGATTGAAAAGAAGAGACATCCCAGACGAAAGCCCTGCGGTGGGGGGCTTCAGGAAAAGGCCAGAAGACTGCTTCCTTTTGATATCACAGCGGTAGTGGAAAGGGTTATCTCTGGGATGGTCTTCCAGTTAGGGCTTAGGGATAGATTTACCAGACGTACCGCTGAACCCGTTGCTTATAATCTCAGCCGTGAGCACTTCGACCATTTACTTGTTAGGCAAGCAATTGGAGAAGGCGCAACGCTTATAGAAGGCGAAGAGGTGAGGGAGCTAGAGTTTAAAGAGGGACATGTCAGCCTTCTTACAGAAAGCAGTCGGTATTTGGCAAAGGTAGTTATTGGGGCGGATGGGGCTGGAAGCGTAGTAAGAAAGGTGATAAATCCAGGAGGTGTGGCCCAGGAAGCCGTAGGAATGATATGCGAGGTAGAAAAGAAAAGGCCCATTGCCTCCATTCCAGAAGATCTGTTTATTGTGGATTGGGGGACTGTTCCAGCGGGCTATGCCTGGATATTTCCGAAGGAAAAGACCTGGAGTGCGGGCGCAATGGTGCCCAGGGCCCTATCCAGGCATTTAGTAAGTTACCTTGGGACATTCCTGGAAAGGGAGGGCCTGAGTTTGGACATGCAAAGGATTAAGGCCCATCCCATACCTACTAGGACGGCAGGCGAACCCATTTCTAGTCACTGGGGCATCCTTATAGGAGATGCCGCGGGCCTTACAGACCCCTTTACCGGGGAGGGGCTATATTATGCTATAGCCAGCGCTCAGAGGGCGGCTTTTTGGGTAAAGGAACACCTCCAGAGAGGGGCAGACCTCCGCCTCTATGAGGAGGATATAAATCAGGGCCTTATGCAGGAGATAATAGTAGCAGGTAAGCTAAGGGGCTTTTTTAACACATTTTCAAGGTATATCCACAACCTCTATCGCAGGAACGACCGCCTTTGGATGGCCTTCTGTGAGGTCATGAGGGGAGACAGGACCATGGAGGGCCTCCGTAGGGTAAGGACCCGCCCCCCCGGCCCAATTCTAAATTATCTGGAGCGATTCACCTCCTGGTATGAGTGGAGGCAAATAAACAGGTTTAAACCACCCTGGCAGTAGTTGTAGGGGTTCCCAGGCTTAGCGTATAAAGCATGAGGGCATCGGTAAGCAGTAGGCTTCGTATTTTTTAGTCAGTGTGTGCTTCCACTGGAATGGTTTCACGATAAACAGGCAATTTAACCTTAAAGATTGTACCCTTTTCTTCCTCAGAATCTACCTTGATGGTTCCTCCGTAGGCCTGGACAGTCAATTGGACAAGCGACAGTTCCATCCCTGTGTACTTCCCAAAAGGGCTTATTTTGAGGAGAAAGTTGGGGTCAAAGAGGTTTGGAACGTCTTTTTTGTTGATCCCGTGGCCCGTATCGCTGATGGTTACTTCCACCTTGTCTTCACTTGTAAGGTATTCTGTCTTAACAGTCAAAGCTCCCCCGTCTTGCATAGCGCCTATGGCATTAGAGAGGAGGTTCGTAAGCACCATTCTTATTTGATCGTGATTGGCAAGGACTCTAATAACCCCAGGCGCAAGTTCTTTTACAAGTCGGATTTTCAAAGGTTCCAGTTGAGGTGCTACCTCCCCCAGGATCTGCTCCAATAGTATGTTCAAAAGGACAGGAGATTTCTCCGTTCTAGATATCTTGGACATCCTGCTAAGGTTCTCTATCACGGTTTCACAATGTCTTGAGGCCTCCTTTATTTTAGAGAGATGAGCCTTGAATTCTTCGCAGAGGGGGACATCCTTAAATTCCTCTAGCTTACGGATAAGGAAATCTGCAGACATGTTTATTCTTGATAGGGGATTGTCTATGTGATGGGCTACGCTGAGACAGAGGTGCCCAATAGTGGCCATGCTCTGGGAATGCAGCAGTTGTATCTCCTTTATATAGTTATTAATAGTCTCCACCATTCTGTTAAAGGATTCGGCCAGCATTCCGATTTCATCACGTGTGCCCACTGTCGCTCTCTGATGGAGGTCTCCACTGGACATCTTCTTGGTTACCTCTGTTAGGTGAAGAACAGGAGCAGTAAGTCTCTGTCCGAGGAAGATGGCCACCGCCATTACCACCATCGTGAAGGCAAAGACGATAGATATAAGGGTCCTGTCCAGTTCGTAGAGGTCTCTGTATGCCTCCTCTACATCAATTTCAGAAAGTAGCCCCCAGTGGTACTCAGGAATCCAGTGCCAGAAACCCAGCACCTTTACTCCCCTGTAATCCGGGTAGCCTTGGGCATCGTAGCCATGTTCCTCCTTTAAGCAGGCTTGCATGCCCCTAGTGAGTTGACCAGTAGTTGGGTCTATAAGTTTTAATTCCAGTGAAGTCCGCTTCTTTATCAATCCCATCTCCCTGAGAGTGGAAACAAAACGGGACTCGGTAATCATGTAGCCGTTTTCGTCCACCAGGTAGGTCTCACCTGTCTCACCAAGTTTTACCCTGCGCATCTCCTTGGATAAGGCCAGCACGTCTACCCTCAGACTCAACACCCCGATTATCCTGTGCTTGTCATCCCTTATAGGACCTGAAACAAACAGAGTAGGTACCCCCCTTTCCATCTCTCCATACTCATTCTGGATGGGAAAGGCGGACGGATGGACACGAGTTACATAGACATTGCCCTTTAGGGCTTCTTGGAAGTAATCAAAGTCTGCTATACTTGAACCCAGAAAGTCTTCTCTGGTGGATACCCTGATTTCACCCCGGTCATCTGCTATAGAAATTTCTTTGTAACCATAATTATCCTTAAAAAATTGGAGATAAGAGGTAAGATCCTGAAATTCCTTGTCTCCGGGCTTAAACTTTAAAAAAGAACTAGTTAAATACTCCCTTGCAGTAGCCGCAACATCGGCCTTACGCTCTTTCATCCATATACTGATGAGATCTGCCTGCTTATGACCCACACTTTCCAAGTCCCTTATCCTCACCTCCTGGAAGGCCTTTCGGACCTTGGGGAGGCCTACAAACCTGCTGGTTAGTAAAGGGACACAGGAAAAGAGAAGAAAGAGGATTATTATCTTACTACGTATAGAAGGGAGCGGACAACTTAGGTCGCCTGTAATTACCCCTTTACAGGCCTTTAGAGTGAGGATAATTTCTGACAGCACTCCCTTCACCATGGATGGGGCTTTTTACCTGAAAACTTTTTATGGAAAAGTTTTATGCACAGTTTAAAGATAGCTAAAACTCACCCCTGAAAGCGAGTTTCCTTAAAATATAACCACGAGATTACTTTACTGTCAACAGGTATCTGTAAATATCAAAAGCTATTGACACGATAGACTATAAATTGTTAAACTTTTACCTTTTGAATGCTTTCAAGTTCATTTTGGGGGAGAAATAGACAAAGGGAAAGGAGAATGCGATGAGACCCTGGAGGGTAGGGATGGCCTATAAATTTCAAATTTCAAATTTCACATTTCAAATCTTAAAACAGGGCTTGAATTTTTTATTTATCAGCTTTTTCATGCTTGCTGTGATAAACACATTGGGGGCGGCAGAACTCAAGCATCAGTACTATATTCTTGCTGAGACAGGGCATAAGCCCATGTGTGTAGTAGATGTGCACATTAATGATGAGCATATTATGACGATAGAGCCAGACGACAAGACGATGATAAAGGATGTAACTTCTGTTGTAGCGGTGGGTGATAACGGGGTAGTTTTTGAAACGGAAGCCCTTCCAGACGAAGGAGATGATTATGGTTCTATAGATGTAACGATAGGGTCTGGTACCTACAAGGATGGAAAGCTGACCTGGGAGGCCCTAAGTGTTAATTACAGTGTGTCAAGGGCCCAAGTAAAGAAAGAAAAAAAGGATATTATTACGGCTTCCTTTAAATTCAGCGCTAATTAATTATCGCAGGGCTTGAATTTTTTGTGTATCAAGGTATAATCCCTCAATACTGTTAGTATTTTTGAGACCTTTGCAAAATACGTAGAACCTCAGTTAAAAGATCAGATTCTTCTCCGCCTAAGGCGGAACAGAATGACATTAACTGTTAGGGCAACTTTTTACAGAGGTCTCATTTTTGGAGGTGAATATATGCCAACATACGAGTACAGGTGTGAATATTGCGGTCATGGGTTTGAGTTATTTGAATCCATGAACTCTAGCAAAACAAAGCCCTGCCCCTCTTGTGGAAAAAAGGCAAAAAGACTTATTGGAACAGGAGGAGCCGTAATATTTAAAGGAAGTGGCTTTTACCAGACGGATTATCGCAGTAAAGACTACCAGCAGAAGGCTAAGGCCGAGAAGGAGGTAAAAGGGAAGGTCTCTGAAACCTCCTGTCCGCCTAAGGCAGATTAGCCTAATTGCTTTTTCCATTTTGGGGCAAATTTGAAAACCGCTTATAAAATTAAATAATCTTTTACTCATGAAGAGATTTATTCACCACGGGTTGAGATTTATTATTGACAACGTAACGCTTAAAGTGTTATTATGTTGCAGATTTAATCCACCAGTGTAGGATTCTTTCAAGAAAAACGGTGGCTTCTTGTCTCAAAGGTCTTAGAGAAATAAAAAGGAGGGTTGTATTTGGAGACACTTACCACTGAAGAGGTAGAAAGGGAGGTCACTGCAATAGTAGCAGAGGTGACTGAGCTTGATAGAGAGGAGATATGGAAGAAGAGGGATGCTAACTTCTTTAAAGAATTGGAGATAGACTCGCTGTTGGCCCTGGAAATTCTGGCCCTTATAGAAAAGAAGTTTAAGATTCAAATTCCTGAGGAGAAACTGGTAGATATTACCTCTCTAACCGGTACAATCAATATGACCAAATCGGTACTAGCTGGAAATGGAAGGCTCAAGGAATCCGCCGTAGGCGGACAGAAGGCTTAGGAAATACCCTTTATGGGGATTAATTTTGAGGAGATAAAGAGGCTAGTCCCACAGAGATATCCCTTTCTCTTCATAGACAGGGTGGTGGAGATTGAGGAAGGCAAGAAAATAGTATGTTTAAAGAATGTTTCAGCAAATGAGTCTTTTTTTGTAGGACATTTTCCTGAGTATGCTATAATGCCGGGGGTTCTCACCTTAGAATCCCTGGCTCAAGCCTCAATAATTCTATTCAAAAAAAGCTTCCTCAAAGAAGAAACCTCTAATTCCGTTTTTCTCCTGGCTTCTGTGAGGGCTAGTTTTCTGAGGCCTGTCTTTCCAGGTGATCAGTTACTTCTGGAAGTCAACGTGGAGAAAGTGGTATCTAAAGGGGCGATGGTGCAAGGCATAGCTAAGGTGGGTGATGAAACAGTGGCTAAGGCTTCCTTGACCTTTGGTCTGGCAGATAAAGGTTCTCTAGGTAATTAGCTAGGCATGGAAAGGCGCGTTGTAATCACAGGGTTGGGTGTAATTACTCCAATTGGCTCTGGCAAGGACAAGTTCTGGGGGGCACTCCTGGAAGGGAAGTCAGGTATTGGGGAGGTAACTTGTTTTGATACTTCCGCACACAAGGTACATAGAGGTGCAGAGGTAAAAGACTTTAATCCCAGAGATTACATTAAAAACGGGACTGTGGACCAGTTAGGTAAAGGTTCGCAGATGGCTATCGGCGCCACCAAGTTAGCCCTGAATGACGCAGGGCTAAAGATTGATGAAGTGAATCTGGAAAGAATAGGTGTGTCTGTAGGGACGACTGGAGGCGAGATTCAGATACTGGAAAAGATAAACCTTATGAGGTATTGGCAGGACGAAAGCCATTTAAACGCAGACCTCTTTCTAAAGCATCCCTGCAACAACATTCCCTCCAACATTGCCAGAGAATTTGGCCTGAAAGGCCCTAACATTATCATCCCCACCGCCTGTGCAGCCGGTAATTATGCCATTGGTTACGCTTATGACCTTATAAAATTGGGCAGGGCAGATTATATGCTAGCAGGAGGGGCAGACCCCTTTTCCAAGGTGGCCTTTATTGGTTTTAGCCGTTTGGGGGCGGTATCACCAGATATTTGTCAGCCCTTTGATAGAAATCGTAAAGGTATGCTTGTGGGAGAGGGGGCAGGCATACTACTGCTAGAGCCACTAGATAATGCCCTAAAAAGAGGATCCCCTATTTATGCAGAGATTATTGGTTATGGTCTTAGTTGTGATGGGTATCATATTACCATTCCCCACCCTGAAGGTGATGGAGTAGCCTCCTCTTTGAGAAAGGCCCTCAAGAATGCCGGTATAACCCCAGAAGATGTACAATACATAAATGCCCACGGAACAGGTACCATAGCTAATGATAGGGCAGAGACTATCTCTATAAAGAAGGTCTTTGGAGACCATGCGAAGAAGCTACTGGTAAGCTCTATAAAGTCTATGATCGGCCACACCATGGGGGCGGCCAGCGCAATAGAGGCAATTACTTGTGCCCTGGTCGTACAGAACGACGTGGTACCGCCCACTGTCAACTATCAGACAAAAGACCCAGAATGTGACTTGGATTATGTACCCAATGTGAAAAGGGAACATACTGTAAACATAGCCCTCAACACGGCCTATGCCTTTGGGGGTAACAACAGTTGTCTGGTAATAAAGAAGTTTTTAAACTAAACTAGTGCATCTTCGCATTTCCTTTCTTTACGTGCTAACCAATACAGAGAGATGCAGAAAAGGGTAGTTGTAACAGGCGTTGGGATTATCAGCCCAATAGGTAGTGGTAAGGAGGTCTTCTGGGAGAACTTAGCTAAGGGTATCTCAGGGATAAAGCCCGTAACCTTATTTGATGTAAGCAAGTATAGTAGCAGAGCGGCTGGAGAAATATCCGACTTCTCCCCCAAGAACTACCTGGGGCAAAAAGGTATAAGGCATTTTGATAGGACAAGTCTCCTTGTAACAGCTGCAACGGCTATGGCTTTACAGGATGCACACCTGGATAGTGTTTACGGAGAAGAAGACATAGGCATAGTGGTGGGGTCCACCTTTGGGAGTATTGACAGCATATCCACCTTTGATATGGAGGCCCTTAAAGAAGGGCCTAACTACGTCAATCCGATGGATTTTCCTAACACTGTCCTTAACGCTCCTGCCAGTCGTGCCTCGATATTCTGCCAGGCAAAAGGACTAAACTCCACTGTCTCCACCGGGGAGACCAGTGGCGTGGATTCCATAATTTATGCCTCTGACTTTCTTAAGATGGACAGAATAAAGGTGGTACTTGCCGGGGGAGTTTATGGCCTTACAAGAGATATATTCTGGGCAGCTTACAAGGCAGGGGTCCTTTCAGGCAGCGGAAACGGGCAACAAGAAATATGTGCACCATTTGATAGACGACGAAACGGAATCGTATTGGGAGAAGGAGCTGCATTACTGGTGCTTGAGACCTTAGAAGGGGCCCTGGCCAGGAAGGCCACAATATATGGGGAGGTCAAGGGATATGGTACTGCCTTCAACCCAACTAGCCTTAGTCAGAGTGACCTTCAGGGCGGGATAAGAGCAACTTCTATGGCCCTTAAAGAATCAGGCTTGCGCCCACAAGATATATCTTATATCTCAGCCAATGCTAACTCTAGTCCAAACGGTGACCGCGTGGAGACCACCGTTGTAAAACAATCTTTTAAGGATTATGCGAAAAGGATCCCTATCAGCGCGATAAAATCTATGACCGGGGATTGCCTGGATGCCTCCGGAGCCATGCAGTGCGTAGCCTGCATAGGGGCAATTAATAAAGGGATAATTCCCCCAACTATCAATTATCAGGAGCCAGACCCCTCCTGTGACCTTGACTATGTTCCAAATGAGAAGAGGGAGGCAGTGGTAAAGCACACCCTGATAGAAAGCTTCTCTTACACGGGCAATTGTTCTGCCTTGGTTCTGTCTAAATACTCCTAAAAAAATGAATGGGCAGACCCTTGGCAAAACGGTACGATGCGGTAGTCATTGGGGCGGGTATTGGAGGGCTCGTCTGTAGTGCTTTCCTCTCTAAAAATGGGAGGAAAGTTCTCTTGGTAGAACAACATTTTCAACCCGGAGGTTATTGCACTGCGTTTAAGAGGAAAGGTTTCATTTTTGATGCGGCTGTGCATCATATAGGAGGTTGTGGACGTTACAGTATCGTAGGGAGGTGCTTAAAAGAGCTGGGTATGGAAGTGGAATTCTTTAAGCTCGACCCTATGGATAGTCTAGTTTTTCCCGATTTTTCTATTGATATTCCAGCAGAAATAGAGGATTATATATCGCTGTTGGGGAGGAGGTATCCATCGGAGAAGGAACGGGTAGAAGAATTCTTCAAGGATTTCGTGAAGCTCTATTGGGCTATAATTAACGAAGCGACGGATAGCCCGACTTTGAATAAATATAAGGGTATAACATACCAGGAGATGCTGGATAACTACTTTGAAGACAAGGAACTGAAGAGAACCCTTGCAGGCCAATGGGGCTATCTGGGTACGCCCCCTGAAGAGGTCTCCTGTATAGGGATGTGCCAGATGTTGGTGAATTATCTAAGGGATGGAGCGTATTATCCAAGGGGAGGTACCCAAAATTTCGCCAATGGCCTTGTCAGGAATTTCACTGAATCGGGGGGAGAGACCCTTTTATCCGCTACGGCGGAAGAGATTCTCCTTGAGGGTAGCAAGGCGGTAGGTGTTAAGATGGAAGGGGGAGGAGAAGTGCTGGCTAATACTGTGGTCTCTAATGTAGATGCCAGGCAGACGTTTTCACGCCTTATCAAGGAAGAACTTAGTCGCCCATATTCAGATAGGCTAAAGAATATGAAAGAAAGCCCCTCTTATTTCCTTCTATATTTGGGGCTTGACCCTGAAATAGACCTGAAAGGTTTCAGAAGAGGCTTTTATCATGGTCCTAATAACCAGTGGAAGTACATATCTGCCCCTACTATGGTGGACGGCACACTGGCTCCTGCAGGGAAACAGATTCTTAACGTGGTAGCTACGATAGAAGAAAGTTATGAAGAAGTGAGTGACTGGAAGGCCTTAAAGGATAGGCTTACACAGGAAAACATAGAGTATCTTGATGGTTTAATACCACAGCTCAAGAAACATATAGAAGTGGTAGAAGCGGCAACCCCCAGGACCCTGGAGCGCTACACCCTGAATTCCAAAGGGGCTGCCTATGGATGGGCAGTTACCCCGGAGCAGATGGGTTCAGGAAGGCTAGACCATCGTACACCGGTAGAGAACCTCTTCCTGGTAGGGCACTGGACAAATCCAGGACCGGGAATCTGTGCGGTGGTATCTTCAGGCTGGAGGGTGGCTAATCTGATTCTAAGAAACGGGAGGTAAGCGATATGAAAAAAATGCTCCTGATTAATCCTCATCCCCCGGGACGTCATGGGGAAGAGAGTATACATGTCATCGTCCAGATGCCGTTGAATTTGGCTTACATTGCCGCCCTCACGACGGGGGACTGGGAGTTTGATGTCATCGATGAGAACACAGAACTAGCCCTGGACGAAAAAGAACAGGAGATAACCTTTCAGCCTCCTGACCTTGTGGCCGTAACTGCTCTAACATATCAGGCCCCAAGGGCCTACAAGATTGCCTTGGCCTGCAAGAAACGCGGCATACCTGTTATTATGGGTGGCATACATGCCTCCGTCTGCCCGGAAGAGGCCATACAGTATGTTGATGCAGTTGTAACAGGAGAGGCCGAGACCGTATGGGCGGAGGTCCTCGGAGATTTTGAGCGTGGACAACTAAAAAAGATATACAATGGCGGACTGCCCCCCCTTTCTGTTTTGAAAAGAGTATACCCGAACAGAGAACTTATGAGGAGGAAATACGGCTACAAATTCTCATCAATAGTGACAACCAAGGGCTGCCCCAACAGATGTGACTTCTGCAGTGTGCCTACTTTTCAAGGACAAAAATACAGAGAAAGACCCTATCAGGACGTCTTGGATGAGATGGCCGCTACAGAGTATAAAGGACTTATGTTCGCAGAGGATAATTTTTATGGACACAGCGTGAAGTCCGCCGAACGGGCTAAGAACCTCTTTAGGGGGATGATAGAAAGAAACCTGGGTAAGAACTGGTTAGGATTCACTGCCCTGAATATCTCACAGGATCAAGAGGCCCTGGAACTCATGGCGAAGTCGGGTTGTTTTGGATTCCTTGTAGGGATTGAGTCCACTAATGAGGAAGTCCTTAAAAAGATGAACAAAAGGGTTAATCTAAAGCTTGGGACTACAAGTTACAAGGACTGCATAAAGAAGGTTCACGATGCAGGTCTGATAGCATGGGGCTCGGTGGTGTTCGGGGCCGATGGAGATGATAAGGATTCCTTTAAGAGGATGGTAGACTTTGTCCTTGACTGCCAGGTGGATATTCTCACCTACGGTATAGATTGCCCCTTCCCTAAGACGCCATTGTTTTACAGATTGGATGCTGAAAGGAGGCTGTTCAGGAAGAATTTCCCTTGGGACTGGCAGTATTATGAGACAGCACACCTAGTCCACCGCCTGGTGGATATGACCCTGGATGATTTTGTGGACGGTATGCAATATGTATATGACCATCTCTATGCCGGGGATAATATAAGGTTGCGCTTTAAGAACTCTCTGAAGGTAACTAGCAACCCACGTAACTCAATGTTCGCCCTCAGGGTTAGTCAAGACTGGGACCAGGTCTTCAAACAGGTGCTGGAGAACCTCCACAAACTGCAAGAGTCAGGAGGCTATTATAAGAACTGTTATAAAGAAGCTGAGAAGACCGTCGTCTCTCTTTCAGGCACTGCCTAAGGACGGTGCAAGAAGGGTTTTGCGCCAGAAGTCTTACCTAGACATTAAAGCAAGGATAGTGCCATAAGAATCCCAACTGGTTAAAGTTATCTTGGAGAGTTTAAAATTTTATTTTTGAAAATAAGTAGTTTATATCAATATTGTGTTCACCGTGTGTATCCAAACCAACCTATAACGGATGGGCCATGAGTATGGTTTAATTGGTATGGGTGGGAAGTTAAGTAAAGTCGCAAGCCGTTATCGTTAGTCTTCAAAAACGGATAGGCATATCCATCTTGTTCAAAGTGTTACACAAAGCCATATCGCAAACATTTTTGTATACTTTTTTTAACAATCAGTGTGTACAGTTGTTTACAAAAAAAGTAATGGTTTACTTTTAAGGGCCAAGAGTCGCAAGAACTTATGTGGGTTAAAACATTTTTGTATAAATTTGGCACTGTTTTTGTGAATGAATTTGTGCTTGAAATCACTACTTAGGATGGTATAAATAGCGTGTTTTACTCCTTTATGGTCTATAATTTATAATAAAGGAAAGGCGATGGCTTACGAAGATATAGTTACAATAGACTTAAAACAGCCGATTGACATAAATCTCCAACCGCGTTCCATTATCCGCTATAAAGGTTCCTTCCAAAAACTCCTCTCAGAAAGGAAATACAAAGTAAATGTCGCCGTTGACCCTGCTTGGTTTCACAAGAATGTACCCTGTAGAGGCGCATGTCCTGTCGGAACTAACGCCAGGGCTTACGTTAGAGCCATCGCAGATGGGGATTATCAGAAGGCCTACCTTGTAGCCAGGGAAAATAATCCGCTCGTCTCTGTCTGTGGTAAGGTTTGTAATGCACCTTGCGAATCCGCCTGTACCAGGGGGAAGCTAGATGAACCAGTGGCCATAAGGGCCCTAAAAGAGTTTGCTGTAGAAAAAAATCGCTTAAGGACCAGAGAGGTCTATAAATGGCTAAGCCAAAGAAAAGGGAAGGTAACCCTCCCTGAGAAGGTTAAAGCTCCAAGAATTGCCATAGTAGGTGCAGGACCCGCAGGTTTATCTGCCGCACATGACCTAACCTTGATGGGCTACAAGGTAAAACTGTTTGAAGCCTCAAGTCAACCTGGTGGCATGCTAATCAACGCCATTCCTCCTTTCAGGTTGGCCAGGGAGGTGGTTCAACAAGATGTAGAAAATATCCTCTCCTTGGGCATTGAATTAGAGGTTAATGCTAGTTGCGGGAAGGACTTCAGTATAGAAGAGCTTAAGGAAAAATACGATGCAACACTTTTAGCCACGGGACTACAGAAGAGCCAGGATATAGATATACCTGGGATAGAACTTAGAGGCGTATATCAGGGGTTAGATTTTCTGAGACAAGCGGTACCCACAGAAAAGATTTCTTTAGGGACTAAGGTTGTAGTGGTAGGTGGTGGGAATTTGGCTGTAGAGGTGGCTCGTGCCGTACGCCGTACGGGCTCAAGGGATGTAAAGGTGAGCATAGTTTGCTACGAGGCGGCCAGGGGCACCAGGCCGGGAACGCCGGAACAAGAGATGCAAGCGGACGATACAGAGATCGCCGAGGCATTACAGGAGGGGGTGATATTTCACCCAGGGCTTGGGCCCAGGCGGATATTGGGGGAGGTAGGCAAGGTAGAGGGCCTGGAGCTGGCCCCGGTAATAGGGCTAAACTATGACAAAGAAGGACGCTATAAACCTATTTTTGGGCAAAATAGTTCTACCTTTATAGAGGCAGATACAGTATTCTTGGCAATGGGACAGGAGCCAGACCTGTCTTTCATGAATGGAGTAAGTGACCTGGCAACAGGGACAAAACGATTAGAGGCGGGTGCTAAGTTTGTGGCCTCAAAGGAGGGGATTTTCGTTTGTGGTGACCTTGCGGGTACAGGGCACATAGTAGAAGCGGTAGCTTCTGGACAGAAGGCAGCCTTGGCTATCCATGACTATCTAGGAGGCAAGGGGTCTCTTGGATTGGGTGAGCTACGTCCTGTTGTACCAGTACATCATCATGAGAAGGGAGATACCTTTACTAAAAAGTTAACCATAAGTCGCATGTTACCTCCAGTAACACCTGTAAGTGAAAGACTTAAGAGTATGGAGCCCATGGAAGGGTGCTATTCTGAAAAGGTTGCAAGGAGACAGGGTGATAGATGCCTGGACTGTACAGTTAGCCCTGTGATAGGGCCTTACCATCCATGCAATGCCTGCGGTGACTGTTTAGATGCATGTCCCACAGAGTGTCTTTCTTTGAGGTTCATGAATAAGAAAGACCTCAGTTCCGCTGACGGTGGCGTAGAAGAGGTGGAAGGTGAAGGTCCCTGGGTAGGACTGATTATAGATGAGGAGTTGTGTGTACATTGTGGGGCTTGCGCAGAGGCTTGC
The DNA here is from genome assembly GCA_023261505.1 of Planctomycetota bacterium. Classification (GTDB taxonomy): domain Bacteria; phylum Planctomycetota; class Brocadiia; order Brocadiales; family Bathyanammoxibiaceae; genus JAHFOV01. Next base: position 18,179 of record JAHFOV010000024.1, read on the forward strand.
TGGGCGGATGCTATACATATGGTGAGGTTTAAAGAGATGGAATGAGGAAGAAAGGGGCTTTATGGTAAAAGCGATAGTAGGGGCTGAAGTACTAGACGCCAAGAAAATAGCCCGCAGAGAGGCCATCAGGAAGGGGCTTTTTTGGGCTTGCTGGGGGGTTTTCATTGGTTTTGCCGGTGTATTGGGGGCAAGCGTAGTGAGATTCATATATCCAAGAATAGTCTTTGAGCCTTCCAGTATCTTTAAGGCTGGCAAACCAGATGACTACAAGGCAGGTTCGGTTACGCTTGTCACTGGAAGAAGGGTTTTTATAGTAAGGATGGACAAGGGGGTTTATGCCCTATCAGCCAAATGTACCCATCTGGGTTGTCAGCCCATCTGGTATGAGGATCAGCAGATTTTCAAGTGTCCATGCCATGGAGCTCGTTTCACCAAGGAGGGCATTAACTTTGCCGGTCCTGCCCCTTTACCATTGCCAAGGTTTTATTTAAGCATGTCCCCGGATGGCCACATACAAGTGGACAAGTCAAGAGTTGTGAGCATGGACTTCCTTTTAGAGGCCTAAAAAGTATTTTAAGTTAAACGGCTATTGAATTAGATGTCAACTAAAGACGAGGTAAGTTTATTATGAAGTGGGTGCCGTTAGGTCTTGTAAGATATACTTTCTGCCTGGGAGGTCTTAGTGTTTTTTTCTTTCTATTGTGCATTCTTACAGGGCCGTTCCTTATGCTTTATTATGTGCCCGATGTAAACAGGGCATATTCTGACGTAATGGATATCATGCAGGTAGTGCCTTTTGGAGCTTTTGTTAGGAACGTGCACCGCTGGTCAGCATGCCTCATGGTTCTTTGTGTGCCCTTACACATGCTGAGGGTATTCCTCCAGGCGGCCTACAAACCCCCAAGGCAACTGAACTGGCTGGTTGGAATTACGCTGTTAATCCTTACCTATCTTCTGTGTTTTACAGGTTATATGCTCCCGTGGGACCAGGAGGCCTACTGGGGTGCAACCATCGGGGCCACCATGGCCGAAAACACCCCTATATTAGGTGCAAAGGGACCCTTCAGTGTTCTCCCTTCTGATAAGGACATACACTATATTATGCTGGGTGGTACGGTATTAGACCAACCTACACTTAGCCGTTTCTTTTTTGCACACTGCATTGCTATCCCTGGAGCACTGGCGGGCTTGATGGGATTCCATTTCTACAATATTCATAGGGCTGGTGGTATGTCGGGCCCACTATAATCAGGGTAAAACTATGATAGAAAAGGTTATTGAAGAAGAAGTACCAACGACAGAAGAGAACAAAGAAAGGCTTAGGCTCCTCACAGTAGTGAGGGGGGAAACCCTTCGCAATAGGGATATCTACGAAAGGCCCCCCAGGTACGAACTCTTTTTCCCCAATTTTGTGATGAAAGAATTGTGCGTAGGGCTGGCCTTCTTGATAATTATCTTTACATGGGCCTATTACAAGGATGCCCCCCTCTACGAGTTATCTAACCCCGCAGAAACACCTTCACACATAAAGGCGGCTTGGTACTTTGTGGGGTTACAGGAACTGCTGGCCTATTTTGACCCCTATCTTGCAGGTGTTATTATTCCTTCCCTTATACTTGGGGGCCTTTATCTGGTGCCATTTCTTGACCCTGACCCGGTGAAGGGGATAGGCCGTTTCGCCTTCAAGGAGAGAAAGTTTGCTATTGGTTGCTTCCTGGGGGGCTACGTTATGTGGTATGCCTTGCTTCTAGTGGGTATGTTCTTCAGGGGAACTTACTGGAGCTTCTACTGGCCGTGGGAGGACCAGTCCGTGGTCAAGGCTACAGAAGTTGCCCTCTGGAGCTTCCCCTTGCCGGCAGGTATAGCCTTCCTTGTATGCTATGGATTACTGATGCTTCTACTTCCCGCTGTTATTTTTCAGGACTTCTTCTTCAGGGTGGGGCTCATAAGATACTTTATTACCTTCAACCTTTTTGCGGCCATGTGTTTTGTACCTATCAAGGTTCTCTTGAGAAACGGCTTTCATGTGAAGTATGTCCTTGTAACCCCATGGTTTAATATCTGAGAGTAAAAAAAATGTTGCCTTTTCCTATTAATCTTTCTATAAAGTGGTTAATACCTTTTCTTGTATTCTCCTGCGGTCTGGTGGCAGTAAGCTTGATATGGGTCTTCAGGGAGACCTGGAGAGTAGACTGGAAGATTGATCAGAAGCGGGAGTTTGTTCAGATGGGGAAGGATATGGAGTCCAAGCTAAAGATTCTGGAAGACCCTCAATGGGGTGACCCCAAAAAGGCTGCCCTGGTCAGAAGCAATCTGGAGTACCTCAAAAGACCCCAATATCAGGTTAAACAGATACTCCTTAAGGGAGAAGGAAACTGGAAACAGGGTACCAGCGGGGTCAGGGTCGATAGGTGCATGACATGTCATATAAACGAGGATAAGCTCATTAAACAACACCCTTACACAGCAGAAGACTTTCCTTTTGACATTTATGGGTGTACAGCTTGCCACGAGGGCAATGGACGTGCACTAAAGAAGGAATTAGCACATGAGCATCTGTTTAAAAATAAGAAAGACATGTATAGAAGACTTGTGCATCCAGAGGATGCTATAAAATTCTGGAAGAACCTTGCTGGGCTGAGCATTCAAGAAGGATTAGATGCTAGCGATTTCAGGTATTTTAATGTTACAGGTGAACCCCAGGCGTATATTGGGAGCACTACCTGTATTAAGTGCCATAAGAAACTTACCCCCTATCATGTGGATTTCTGGGCGCAAAGTAAGTTTAAGACCTTTGAAAAGGTGAAAACTGCAAAGGACTTTATTGAAGGGGACGAGGATTATCGCAAACAATGTTACAAATGTCATACTACAGGATATAACGAAAAAACAGGGGAATTCAATGAGGAGAACGTTACCTGCGAGGCCTGCCACGGCCCAGGGGAGTTATACGCTCAGTTCATGAGTACAGGCAAGCTGGCTGCAGCGGCTACTCTGACCAGAGAAACCTTCAGCTTCAAGGTCTGTGGCAGATGCCATATTCCCCGTAATCATGAGATGCGATGGTCAAGACTCCTGGCTATGGAGTCAAAAGAGCTAGCGGACTCCTTACAAGAATTAGAGGGTATCTCTAAGGAACTTGGCGAAATGGTTTGCAATAATAAAGAGAAATCTGCCTCTGGTGGAGTTAACCTGGGTTACCTCCTCCGCGAAGAAAAGGTGAAACCAGAGGCCCACGAAGGAGTGTCCAAATCCCAGAAGATTGACGAAAAAGTCCTTAAACCTGAAGCAAATAGGGATCAAATAGAGATAAGCACAAAAGGTTAAAGGTATTAGAGGAGGGGAGGTGATGGGACAGTATAGGAAGAGTACGTTTAATGTGGATTCCAGTCGCCGGTAAGTAATTTCTAGTAGGAAAACTCTAAAAAGGGGAAGAAATATGACAAGATGGAGTTTACCGGTAGTACTAGTCGTGGGGATGTTTGTGTTGCTAGCGGCTCCCCGCCTGGTACAGTCGGCTGCACCAGAAGAGCCTGCAGCGGCGCCAGCAGCTCCTGGGGCAGCACCAGCAGCGCCTGCGGCGCCAACGGCCGCGATAGCCGCCGATATGCCAAAGCTCAACTTAATGTGGCCTGATGAGAAGGATAAGAAGATCTGGGAGGAGTGGGTGGGCCTGGAGATGGGCGACGGGCCGTTCCGTAGCCTTTATAAGCCCATTCCAATGCAGATGTACATTGCCCCTACCAGGCACTACATCAGGCCTGATATGTCAGGTTTTGCAGAGTTGATGAAAAAGTTCAAACCTGACCAGTGCGAGGAGTGCCACGTGGAGGTGACACCAGGCTGGGTACACCAGTGGGAAGATTCTGTACACGCCAACCCCCGGAAGACCCCCTATCATGCGCAGAAGACGGCAGAGATAGAGAAGGTTCTGGGCAGGTCTATCAATAAGGTGACCTGTGCAGAGTGCCATGGCTCAAGTCATGACGTGTTACAGATGCCCTACATGGATAATGCCTGCGGCCACTGCCACAAAGACCAGGCTGAACAGTTCGTTTCCGAGAAAAAGGATGGCAGGCCCAGTCATTATCTGTCATGGGTATCAGAGGTTGTCCCGCCCTGGTATGTTGAGAACTATAGGAGGGGTGAGGGTGTGTCCCAGGTTGGTTGCGACATCTGCCATCCTGAGATGCAGCGCTGCGACGGTTGCCACATGAGACACCGCTTTGATGCCAAAGAGGCCAGGCACCCTGAAACCTGTGGAAAATGCCACATGGGCTATGACCACCCGGACTTCGAGAGCTATGACATGTCTGCTATGGGTGTAGTCTACCGCGGAACGCATGAGGGGTGGAATTTTGATATACCTATGGAGCAGGTAGTTCCTGGTAGGGACTGGAAGGCCCCTACCTGTGCCTACTGCCATATGTACCAAGGTGGTGGAAAGTGGGCGCACAACGTAACCTCGAAGGGTATCTGGCGTATGGGAGTATATAAGCCCAAACAGAGGAACTATGAGTACAAGTCCAGCCTTAAAGACGCCCCCTATGGGATTAACGTACCGCCTCTGAACAGGGTGATAGACCTTGATTCTCCAGATAACAAGGCCAAGAGGGCTAAGTGGATAGAAACCTGTTCCAAGTGCCACAGCCCGAGGTTTGCATCTATTTACCTCAACCAGACCCTGGACGAACTCATGCTCCTGGGATGGCAGAAGACCGATGCTGCCATGGCTGTGCTAGATGGCCTCTTCAAGGACAACTGCATAGTCCCAGATGCAGAACATCGTGACCCCTTCTGGGTTGGGGACAAGATGGCAGATATTTTTGGTCCAGAGAAATTGGGACCAGCCCTATATCCCCTCTTTAAGGAGAAACAGGGTTACTTTCCTCTCTATGGGCCCATCTTGGGCACAGGGCATCACTACGTAACAGGCCCTGGCAGACCCAACAATGTTGAGCTGCTATTGGAAGAGCAGTGGTTTGGAGCATTCCTGAGATCCTACAAGGGTACAGCCCATGCCCAGCAGGATTACTCCTGGTGGTACGGTTGGGCACCCATGCTCCAGAACCTTGCCAAGGCTCAGGATTGGGCAGTTCAGTTGAGGAGGATAAAGGCCTTAGAAGACAAGGCTGGGATAAAGGCAGATGGATACCTGCCTAGCGATCCCATTATCTATGGCCATACTGAAGTTTACACGCAAGGGCATCGTCCAATGCCGAAGTAGTGGTTTTCTTGGGCCGTCCGCCAGAGGCGGACGGCCCATCTTTTTCCCTTTTCTTTTCTGTAGTGTTTTTTGAGTCGTTCCTGGGTGCCTACTTTGTAATATTAAAAAACTGCCTGAAAGATGTTTGTTAAAAGAAGGGAATTTTTATGCCAGTAGTTGGTCAGACGGATACCAGAGCCTCTTTGGAACTAAAAACATCTGTAGAACTCAAGCCACTAGAACTTTCGCTAATTCCAAGTGGAAAGATAGTTATTTCCTTACCTGGTCTGAAAATAAGGCTGCCAGAAATAAAAATAAAATTGTTATTCCTACCCTTCCTGAGTATCAGCGGCTTAGAAATAACTACTGAGCCTGCTAAACTGGAGATAAACCTCTCTGACATTACTATTCAGACCAAAATAGAAAAGATTACACAACTACAGGTCATCACAAGCGGAGAAATAAAGGCTAATGCTGCCCTAGAGGGGGCTGGGGCAATGACTACCGGACCTCTTAAGCTTGAGGCTTAAAGAGTTGTGGGTAAGATTTTATTAATTGCGATGAAATAGACAGCCTTGAAGTTAGGTTGAAAACTGTAATTCCTTTAAATAGGTCACAGGAACAGATAGGAGAAAAAAGCTATGCCAGTAAAGGGATCCACAGATGCAACTACTACACTGAATCTAAAAACTGCCGTTAATGTGCAGCCCACGGAGCTGAAACTGCACCCCAACGGCAAGATTACCATAGGACTACCGGGATTGAGGGTAAAACTGCCTGACATAAGGATGAAAGTCTTGGGTATTCCCTTTATTCGTATTTTCGGTGTCGAGGTGAACACAGAACCTATGAGATTGGAAGTCAACCTTTCCGAAACGGTAATGATGGGAAGGATAGAAAAACCAACATTCGTAGAACTTCTCACCAGTGGTGAAGTAAAGGCAAGTGCAAACTTGGAAGGGGGTGGGACTTTTACTGGTGGTCCAATCACCCTCCAGGCTTAAAACACTTTAGAAATAGGGACACATTTTGTATTTATTTTCACATTCTACTACAAGGTGTGTCCCTTTCGTACCCTAATAATTTCAGCATTAAAGGTTAGGATTTTAGTAAAGGAGATGGGTGTCCAAATTGTGGCATTAGCGTTGTTGCAAACAGCACACGCCCCTGCAGCCGGTAGGGAAATCTCCCATTTATCCGTCTCTGTTTTTCCCAGGATTTTAGTTTTGTCCAGATCCTTCTCCATCTTTTCACATAATTGATAAAGCTTCTGGAATTCTCCTCGGTCTTACTCTAAAAAGCCTTTTCCTTTCTTTCCATTTTGGTATAGAATTAAGTTTCTAAAAGTATAGAGCTATAAAATAAAAAGAAAGGGAGTCTACAGTATGGCAATAAAAATAGAAAAGATACTTTTTCCCACAGATTTTTCTGAGTGTGCAAAGCATGCCCTGATGTATGCCCTATCCATTGCCACAGAGTATAGGGCCAGACTTATTATCCTGCATGTGGTACCCAAGTTGAATCTTCCACCTGAGATGGAAACTGCCGCTGAGCCTCTTTGCGATGAGATGGAGAAGAACGCAAAGGCAAAGATTTCTAAGCTTATCCCCAAGCGATTTCTGGAGAAGATAAAGGTAGAAAATGTTATAGTTCGGGGAATCCCCTTTCTGGAGATTATCAATGAGGCCAAGAAACGCAACGTGGATCTTATAACCATTGCCACCCATGGTCGCACGGGGTTACAGCATGCCGTGTTTGGTAGCACGGCAGAAATGGTGGCAAGGAAGGCCCCTTGTCCTGTTCTAATCGTTAGGCATCCAGAAGTAGAGTTTGTTGCCCCTTAGCCTTCCTTTTAAATCCGATTCCAGAAACATGAAATGAAGAAACCGTGCCTAATATTTTTTTGTGCCTGGCTCATTTTTTTAGGGATATTCTATACTCCTACGGTAATTTCTGAACCCGCTCCGCAAGGCACGGAGTTCAAACCTGAAGAACACGGTGTGCCTGGACACAGGCATATGGACCCTGTAAGCCCCATCCTTCTGGGTATAGTAATCATCCTTATAGCGGCCAAGGTTGGGGGCGAAATTGCATACAGACTAGAACAGCCCCCTGTTATGGGGGAACTCCTCGTGGGGATACTACTTGGGAATATCTGTTTTCTGACTGGATGGGGATTCTTTAACTTTCTCCAGCAGAATAGCTTCCTGGATAATCTGGGAAGGTTTGGTGCTCTGATACTCCTATGCAGGGTTGGCCTGGAGACAGACCTTCGGGCAATGGTAAGGGCAGGGCTGTCAGTTTTTCTTGTGGCATGTGGTGGGGTGGCGGCCCCTTGCGTCATGGGCTATTTGGTTTCTCTTTATCTTCTGCCAGAATGCGAGTTTTATGCCAGGCTAGTGTTATCTACGGCGCTGGCCGCCACCAGTGTAGGAATTACCGTAAGGGTGTTTGAAGACTTAGGAAGGATTAATACGCCTGAAGCCAGAATAATCATAGGTGCCGCCATAGCCGATGATGTGTTGGGTCTCATTATGCTGGCGGTTGTGATAAATGCTGTTATGACAGGAAGCTTTGTCCCGTATCACGTGGTTACTATAGCCCTTTTTGCTACCCTTTTTGTGGTTGTGGCTACGGTGGTTAGTCTAAAGTTTAGCCATACTCTGGGAGAGTACGTATCCAAGATGCGGGCCGAAGGGATGAAACTCTTGTTCGCAGTGCTGACATGTTTTCTTTTGGCATATGTTGCAGACTTTATAGGGCTTGCCCCAATCGTGGGAGCTTTTGCAGCTGGACTTATTCTTAAAGACATGAGAGTGAGAGACCTTCAGGGACACGAACACAGCATGGATGAGATGATAAGGCCAGCTTACCTGATTTTCGTACCAATATTTTTCGTGCTCATGGGTAGCCAGGTTAGGCTGGAGTCCTTTCTGGATAAAAGGGCCGTGGAGCTTTCCCTGAGCATTGCCGCGGTAGCCGTGCTGGGAAAGCTTTTTAGTGGTTTATGTGTACTGGAGAAGGGTGTAAACCGCCTTTGCGTTGGCATCGGGATGATTCCCAGGGGTGAGGTGGGCCTTATTTTTGCCAGTATGGGCAAGACCTTTGGGGTACTCAATGATACCCTTTATTCTACTCTGGTAATAGTCTTTATGTGGACAACACTGATTACACCACCTTTACTGAAGAGGTTTATTTATAACCAAAAGGAATCTAAGGAATATGGGGCAGAAATACTGAGCAGGCAATAGGTTCAATTAGGACTGGTGCTCTAACATTAAATGGTAAAGGAATGAGGCAGGACTTTGGCGATATAATGTGGCCTGATAATACTAACCATATTCTAATTGCGATATTTATTGTCCTTGTTGCCGCCAAGCTTGGGGAGGTTTGGTCAAGGAGGCTGGGACTACCACAAGTACTGGGTGAACTCTCCATGGGGATGTTACTGGGAAATTTGCACCTCTTCGGCGGATGGCAATTCTTTAATTTTATCAGGGAGATGCCCTTCCTTAAGGTATTATGATTTCCCCTGAGTACGCCTTAGCCGGACGCGGTCTTTACTCGTAAAGAAGTAGGATATATTAGCCTTTCATCTGCCTGGATATATTAGAATTTATTGCCTTCATAATCGCTCTGGCAAGCATAAGAAAAGAATTGTGAAATTATTGAGTTTTTTTGAGTGCGAAATTATAATGAACATTTATGGATAAACATTTCACACCTGTTGGAGCAGAAGGGCGAACCGACCATGAAGGGCCTACAACGGACTATTTCGTTTCGGATAAACCAGCGATAGCCACCGAAAAAGAACCGCATTTCATCCCATCGGAAAATGAGCCTCCTCCTGCGTCTAAAAGTGAGGGAAGATCCACCCTTGTATCAGAAGAAAAACCATCCTCAAGCCCTACCTCCGAACAGCCATCTTTAAGTAACCCTAATGAGAAATACCCTCCTACCAATGATGGCTTACATCCTGCTGGCAAAGCAGGAAAGGAGATAAATCTGTCGGAGGTTGACGAAAAAAAACACCTCTCCATTACTGATTCAGAAAAAGAATACCTTTCCACTAAGGCAGATAGTGGACCTTCGCAAGTTGATGAAAGACAAAAAATTGTTGTTACCGAAGAGGAGAACGTAGCGCTTACTAAAGATTTGAAGCAACCTACTGCCGTTGCTGAAGAACACCCTTCTACGGCGTCCGAGGGGATGCATTCCCCGGTACAACATCCAGAGGCTTTAGGGGCAGAGAAACTTTTAGAGAAATCTACTGCTGGCGAACCCACCTCTCAAGGACAGCATGCTGTTACAACAAAGGAAGCACCACCATCCGTTGAAGAGAAAGGGCACCTCACAACTATAAACACTCAAGAACCTACCTCAACGACTGTTACAAAAGAAAACATTCCGACGGGAGTGAAATCAGAACCTTCTGCACACGATGTAGGTGGAGAGTCGCCTCGGACCGTTGCACCAAATGAACCTCTTACCACAGAAACGGAATATCCAGTGGCCACTGAAGATTTGAAGCAACACTCCAGCATTGCTGAGAAGCAAGCTCCTGTTACAGTTACTGAGGTGAAGAAGTCCCCTGCAGAAGAACATTTTACGACCTTGGAGGCTAAGAAGCTTCCAGAAGTTCCTGCTGTCGAAGAGCACACCCATGTTGAAGCTGGAAAGGAATCTCTACCACCTATTGTGGATAAGGAGCCTCTACTGCCTATCGCTCCAAACGAGTCTACCTCCACCACTGCTGTTGAAGCACCAGTCATAGAAAAGGGGGAAGTCACTGGACTGTCGACTAGTGAGCATAGCGTTTCCGGAGAGCATACCTCTCCATTAAGTCCTCCTGCAGAAGTAACAAAAGGAATGGAAGAGGCAAGGCCAGCCTGGGAGATATGGCACACAGACCCTGCCGGAAATGTTCTAGTTGCAGTAGCTATCACCCTCATAGCAGCGAAAGTGGGGGGAGAGGTTGCCAGGCTATTGCGACTTCCTAGGATAGTGGGAAAGCTGCTGATGGGAATGTTGTTAGGTAACATCTACTTTTTAACAGGATGGGATTTTTTCAATTTTCTAAGGGTGATGCCCTTCTTGAAAATGGTGTCCTACTTTGGAGCACTGACACTCCTTTTGTCGGTGGGTATACATACAGACCTCAGATCGGTGGTGCGGGTAGGAGCTTCTGCTGCCCTTGTAGCCCTTGGTTCCTTGATAGGCCCCGCTGGGCTTGGATTTCTGGTGAGCTACTTCTTGCTCCCAGATACCCCGCTCAGTTCAAAACTTATTTTGTCAATAATACTATGCTGCACGAGCACCGGGCTAATAGCAGCCACTTTGAGCGAACTAAAGGCTATAAATACGTTAGAGGGCAGGATATTATTAGGTGGAGCTATTATTACTGACATTATGGTTTTTTTAGTCTTCGGTATTGTCAGCGGAATTGTTGTCAAAGGTGAGGCTCCTATACTAGGCGTAATGATTACTGTTGGTATTGTATTTTCCTTTCTGGCTGCAATTTTAGTAGCCAGCCTTAGATACGGTGAAAGAGTTGGGGACTTTGCTACCAGAAAGGTCCCAGAGGGCATAAAGATATCTATTCTGGCAATCGTATGTCTTTTGTTAGCCTTTCTATCGACATCAATTGGGTTACATGCTGTAATAGGAGCCTTCGCGGCCGGCTTGCTCCTGCGGCATATGAGATTAAAAGATTCTGACGGCAGAGAATATAGCATAGAATGGGTTATCAGACCAGCGTATATGCTCCTTGTGCCAATACTATTTATTAGGGTTGGAGCACTGGTGAAGTGGGAAAGCTTTCTAGATAAAGATGCCATGCTAGTGGGAATAGCTATAATAGGAGCCGCTGTCTCAGGGAAGATGTTCGCCGGTGTTTGTCCTATTGAAAAGGGGGTAAATCGCTTGGCAATAGGTTTGGGAATTGCTCCAAAGCTTGAGAATACCTTAGTTCTTGCAGGTATAAGCAAAGAACTGGGGATATTGAATGATGCCGTGTTTTCTTCTATTATAGTTGCTATAATGTTTACTTCTACTATATGCATTTCACTGTTTAAGCTGACTTTATCCAGAACCTTATCAACAAGGAACATATCAGTTCCAGAAAGTCTTCATGTCTACCATAAGAAGAAAGAGACTAGGAAAGTCCTTGCAAGGCTAAAGAGGCTGGGGAGAAGATGATTAATTTTAAGAAGATACTTTGTCCTGTTGATTATTCAGAGTGTTCGGGCAAGGCCATGAGGTACGCCGCAGGGATGGCCTTGAAAGATTCAGCCAGACTTTATCTAATGTATGTGGTTGACAGTCGTGTCCTTGACTACGGAGGGCCTGTCTATGAGACCGCATACATTCCTGATTCAGGGACCATCGCCAGGTTAGAGGAAAAGCTCAACGAAAGTGTTCCCAGGGAGGTAAGGGGAGAGATACAGGTAGAGACCGTGGTTACAATAGGTATTCCTGTTGAGGAGATACTGAAGGCGGCCCGGGATAAGGAAGTGGATATTATAGTCATGGGAACCCACGGCCGAACTGGAATCGCTCATGCCGTTATGGGCAGTGTGGCAGAAAATGTAGTGAGGCATGCACCTTGCCCAGTTCTTATAGTACGTCAGTCCTAGTAACGTTCCAGCTAAATATGGTGAATAATAAATAATGGGCAGAAAAAGTTGGAACGGCACTAGTCTCCTGTTCTTTAGGATATGAGTTGACAGATAATGTCTCCTAGTGTAGTATTTGGCGTAAAATGAAAGAAAACAGGACTATTAATATAAGGCTTGGAGATTCAATGACTTTAAAGACTTTGCATAGCAAAAAGCAAATAATTATTGCAGCCTGAAAAGGAAAGGAAACCATGAACGGCTACAAAAAGATACTATGTCCGGTGGATTACTCAGTTTGTTCAAACGAGGCGTTGAAACAAGCTGTCTCTTTAGCGACAGCGTACAATGCTAAACTTTACCTTCTCCACGTTGTAGACGTCCGCATGTACGGTCATGAGGCCCCCCTCTCCTTTGAGATGCCCAAGCCCGATCAGGAAAGTATCGAAAAGGTGAAAAAGGATCTAGCTGATAGCGTCCTAAAGGAGGCTAAGGGTAAGCTTGACGTAGAGACTATAGTAACTATGGGGATACCTGCTGTTGAGATTATTAATGCGGCCAGGCAGAAGGGGATAGATTTAATTGTTATGGGCACTCACGGCCGTACAGGTATTGCCCACGTGGTTATTGGCAGTGTGGCAGAAAATGTAGTAAGAAAGGCTCCTTGTCCAGTCCTCACTGTAAGACACCCGTAGACAGTAGTCAGTAGACAGTAGTGAGTAGAGAGTAAAAAAGGAAAAACCTTTTTTTTACCTGTCTACTGTATTCTATCTACTGTCTACTTGTTATTGGTAGCCTTTACATTTTCTATCAAAAAGTTTCAGTAAACATCTGTACTGCTTGTCAATCTGGTCAAAGGTGTCTCTGTAACTTTGGGCTAATTCTTCGTCAAAGACCTTCTCTTGCCATAAGCTACCGGATATATCCTCCAGGCGCACAGGTTCTTCGTGGGCTGCCTTATAGATAAACTCATCTGATTTCTTTACCTCTTCAGCAGATAAAACCCCTAGCCTAACCAGGCGGTCTTCATACTCTTTGAACTCAGAACTCTTTGTGTCTCTCTTGTTGTAAAAAGCGTCTAGAACGGCAAGCGTAATGTAGCGTGGATACACACAACTTCGCCCCAGGACTTTATCCC
>JAHFOV010000133.1 GCA_023261505.1 Planctomycetota bacterium
CGCAATCTCCCTCTCCACCGCCTCCCTCTCTGAAGTGGCGGGCAGGGCATGCTTCTTTTTGTTCAGTTCTAGCATGTGGTCAACCAGGCTAACCAATCTATCATGCATGGCCTTTTCTTTAGGGTCATCAAAATTGCTGGTGCGGATTGGGAGTTTTTCTAAATCTGACACTAGCACCTTTGGAAAAAGTTCTTTTTTAGCTTTAGGATTTCGTTTGTAGTGGTACCAAGTGATTAACCAAGAGTTAATTATTCCTAGGAGGTATAATGGGTTTGAAAGTTCACTTTCTAATTTAATTGGGATTACATCTCGGCTATGGTACAACTCTTGGTCGCAGTAAGAAGCTACAATTCGTCTATCTTTACCTCCAGTAATTTCTTGAACTAAGATTCTCTTTCCTAGAAAGTTCTTAGGGTCTCTAGGCGCAGCTAACCATGGGCCATATTTGATCCACCTTTTCCCAGTAATATTTAAGGAGTATCTACCTAAGTCTCGTCCAACGACCTCCGGTTTCCATTCGTCACTCAACTTATTTTCTGCATGATAAGGTTTTGTTTTAACCGTTTCTGCGGTTTGAAGGCCTCCTTTTGGAGCTTGCCCTTTTCCGACTTCATACGGGTTATACCCAGAACACGGTCTCGCTATTTCTTTAAGGGGTCTGGATAAAATACTGATTTTCTTAAGAATTTGACGGTCCAATTTCTTTTCAAAAATTCCAATAAAGTAATCTGCCTTAATAAATTCAGACTGTTTGTAGATACACTCTTCTTTTGCTGGCTCTTGGAAGCCTAGTGAATCGTAAATTTTGACAAGGACATTGTTGTATTTCCAATTTTGTATGATAGAGATTAAAGTGTTTACTTTTGCGTTGGCGAAAACTAACTCCGGAAGGTAACAAATTTCTTTTATCCAGTAATCGTTCAAAATCAATTTACGCAAAGAGCGTGCTGATGGGATAGTAAGCCAGGTGACAGGGACAATAAATCCATGCATGCCGTTCTTTTTTATTAACCCTAAAGACTTTTCGTAAAAAAGAAAATAGTGCTCAAAGCTACCTTGAGAAACCTTAAAATACTTTTTGAAATATTGCTTTTCATAATTTGAATGAATTTGGTGAAAACCGTATGGAGGATTCCCTATCACACAATCAAACCCGCCCCTCTCCATTATCTTCCCAAACCCTGCCTTCTTGGAGTTCCAGTCAAAGGGGTTGATGCGCTCCTTTTCCTCATCGGTGAAGAGTTGGCCCTGGTCAAATATATCGTAGCCTATGAGGGAATTGCCGCATTTTATATTGTCAGAGAGTACAGGCAGGAGTCCCTGTTTCCTGGGCAAGGTGCGCTCCCCCTCCAGGGCCTTAAGGTAAAGACTCATCATGGTAATCTCTACGGCCTGGGGGTCTATGTCCACCCCAAAGATATTATTCCTGAGTATATGCCCTTTCTTGATGATAGAAAGCATGTAGTTGCCTTCTTCGTCGGGGGTGGCCCTGCCACCACTTATCAAATCTGGAAAAAGGGGGTGGACATGGGCCTCCTTGGGATGGTCACGATAATACTTGATGTGATAGTCAATGATATACTTGTATGCCCCTAAGAGGAAAGAGCCGGAACCGCAGGCAGGGTCTAGTATCTTTATCTTCTCTATCTGCTTGGGGGTCTTGCCTTCTACTAATTTGCCCACCGTATTTTCCACTATGTATTTAACTATGTACTGAGGCGTGTAATATACCCCTCCTGCCTTCCGCACCTCTGGCTTCTCTTCCACCTTCACCCTGCCCCCTGGGGTCACCCTTATTGTACTGCCCAGATACCGCTCATATATACTGCCCAGGAGTTCGACTCCGATGACGTCAAACAGATAAGGGCTGTTGGGGAAATACAGGGCTTCAATAATCTCTGCCAGGAGATGAGAGTCTACTTCGTACTGCTCGCAGGCATGAGGGGATTTGAAGATATCGCCGTTCAGGTCTGCATTTATCTCACGAAATAGATTATTCAGATGGTACTGTATGGGCCTCTTCTTCCCTTCGGCCTTCCAGAGTTCTGCAATCTCAAAGAGGGTTCTTGACTTTATAATATTCCTATCCTCTGCAATGCGGATAAAGACAATGCGGTCCAGTAGCTTCTGCACTACCTCATTTAAGGTCCTTACACTTATATCAGGGTTATGCTTATAGACGTCTTTGGCCAGTTCCTCCCTCCAGAGGCTCATATCTTGTAGGAAACTTTTATCTACAGGGATCTTCTGTCTCTTACTCTTTGCATCCCTCAGGAGGAGTCGCTCCAGAGAGCCTTGACCTACAGCCTCTTTGGAGAGGAGGAGGAGTTTTTCTAGATTATCCAGGTATTCAGTATACTTAAGCTTAAGGATGAGTCCCTGTAGCGGGTTCTTCTTGTCAGGGCGAAGTGAGGCATCAAAGACCTTAAGTTCCTCAAAATCGGTGAGGACGACTATAAAGACCTCCTTAGTATTCCATGCATAGGACTTGGCCTGGAGTATATGCTTGACACTATCTAAGGACTCAGAAGGCGCCTTGGCCTCTACAAAGAACTTGCTAGTACCCCCAAGGCGAAAGTTATAATCTGGCCTGCCAGTAGTCTCACCTTTCTCAAGGAGCACCTCCCGTTCAAAAGGTGGCAGGCCTGCCTTGTTTGAGATGTCCCATCCGAGGGCTTCAAAGAGGGGGTTTATAAAATCTTCCCGGGTCTGGGCCTCAAGATAGTCCTTAGAAAGATAGTAGTGTTTGTCCCTATCAAATTTTTCTACCAGGGAGCGGATGTTTCTCCTGACTGTGGATGTATCCATAAAGTGATTTAAATATTAC
>JAHFOV010000134.1 GCA_023261505.1 Planctomycetota bacterium
ATGTAGCGTGCGACCTTGTGTCGCACGTTCAACGTGCCAGGCAAGTCTTGCCAGAGGCAGATCCGCCTACGGCGTGACTGGGCACGCTACATTTCTTTTGGATTCGTCTCGGGCAGACTGAAGCCCGGACGATAAAAAATGAGTAGCTGCAGGCTTTAGCCTGCGACACACCCCCTCCCCTCTTGAAAGAGGGGATAAAGGGGTGTGTCCTAAAGGTTGCGGCTACTTAACTCAAAAGCTCTTTATAGAAACTCTTACCGTGGGCCAAAGGCGGTAACCCAAGGCCCTCTGCTATTGAAGCTCCCAGGTCGGCAAAGCTTTCTCTTGTGCCAAGGGACTTTGGTTCTCCAAACTCAGGGCCATAGACCAGCAGGGGGACGTATTCCCTGGAGTGGTCTGTACTGGGGGTAGTAGGGTCACAACCGTGGTCAGCGGTTATTGCCAACAGGTCTCCTTTTCTAAGATTTTCCAGTAGCTCAGGCAGACGGCTATCAAACTCCTCCAGGCATTGGGCATAACCCTTTGGGTCGTTTCTGTGGCCGTATTTCATATCAAGGTCTATTAAGTTGATAAAGATTATACCCTGGAAATCCTTTTTCAGCCAGATAAGTATTGTTTCTATTCCTTCCTTATTGTTACCGGTAGGGATTTCAAAAGTGAGTCCTCTGTGGGCAAAGATGTCTCCTATTTTGCCTATGGCGACTACGGTGAGGCCAGCCTCTTTAGCAATATCCAGTAGGGTAGGTTCGGGAGGCAGTAGGGAGAAGTCCTTCCGTCTCTCCGTCCTCACGTATTTGTCTCCTTCTACAATAAACGGCCTCGCAATAACTCGGGCCACATTATGCTTGCCTACGAGGATATCCCTGGCGATGCGGCACATACGGTAGAGTTCTTCCAGAGGGATAACAGACTCGCAGGCGGCAATTTGGAAGACGCTGTCAGCAGATGTATAAACGATAGGATAACCTGTTCTTATATGTTCCTGACCAAGTTCTTTGATAATTTCAGTCCCAGAGGCAGGCTTGTTGCCGAGGATAGGTTTATCAATTGCCTGGGTGAATCTTTTAATTACCCCTTTAGGGAAACCATGCGGGTAGGTAGGGAAGGGTTTAGGGGTCACTACTCCTGCGATTTCCCAGTGACCTGTAGTAGTATCCTTTCCTGCAGAGACCTCGGCCATCTTTCCGTAAAAGGCTCTGGTTGGCAGGTCGCTCTTTACCCCTTCTATGGGGTGAATCTTTCCAAGCCCGAGGGCCTCCATGTCAGGCAGTCTAAGCCCTCCCAGCACCTTGGCCGTATTGGCTAGAGTATTGCTCCCTTCGTCGTGGTATTGTTTGGCGTCGGGCAGCTCTCCTATACCCAGGCTATCCAGTACAATAATAATTCCCCGTTTTAGCTTGGGCATAATCAAATTAAATTCAAATGTCAAAATCCAAATTACAAATAAAACATTTAGACCTTAAGATTTGACATTTGGATTTAATTTGAAATTTGGGCTTTGACATTTGAACTTTTTAATTGGCCGGCAGATTCGATATGGTTAGCCTACAGCTATCAATGATGGCCGGGCCTGTGCTTGTGCCTATCCTGTTTGCCCCTGCTTCAATCATTGCCAGGGCGGTATGGCAATCTCTGATTCCTCCAGCAGCCTTAACGCCAATCCAATGAGGGAGGTGCTGTCTGAGCAGGCGTACATCTTCCACAGTGGCTCCCCCTTCAGCCAATCCAGTTGAGGTCTTGATAAAGTGGGCCCCAGCCTCTGTCAGGATTTCACATGCCTTTATTTTCTCGTTCTCTGTCAGATAACAGGTTTCAATAAGAACCTTTACTGTGGCGCCGTTGGCTACACGCACCACCCCTTCTATATCCCTCTTGACCAGTGCGAAGTACCCAGATTTCATGGCAGCAATATTTATTACCATATCTATATCCCTTGCCCCTTCTCTGATAGCCAGGGCGGTTTCCACCATTTTTACTTCAGGATTCTGGTATCCCAGGGGAAAGCCTACGACTGTGCCCACTCTTACTTCCGTGTCCTTTAACTGCCGAGCGGCTAAGGGCACATAAATAGGCGGAACGCAAGCAACGCAAAAACGATACGTCTCGGCCTCCTGGCATAGCCTGATTATATCCCCTTCAGTGGCAGTGGGCCTTATCATTGTGTGGTCAATCATCCCTGCCAGTTCTTGTGGTGTAGGTCTCATTATTATAGTATCCTTCGTTATGTAAGTAAGTGTGTCAAAAAGGAATGATGCGCTTGAGTAATTCCAGGCCAAAGAAGACGGCTATAGGGGAGGTGTCAATATTACCTACAGGAGGTATAACCTTCCTTACAGGTTCCAGCACAGGTTCTGTAATCTTGTAAAGGAATTCGGTCACGGGGTGGTCTTTCTCGTGGGGAATCCAGCCTAGAAATATCCTTACAAAGAGTATAAGTTCATAAAGGCTAATAATTCCATGTATTGGACTGCTTGTCATAGTATTCCTTTAGGAAGAAAATACCCTAGCGCTCCCCAAAAATCAAGTAGGTTTTCCTGAGGTGAGATTTTGGATAAGTGCGCTACAAACCTGAGGGGGGCGTAATGTTAAGTTTTTTTCTAACAAAGCTGAATGGCCATCAAAGGCAAGGAGTCTCTGACTCGCCTTACGCGGTGGGGGCCTTGAAATGCGTCTTTGTGAGATCTTTATACAGGATAGGAACGTTTTAGATTAAGAGAACCCTGAGAAGGTAATTTAATCCATGTCGGACGCATATGTTCCTTTTTTCCGGCATTCTTCCCACGAAGAAAAATACCCTGCG
>JAHFOV010000135.1 GCA_023261505.1 Planctomycetota bacterium
TTTGATGACATGGACAAGCTGAATAACAAGAGGGCAGACATATCTCCCAGGGCCACGGGCCATATACCGGAGCAGATTGAACTGGTAGAGAAACTCCTTGCAAAAAGTTACGCCTACGAGGTAGGAGGCTCAGTCTATTTCGATGTCAGGAGATTTGAGGGATACGGCAAGCTATCTGGCCGAAGGTTGGAGGAGCTTCAATCCTCCGTAAGGATAGAACCAAACCCGGATAAGCGTTATCCCCTCGACTTTGCCCTCTGGAAGAAGGCTAATCGAAGCCATATACTGCGATGGAAAAGTCCGTGGGGAGAGGGTTTTCCGGGCTGGCACCTGGAGTGCTCTGCGATGTCCATGAGGTACCTGGGAGAGACCTTTGATATACATGGGGGTGGCCTGGAGAACGTCTTCCCGCACCATGAGTGTGAGATTGCCCAGAGCGAGGCCGCTAACGAAAAGCCCTTCGTACGCTACTGGATGCACAATAACATGGTAACCGTAGGCGGGCAGAAGATGGGAAAGTCTTTGGGCAATTTTGTCACCCTCAAACAAGCCTTTGAGAAACATTCCCCTATGGTGGTGCGGTTCTTTATCCTGAATTCCCACTACCGGAGCCCTCTTGATTATACTGAGGAGGGCCTTGAAGCAGCCGCCCATGGGCTTGAACGCCTGACTATAACTATAAATGCCGTAAATGAAAGATTAAGATATGCAAAAGAGTTACCACAAGAAGAGGTTATCTTAGACCAAATTGAGACTTATAAGAGACAATTTCTGGACGCCATGGATGATGATTTTAACACCGCCGAGGCCCTTGCTGCCCTCTTCCAGTTTTCCAAAGAAGTTAACCTAATCCTGGGCTCTGGTCAGGAAGTGAGCCATAAAGCCCTTGAAGGAATGAAAAACTTCTATGAAGAATTGTGTAAACCTATTCTTGGAATTCCACGGATAGTACTGGGGAAACTTCAACTCACTGGAACTGGCAGTTTAACCACCACTGGTACAGTGGTGCACAAGAACGAAAAAGAAGAGGCCTTAATTGAACTCCTGAAAGATACCCGTGATAGGTTACGCCAGAAAAAACAGTGGGAACTGGCCGATGAGGTCCGTAACAAGCTTGACAATCTGGGTATCATCCTGGAGGATAAACCCGAAGGGACTAGGTGGAGGAGAAAATTATAACGAGCATAAGGGCTTAAAGATTTATGAGACTTTTTGTTAAAGTGAGGAGCTAGAAGTGGGTTTAAAGATGTCTACCGGGCAGTTGGTTACCCTAGAGATGGTTAGGAACGACCCTGTAGTACAAGCTTATATAGATAAGGCGGATGAGTTTCTAGGCAACATTGGTTATACAGAACATGGCAACAGACATGCCAATTACGTTGCCCACAATGCAGGTAGGATTCTCAGAGAGTTAGGTTACGATGAAAAGGTTTGCGAACTGGCGGCTATTTCGGGCTATATACACGATATAGGTAATGTAGTAAACAGACCTTCTCATCCAGCCACAGGGGCTTATCTAGCCCATCAATTCCTCAGAGAGCTTGGCATGCCCCTGGACGACGTCCTTACCGTGATGGGGGCAGTGGGTAATCATGACGAAGACTCCTGTGAACCTGTAAACGATGTGGGTGCCGCCCTGATAATTGCCGACAAATCGGACGTACATCATTCCCGTGTCCGCTCCCCCAAGGAGATAAAATTTGATATACACGACCGGGTTAACTATGCAGTAAAGAGGGCTGAACTGAAATTAAATACGCAAAAAAGAATTATTAGTCTGGAACTAGATATAGACAAAGAGATATCCGACTTGGTGGAATATTTTGAGATATTTACCATCCGTATGGTAGCCTGCCGCCGTTCTGCAAAACGCCTGGGCTGCACCTTTGAAGTTCAGGTGGTGCAAGAGAACGCAAAATAAATATGTTTGCTACATTTGGGGCATCAACTTCAACAAACTAACCCTTATAAGGCGTCAATCTCGGTATCCAGCGTCCAACCCCTGCCTCATACCGACTGTATTCCTCCCCGAACTTCTCTTCCAGCCTCTTTTCCTCTTCCGTTAATAGAAAAAGGTTACCAAGCACGAAGAGAACAAATAGGTAGCCAAGGATGGCTATAGATTGGAAGTATAACCCCTCGCCCAGTATGATTTGTGACATGCCCAAAGCCATGGGGTTACGTACATATTTGTATGGACCAACTATTACCAGCCTTTTTGGTACCCTGAGAGGGCTAGGCTGTTCGTTCCACTGCTCGGCTATGTATATTAGTCGGGCACTTTTAAAGGCCAATATAAAGCCAATAATGAAAATAATAACCCCTGCCCACCGCCATGACCCAAAAGAAACTGCAGGCAGAAGCGCGTCTAAATATGTGACAAGATAAGGAAAGACGCCACCTATAAATAACGGCGGGATAGGGAGCCATACGGGCTTAAAGAGTACCAGTCTCATGGCATTAAAACAACAGAGCAGCCAATAACATGACCAAACTTAACGACAACGGCTAGGATAATAACATATTATTTAATATAATAAAAGAGTATGTGGGAGACCTATTCTCGAGAGTACAAAGGAAAGGATAAATCCTAATGATGGTTCTCTTTCTAGTCTCAGCCTTTTTCGTGGCGGCCATGGCAACGGTGCTGGGCTTTGGCTCGGCCACTCTGCTAACCCCAGTTGCGGCCTACTTCCTAGACATAAAGCAGGCCATTGTCCTGGTGGCCTTCTTTCACTTCTTTTCCAACCTCTCGAGGGTAAGTATATTCAAGGGAGACATTTCGTGG
>JAHFOV010000083.1 GCA_023261505.1 Planctomycetota bacterium
ATAGATGCCCTTCTGGGGACAGGCCTGACTGGGGAGGTGAGAGAACCTTACAAAACCGCTATTCAGGGCATAAATGATACTGGCATCCCTATACTTTCTGTAGATATACCTTCAGGACTGGATTGCGATGAAGGCCGCCCGCTTGGGGTTGCTGTCAAGGCCACAAAAACAGTCACTTTTATATTACCGAAGGTGGGCTTCTTTAAGAACGAAGGGCCTAACTATGTAGGCGAGCTTATTGTGGACGACAT
Organism: Planctomycetota bacterium; assembly: GCA_023261505.1. Taxonomy (GTDB): domain Bacteria; phylum Planctomycetota; class Brocadiia; order Brocadiales; family Bathyanammoxibiaceae; genus JAHFOV01. The sequence goes on from JAHFOV010000083.1 coordinate 252, forward strand.
TGGCATTCCTAAGAAAGTATTAGAGACTAGGGACTAGGGATTAGGGTCGGGGAAAAGAATGCTCCCCTCTAGTCCCTAACCCCTACCCCCTAGAAATCCCTTGCCCCAGGGTAAAAATGGGGTTAGAATACTTTTGGATAAAAAGTAGGTATTTAGGGGTACGATAAGCAAGACCAATTATGAAACAAACTCGCCCTATAATTTTATTCTTTTTTCTCTCATTTCTTTTCTCGAACCTGCTGGCCCAAGAGGCGGGGAAAACTCTTGAGCAGCCCACCCCAGGCGGAAAGGCCTTTATTATTCCTCTAAGGGATATGATAGACGGCGGACTTTACAGTTCCCTGGAACGAAGGGGACAGATTGCCCTAAAAGAATCTCCAAGGCTTATTATTTTTGAGATAGATACCTACGGGGGGCGTCTTGAACCTGCCTTTGAAATATCTGAATACATAAGCAAGATAGACAAGGCCCGGACAGTTGCTTATATTCCTAATAAGGCTATCTCTGCGGGTGCTCTTATCACACTGTCTTGCAATGAGATAGTCATGGGACCCCAGTCAGAACTGGGTGATTGTGAGCCTATTATTCCTGCTATGGAGGGAGGCTATCAGACAGCAGGTGAAAAAATACAAACCCTTCTAAGGGCGAAATTCAGGAAGTTTGCTGATAAGAACGGCTACCCGACACTGCTGGCAGAGGCAATGGTAACTAAAGAAATGGAAGTTTATCAAATCTTTACAGAGGAGTCACCGCAGGGGCGTTTTATCACCTCCAAAGAGCTTAAGGATATGAGTCCGGAAGAGGCAAATAAGGTTAAATCCAAGCGGCTCATTGTTGAGGCTGGCAAACTCCTGACCATGACTGCTAAAGAGGCAAAAGAATACGGCTTTGCTAAGGCTATAGTACAGAACCGTAAAGAGTTACTTGAACTCTACGGCCTCACAAAGGGGGATGTAATCGAACTTGAGCCCAACTGGTCGGAGGACATGGTACGCTTTCTGGACAGCATTGCCCCCATTCTTCTGAGTGTTGGACTTATCGCACTCTATCTAGAGTTGAAGGCTCCTGGTTTTGGACTGCCAGGAATTATAGGCATCTCATGTCTGGCTGCAGTATTCCTTAGTAAATATCTGGTGGGCCTGGCAGAAGCCCCAGAAATAGTGCTGTTTATGCTAGGAGTGATGCTAATTGCCGTAGAGATATTTCTACTGCCAGGCTTTGGGCTCGCAGGGATAGCAGGAATCACCCTTATGCTAATGGGAACCATACTAGCCTTCCAGGACTTTGTGGTACCACAGACTCCATACGATTATGAGGAACTTAGAGGGAATCTCCTGAAGATACTTTCCAGCCTTGCAGGCAGCCTCCTTGTAATGGCCCTCATAGTAAAATATCTGCCAGGTATACCCATATTTGGACGGCTGGTGCTCAAGGCCTCTGAGGAGGCGGAATTGGGTTTTGGTACTACTCTTGAAATTCCCAGCAGTGTGGCTAGTCTGGTAGGTAGGCGTGGTTACGCCCTGAGTACTCTCAGGCCATCCGGCAGGGCAGAATTCAATGGGGAAGTGTTGGACGTAGTTACCCAGGGAGAATATGTAGAAAGTGGGCAGAGGGTGGAAGTGCTAGAGGTAAGAGGAAACAGGGTGATTGTCAGACCAGTATGAGCAACACAGGAATAATTATACTCTTTATCGTCGGTTTACTAGCTGTATTTGCAGAGATACTAATCCCAGGTATGATAGTCGGGATATGCGGCACTATTTGCGTAGCTGCAAGTATATATTTTGCATACCAGGCAGGAGAAAACACCCTGGGAAACATTTTACTTGTGACGAGCATACTTTCTATACCTCTGTTTGTTATCTCGTGGTACAGGATGACCTCCAGAACGTTTGCAATTACAGCTTCAGAGGAGGGCTTCACTGCTGCTAAAGGGTTTGAAGACCTCCTGGGGAAGGAGGGTGTTGCAGTAACTCCCCTTCGTCCCTCAGGGATTGCACAGATAAATGGAAGACGGGTGGACGTCTTAAGTAGTGGAGAAATGATTCCTAGCACTACAAGGATAAAAGTTATAGAGGTAAAAGGGAATAAAGTAGTTGTGAAACCCATTTAAGGCGAATTACAAGTTACAGATTTGTAATTCGCAATTTATAAATTTATAATTTTGTAGTTTTTAAATTTGTAATTCGTAGAAAAAGGTGAAACCATGGAAAAATTGCCCTTCCTGATACCCAAGCAGTTAACAACAGTGGCCGTAATTTTTGTAGCACTTATACTATTTATTTTTCTCCTGATGCTTTTCAAATACGGGTGGTTATATTTACAGGCACTTGCCTCTGGCGCCCCGATTTCCCTCGTACAACTTATAGGTATGACCTTCAGGAGGGTTAATGCAAGGGTAATAGTGGAATCCAGGATTATGGCGAAGAAGGCAGGGATAGAGATAGACACTTCCTTGCTGGAGGCCCATTATCTGGCGGGGGGTAATGTGTCTAATGTAGTGAGGGCCTTGATAGCCGCCAACAAAGCCAATATAGACCTGAGTTTCAAACAGGCCTGTGCTATTGACCTGGCTGGCAGAGATGTGCTGGACGCCGTAAAAACCAGCGTCAACCCCAAGGTTATAGACTGCCCCGATCCCAAAAGAGGAAGGGACACTGTAGATGGTGTAGCTAAGGACGGCATACAGCTTAAGGCTAAGGCCAGGGTCACTGTTAGGACCAATATGCAGCGGCTGGTAGGTGGGGCAAAAGAAGAAACGGTAATTGCCAGGGTGGGTGAGGGCATTGTAGCAAGCATAGGTTCTGCTTTAACCCATAAAAATGTACTTGAAAAGCCAGACTTAATCTCTAAGCAGGTGCTTGCAAAGGGTCTGGATGCCGGCACGGCCTTTGAGATTCTATCTATAGATATTGCGGATGTGGATGTAGGGGATAATATTGGTGCAAGGCTACAGACAGACCAGGCCGAGGCTGATAAGCGCGTGGCCCAGGCAGAGGCGGAAAAACGCAGGGCCATGGCGGTGGCCAGGGAACAGGAGATGAAGGCCCTGGTAGAAGAAAACAGGGCCAAGGTGGTTTTGGCCGAGGCTGAGATACCTAAGGCTATCTCGCAAGCCTTCAGGGATGGGCACCTGGGTGTCATGGATTACTATCAGTATAGGAATATCCAGGCAGATACCGAAATGCGTAAAAGTATCGCTAAAGGCTCCAGTGACGTAGCCCAGACGTAGCATCCTTGTGCGGTCATTGCTAGGGAAGAAGTTCCGAAGTCACGCCTAAGGCGGATTCGCCTTTGGCGAACAATGTCGTTCTTTTTTGGGAGATTGCCGCTCCCCTTGCAATGACGATTGAGAAAAATGGATAGAAGAATTGACGTAGACGTTATAATCTGGTTAATCGTTTTCCTCCTTCTTTTCGGAGGAAGCCTTATAAAGTGGCTTATCCATAAGTACGGCAGGAAAAGAGAGGAGGAGGCTGCCTCTCAGGAAAGACCCCCTACTTTTATGGAGGAGTTTAAGAAAATGCTGGAAGGCATGGTGCTTGAGGAGAGACCAGAGATAATAATCGTAGAGGAAAAACCTAAGAAAAAAGCAAAACCTGTTAAAATTAAAGCCCCAAAAGAAGCTCCCCTTGAGGCTAAGGTTTTGAGACCCGCCCCCGAGCGTAGGGAGGGCAAGGAGGAGATACCTACTACTGTACCAACTGCTCCACTGCCAAGGGCATCTCTTTCTCAGGCATTGCCAAAAGACGAGCTACAAAAGGCTGTTATCATGAGTGAAATCCTGGGCCCACCCAGGGCCAAGAGGCGACACTTCAGGTTGTTTTGAGAATACAGAATTCAGAATTCTGACTACTGAATTCCTAATTCTCAGCACAAAAGGCCGGAGTGGTGGAACTGGAAGACACGCGAGACTCAAAATCTCGTGGGCCAAAAGCCCGTGTGGGTTCGACTCCCACCTCCGGCACCAGTTCCCGCTGTAACCTGTAACCACATGTTGGCTGACTAAAGAAAAATAAACCTTGACACCCATTTTAGATTACAAGCGGTATGTTTGTTTGCACTTAGGGAGTGACAAACCTTATAAAAAGACTCTTGGAATGAAGTGAAGAAGTATATTTAGGTGGGGTTCAGAGAGTGGTTGCCTAGTACGTTTTTCGTCTTCCTACTCGTATCCCACGGTTAGGTTTACGGCCCTTATTGGCTCTCTTTCTTCTCCACTTCAGCATGTCTCTTTTTGGGTCTTTGGGCATGGCTTAGCCTTCCTTTTTAGAGGGACCGGGTTCGAGCTTTTTAGTCTCTGAGGCCTTTTCCGCCTCGTCCTCTACTCCTTTAAGCCCTTTCTTAAATTCCACAATCCCTTTACCCACAGAACGCATTACTTCAGGAAGCCGCTTGCCAAAAATAAGGAGGGCTACAATCAAGATAACCAGCCACTCCCAGCCACCTGGCATACCAAACATGGCTTGCTCCTCTTAATGAAAACCTAGAGATAAAAGGTTAAAGTTACTATCTTATTTTAGTATAAGCGGATGGAATGTCAACCCTTTTCTTACTGAACTTGGGACATTGGTTTAGATAAACAAAATAACAAAAACGATGCCCGAATAGATAAAAAATAGATAAAAAACAAATAAAAAATAGATAAAAAGTCAGTTTTCTTAAGAATAATTAGGAGATTCTACGGTTGGTTAAATAATTTTCCATTGAAAAGGCCTCTGGCTAGTCTATAATTAGTCATCAAAAAATATATATCCTATGATAAGACATACTAAGATTATTGCAACAATTGGGCCGGTAAGCATTCCGTTACCCATCTTAAAGAGGATGGTTTCTTCCGGGATGAATATTGCCAGGATTAATACAAAGTATGGTAATGACAGGCAGTATTTAGAAATTATTAGTAATCTAAAGAAGCTTAATGACTGCGAGATACTTTTTGATATAAAAGGAACGGAAATTCTTAAATGGCTTAAAACGCAAGAGTTTGATTATCTTGCCGTCTCTTTTGCTGAAACTGCATCGCAGATAAGAAAAACAAAGAAGATTCTATCTATGGAAAACGTTAAGCTGGTCTCAAAAATAGAAACAAGAAAGGGGATAGAGAACATAGACCAACTGATAGAGGAAAGTGACGGAATTATGGTTGCGCGGGGAGACCTTGGGAGGCATATTCCCATAGAGCAGGTTCCTCTATTCCAAAAGTTGATAATAAAAAAATGCAATAAAAAAGACAAAATGGCAATAACTGCTACAGAAATGCTCCTATCAATGACAAAATTAAAAAGCCCGACAAGGGCGGAAGTGGCTGATGTTGCAAATGCTGTGCTTGACGGTTCTGGCGCTCTGATGCTTTCTGAGGAGACCGCTATCGGCAAGTACCCTGCCCTTTCTGTTAAAACAATGGCAAAGATCATAAAAGAAGTAGAACTCTGGCAGGAAAAAAAGGAGGCTTTGATTTAAAAGGCTCCAATTGCTTTTGCAGGGTGTATTCACCTGAGGCGGATTGGTTTAGCTCGTCCGCCGTTCGGCTGAGCTCACGGCCGAAGCCTGAGGCGGAAGGTGAGCGGTATTTATATTAGAATGTATAATTATTGTAGTATTTAACGACTAGGAATCGGGGTGTAGCGCAGCTTGGTTTAGCGCGCCTGCCTTGGGAGCAGGAGGTCAGCGGTTCAAATCCGCTCACCCCGACCAGTTTTTCCCCCAATGACAAAACTTTTGGTCTACATCCTTGATAGCTGTAGGGGCAGGCCTTGCGCCTGCCCCTATTATCCTGGGCAACCGCAAGGCCTGCCCCTACAGGCATATTCATAATGGGTAAATACAGAATATGAATATCATAAGGAGAATAAAAAGGGATGTAAGAAATATTCTATATGCAACCCAAAAATATAAGAATTGGAGAGAGATTACTACATCCATATTCATAGGACGCAACCCTACTAGAGTAGTTTTAGAGAATGGCATTCAGATTTATGCACCTGAAAACGGTGAACTTTTGGCTTTAGCACGTGAAATATTCTTTGAGGGAATCTATAATCCTGTCAATCTTCCTGTTGAAGCAAATGATACTGTCGTAGATATTGGAGCTAATATCGGCGTATTTACCTTGTTTGCTGCACACAAGACCCGAAACACTGTATATGCTTTTGAGCCGTTTCCAGAAAGCTTCGAATTTCTAAACCGAAATATTCGTATAAATAATTTGCATAATGTTATCGCTTATTCCGAAGCTGTCTGTGACAAAATTGGAATGGCGAAATTATTTCGTCACGAGTATAACTTAAGACACCGTCTTTTCGTCGACGACGGCAAGCGAAAGTTGGAGAAATATATTGAAGTTCCCACCACAACCTTGCTGCAAATTATGGAAAGTAATAATCTTAAACAAATTGACTTTTTAAAATTGGATTGTGAGGGAGCTGAGGCCGCAATATTACAATCGACCCCGATAGACTACCTTAAAAGAATAAGAAAGATAGCGATGGAATATCATGAAAATATATCACCACTGGTTAAGCATGATGAAATTGAGAAATTGTTATTTGAAGCGGGCTTTGTGACAGAGGTGAAATGGAATTATAAAGCACGAGGTGGTTTTATCTATGGTCTCACAGGTTAGCCTCCTAGAGCCTGTGTCATACCTTACCCGCGGAGCGGTTTTAATTTTGGTAGTTGGATTAATTTCTTTTCTAGCTTGTGGAAAACAGAAAACCGTACATAGACAAGACCAAAAAAGTAATACCCAAGAAGCGATAACAATTAAAGGTCCGATAACTACAGACTTTGCAATATACCAGCCATATTTAGTAGAAATAACACCCACCGCGGCCTCATATAGCCTTCCTCTAGATTTAAAAGAAGTCAAAAACGGAAATCTTTTTCCTCTTAGCAATCAGGTAGAACAAAGACTTAAAAATCAAGGCTTTGCGGCTATCCCAACATACTATAATCAAATTTATGACCTATATAAAAATAATACAGATCATGGTCGACCCAACTTTGTTACCACAGACTCAGTGCTTCATACATATCACATCTTGTATGATTACACGTTAAGAAATCTTGAAATCAATAAGTTTATTCCTGATTTAAAAAATGTGAACAAAGTTTTGTTAGATTCCGCACAAAATCAATATAAAAGTATTAGTAATTCAAGACTTAAGACTTCCGCTCGAAAAAACGTCGCTTACTTTGCGGTTGCTTCAAGATTATTGGACCCCGCAGTTTCGATACCTTCCAATGTTCAAGACCTGGTAGAACGTGAGCTGGAGTTAATAAAGGACCACGCGGGTTTTAAAACCTCGCCTATATTTGGTTACGAAGAAGACTATGGCCAATATGTTCCTCGCGGTCACTATACACGCAACGAAGAGTTCAAAAATTATTTTAAAACGATGATGTGGTACGGGCGAACGATGTTTAGAATAGAGCCTCCGCTGGGAACTTCCGGCAAGACTGATAAGGAAAAAGGCCGAGAAGAAACAAGGCAGGCGTTGTCAATATGTCTCATACTTAATGACTCAAAAATAAACCAGGAAGAGGCTTTGACCGTCTGGGACCGTATTTACCAGCCGACGGTTTTCTTCGTGGGAAAAACTGATGACCTGAATGTATATGATTATCTCAAGGTAATGAAAAATGTATTTGGAGATAGCATTAAAATAGACGATTTAGCAAGTGATGCAAAAATTGACGAATTTATTGCTGAAGTAAAAAAACTCCCCGCTCCAAACATTTCTTCTTCCTTTGTTTTTGAAACACAAGACCCAGCAAAAGCCACCAAAGGATTCCGTTTTATGGGACAAAGGTTTATTCCAGATTCCTACATATTCCAGCAGCTTGTCTTCCCGAAAATTCCAAATTACACTGGCAATGAGCCGAAACCATTTACAGCGGAGACATTTGGAACATT
>JAHFOV010000136.1 GCA_023261505.1 Planctomycetota bacterium
GCCTGAGGCGGACTGCTCCCCCTGCAGTTCAGAGGAAAGGAGTCGTTGTCAAAGGCCCATCTGTATGGAAGCCATCTCCCCACGAGAGGTGATTGAGACTGCAGAGGAAATCCTTAAGTCTATCTTCCCTTAAGTGCGATAAGAGTAGAGATCGGTCCTCTGCCGCTGCAATAGAGGCAAAATGGTGGGCAAAGACAATTGGCGTTCTGGTAGGTACGTAATCCCTACCGTCATTATTCTTAACCGCAGGAGTTATCCCATTAGGGTCCAGACCAAAGACGCCCGAAAGGTGTCTGGAATAAAACACCGCTGCAAGGATGTAAGAGGCTAGGGCTAGACCTAAGAGGAGGAGAGCCACGAGTGAGTCTTAGATTTTCTTATAATTTTTGCTTGGCAATCTCTTTAAGAAGCAAGCATTTTATAACATCACCAATTGCTGTGTACTAAGGGTTAATAAAAACTCCTTAATTCGTCTTTCCGCCAATTTTACGTATTCTTTGTTTATATCATATCCTATGTAATGGCGTTTTGTTTTTATTGCCGCAATGGCTGCCTGTCCGCTTCCAATAAAGGGGTCCAGAACGACTTCTCCTTCAAAAGTGTAGAGTTGAATTAACCTGTAAGGCAATTCTACTGGAAAGGGGGCGGGATGCCCGATTTTTGTGGCTCGTTCAGCAGGGAAGGTCCAGAGACTTTTGGTAAATTCAAGAAATTCTTCCCTGGAGATGGTACTTTTTCTACCTAAATTAGTTCGTGAGAACATGCCTTTAGAAAAAACCAAAATATATTCATGCATGTCTCTTAAAGTAGGATTTCTAGCGGAACGCCAACTACCCCATGCAGTAGAAGGGCTACCGCTTGAGGCTTTGTTCCAGATTATTTCGCCTCTCATCAGAAATCCTAAGTTGAGCATGTCCTCAACTATAAAGGCATGAAGTGGGATATATGGCTTTCTTCCAAGATTGGCAATATTTATGCAGGCCCTTCCACCTGGAACAAGTACTCTTTTAACTTCACTCCACACCCTTTTTAAAAATGCTCTGTACTCGTTTAAGGTAAGATTTTCATCGTATTCCTTTCCTACATTGTAAGGAGGAGAGGTAACCATCAGGTGAACACTACAATCTGGTAGTTCTTGCATATGTTCACCGGATTTGCAAAAGACCCTATCCAAGAATTCTGCAGGAAGGGGGTTTTCTATATACTTCGCTATTGTTTCTTTGGGCAATCCTTCGTATAACCTGCTTTTATAAAAAGGAGCAGAATCGTGCCCAATCCTCCCCGGAGAACCGAAGGCACTCGTTTTAGTCCCTTTTTTCCTTTGATTAAAAACCATTTTATTCCTCTTCCCAGAGGTCAATCCATCTTTTATAAGGATTGAAATCCATTTTTGTTCTTTGCCAGTTTATTTTTATAAATTTGCATTCACTATCTTCAACTAATGTTGATAAAGCCTCTTTAGTAATCTCGACACCTCTTGGATTTGTACCTGGCTTTGGAAGCTTAATATAATTCTTTTTGCCCATCTTATCAAAAACTCTTTTCTGAACTTCTAATGGAATGTAATAAAATCCTCCAAGGTCATTCCAGTTAATTTGAACAAGCAGAATATCACAGTGAGGATAATAGTTTTCACTAAATTCTCTTGCTTTCTGAGCATCTACAGTCCATATAAGTTTGACACCGCCAAAACTTTTGCCCGTAATCGTCTTTATAGATGCCGGTTCTTCAAATAATTTCGCATCAACTTCTGGTTCTGTAATAGGGATCTCAGTCTCCACATTTGCTTCGCCAAATTTATAAATAAGCAATGCAACTACGATCTTTTCGCGCACTGAGCCAACCTCCATCCCGGTTTTGCCAGCTCTTGAACTCTCCAATTCTGCAAGTTGGAAAAGATAGGGTAGACGTCTTTTAATTTTTTCAACAAGCTTTTCGTCGTTAAATATTTGTATTAAATGAGCGGACATTTTGTTTGGGCAATATTATATTAAAATCCAAATCGTTATCAAGATTTTACACTTTACCCCCTCCACAGAAAGTCCACCCCTGTCAGGAACAGTGCCACGAGGATGACCTTGCGGAAGGACTCCTGGGGGATGCTATGGGCTATGCGGCGGCCTAGTAAGGTGCCACTGTAGGCAATAATTATTAAGAGAGGAATTAGCCAAAAATCCTCACTATGAGGATTCACCACACCCATTACAAGATAGGTAGGAATTCTTGTCAAATCTGCCAACAGGGCGAGAGAAGCATTAGTGGCTATATATCCATCTCTCTGGAGGTTAAAGGCCTGGAGGAACACCGTCCGGGGCGCACCACCTACACCCAAAAGACCAGAGATGAATCCTGTGCAGGTTCCTCCCACTACGGCTACCCAATCCTTTGGCTCTAGCGTCACCTTGGGGCTAAGGAATGAACTCACCGCAAAACCTATGAGAAACAGACCAAAGAGGGATTTCAGGGTCTGCGAGGGTAAATAGACCACCAGCCAGGCCCCTACAAAGCACGTAGCTATCATCGGGAGGCCATAGAGGGGTACAAGTCTCCACGAAATGTCTCCCTTGACTATACTTACCCTCGAGAGGTTGGAAAAGAAGTGAAAGAAGGCCACCAGGACAATGGCCTGCTTTATGTCTAGGAAGTAGGCCGCAACTGGGGTTAGCAGAGTGGCCGAGCCAAAGCCCAG
>JAHFOV010000137.1 GCA_023261505.1 Planctomycetota bacterium
TTGTGGAGGTGCTGGGGGCTTGTCCCTTAAATTGGGGGCTCTCCCCGGCTGAGGCTATCAAGAGGATACAGGAAGAACTTATACCTTACTATCCTTTGGGTGTATTTAAGGATAAGGATAAGGAACAAGGTTCAAAAGTTTAAGGGTTTAAGGGTTCAAGGGTTCAAATGTATACCGACCTTATTATATCGGGTTTTGGCGGGCAAGGGGTCTTAATTATAGGACGACTGCTTTCTTATGCAGCTATGAGGGAGGATAGATACGTCACCTTCTTCCCAGCCTACGGCCCCATAATGCTAGGTGGAGAGGCCCACTGCACGGTAGTTATCTCTACGAAGCAAATCGGTTCTCCGGTGGTTCGTAACCCACTCACAGCCATTGTAATGAATCTACCTTCCCTGTTGAGCCTGGAGCCAAAAGTAAAGCCAGGGGGGTTTCTTATAGTGAATTCAGACCTTGTCTATAGGTCTCATTCTAAAAGGGAGGACATCAGGAAGATATTTATACCTGCCAACAGCATTGCCGAGAGAATAGGTAGTGGAAGAGTAGCCAGCATGGTTGCCCTTGGGGCGTACATTGAGGCAACAAAGGTGGTTTCCCTGGAGAGTGCAATACTGTGCCTGAATAAGGTAGTTACGGAGAAGCATAGAGAATTTGTACACCTGGACGAAGAGGCATTGAAGCAGGGAGCAGAGTTTGTTAGGGCAGGGAATCTCGTTACCTCTAATACACCTGGCGCATGAGACAATTTTTATCCTCAGCTACATGTAAATTTTTTGGTCGCCTCGGAAATCTTGTCACGAAGAGGCTTCCGCTTGACTTAAGAAGGGGGGTTTACATATAATTTTTCAATCTTCTTGATGGCAACACGGGGTCAAATCTTGAAATTAGGTATCCTCGGGGGTACTTTTAACCCTACCCACATTGGTCACCTGATAGCTGCGGAGGAGGTATACTGGAGTCACAGGCTCTCCATGGTACTATTCATTCCGTCTTATTTACCTCCTCATAAAGGTAGTAAGAATCTGGCAGAGGCACGACACCGGTACGAGATGGTAAGGCTGGCAATAAAGGGGAATAAACATTTTGCGGTCTCAGATACAGAGATAACTAGAAAAGAAAAGTCCTACACTATTGAAACCGTAGAGTTGCTACTGAGACAATACGGCGGGACCTGTGACCTCCATCTTATAATCGGCGCAGACACTGTGCAGGAGCTCCCTAGCTGGAAAGAGATTGGAAGGTTAGCGTCTCTTTGCCGCATAGTTGTGGTGAACCGCCCTGGGGCAGGACTGGAAGGGTTCTCTCAGCTTATACCAGTTTTAGGTAAAGAAAAGGTGGAAGAAATGCAGAGAATGAGCGTCCAGATTCCACCTGTTGGTATCTCCTCTACTGAGATAAGGGCAAGGCTGCGAGAGGGGAGGCAGATAAAATATCTAGTGCCCGATGCCGTAGAGAAATATATACTTAAGAAAGGCCTGTACAGGGACGTTCAATCTAACGCCCCTACTTAAATCATCAGCCTTTCTAGAAATTCCTTTGCTATGGAAATGTCTTCGATACGTCCCCCTGCGGCTTCTCTTTTTATTATGTAGTAGCCGGTGTATCCTATTTCGCAGAGGGCTGTTATGTATTCCTTGAAAGGCACGGCCCCATCGCCTGGTACTGTTTCCAAAAATCCCTTTGCCCCCTTTGTAACATCCCTTGCGTAAGCATGCGCAATGAGACCCTTTAGGTCTTTTACCCCTTTTACAGGGTCAAACCCCCTTGTGATCATTACAGAAGGGTCGTAAGCCACTTTTATACCCTGGGTCTTTAGCCCGAGGATAAATTTTTTTAACTCTTCAATACTGGGTTCCCCGATATGCGTGGCGAGAACCCTCTCAAAATTCTCGGAATACTTACCCAGTTCGTTGAGGACTTCCCAGACACGTTTCCATGCTTTGCTGCCCTCCGAGGAAGGGATTGTCCCTATAACTGTTGTTACTACTGGGGCCTGAAAATCCACTGCCAGGTCAATGAGTTTTTTAGTGCTTTCAAATAATTGCTCAAGCCCTTCTTCCTGGCTTAAGTCCTGTTCAAAGCAGCCAGAAAGGGCACAAATCTCCATATTACAAGATTTAGAATAATGGAGAACGTTGCGCCTTCCAGCACGAGAGAGTTGATAGGTTATTTCGCCACTTGTGGCGTCGACCTCAAACCCCTTAAGACCAAGAGTAGAAGCCCTGGCTATGGCATCCCTGATTCCAAGGCGCAGTGAGGCAAGAGTTACACCAAGTTTCATAAAGAGAGAGTTTCAGCAAGTGGTTATCGTTTGGTCCACTGGAAGCTTTTCCTAGCGCCCTTTTGACCGTACTTCTTTCTCTCTTTCATGCGGCTGTCTCTGGTGAGAAGGCCATAATCCCTTAGTTTTTCTCCATAATCGGGGCTGGCCATTTTCAAGGCCCTTGCTATTCCCATGGAAATAGCCCCCGCCTGTCCTGTGAGCCCGCCCCCGCTCACATTTACGCACACATCGTATTTCTCCAATGTTTCAGTAACTTTTAAGGGAGCCAGGACGCACCCCCTGTCCCTTTCCCTGGTAAGGTGCTCATTTAAAGGACACTCATTTACAAGTACCTTTCCGCTGCCTTCTTTTAG
>JAHFOV010000138.1 GCA_023261505.1 Planctomycetota bacterium
AGGATGCCTTTTTTGAGCTTGTTAATCTTTTTTGTGTCCGAATCTATACATAGAACCTTGTGTCCCTGATCGGCCAAACAAGTTCCCACTACCAGCCCTACATATCCACATCCTATGCACGTAATATTCATAATAAATCTCCCTATCTACTATCTACTGCCTACTGTCTACTACCCACTCACTCGCGCCCGCTTCATGTAATTCAGGTAATATGGGTTATCCTCGGTGGTCTTGGCTGGATAATCACAAAGTTTTATGATTACGCACGTGGGGCAAAGGGGCTTCCTGGCCTGGCAGACCTTCCTTCCGTGTTCCTGGAGGAGGTGGCAGAACCTTACCCACTTCTCCTTGGGGACTATAGGACACAGGTCCGCCTCAATCTTATCAGGGTCAGCGGCCTTACTCAGACCGATACGCTGGGCAAGCCTTCCCACGTGGGTATCCACCCCAATGGCGGGTACACCAAAAGCGTTGCCCAGGAGTATATTGGCAGTCTTCCTTCCTACTCCCGGTAGAGTAAGTAGGTCTTCCAGTTCACTCGGTACTTTTCCGCCGTATCTTTCTACAATACTTTTGGCACAGCCGATAATGCTTTTCGCCTTGTTACGGAAAAAGCCTGTGGGGCGAATCTCTTCCTCAAGCGTGGCAAGGTCAGCCTGGGCGTAATCTTTTGCCGTCCTATACCTTTTAAACAGGCTTTTCGTCACCTGATTTACCCTCTCGTCCGTACATTGAGCCGCAAGGATAAGGGCTACTAGAAGTTCCAAAGGGGTCTTAAACTCCAGGGCCAGCGTGGCCGAGGGATACTCCTTTTCCAGAAGATTAATTATTTTTTCTACCTTAGCCATTGCATACGCACAACTAACAAAAACCCCCCTAAAAATCAAATAGAAATTTTGTCTCTAAAGTATATATGGATAACGGCCTGAACCATATTTTTTAATTGATGTAAGGGGGCTAAGCCCCCTTACCACCCCCCTATAAGGCAAATAACATTCATTTCTTTATAACATCAAGAATTTTCCTAACAATTTGGGGAATCCCTTCAGAGCTTTTTGCGGCTACTCTACTTGCAAGTATTGTCGAATAGTTTTCCACTTCTTCCTTACTTACGCCATACCATATAGGAAGGATTTTCTTTTCTCCTCTTTCTAAAGAAAAAAGTGCATCTAGTTCTCGCTGTGGCCAATCTTTGCCAAAGAAATTTTTGCTTACGATAACCACACCGTACCTTGACTTGGCTAACCCCTTTTCAATACTTTCGCGTAACCTGTCACCCAGCTTAAGCGAAAATTCGTCGTACCAAACGCGTAAGCCCTCTGTACGTAAGGCTTCCGCCAAAGGACGAACAAAGTCCTCGTCCTCACTTGCATGACTTATAAAGACATCGTATCCCTCAGAGGTATTTAAAGCAGGAGTCTCTTTGCCCTCCCCCTCCGCCTTTGCTCCGCTCCGGGGATACACCTTAAGGCGAACTGTGTGTTCTGGTTTTTTAGGGCCCATTCGGCCAACCATCACATCATAATCGCCTGGCATGTCGTCAATACGAACTGTGGCCACAATCGTACTCAGAGGGAACACCTTTTTGTCTGTAACAATTGCGTAATCCGGGTGGGGGCAGTAAAAACCCATCACACAATAACGGACCCAAAGGTTTACGTGTTCATCAAAGTTGTATCCCTTTACCGTGAGTTTAAAAGGCTCTCCGACCGTTGGGGTGGGTGGTTCGGTGATGACTTTAGAAATACAAGGATTGCCTGTATCCCACGGTGAAGCTTTAAAGCCCTTTTCGTTTTTCTCTGACATCTGCTACCCTCCTATAGCTCTCCAAAAGTGAAGGGTAAGGGCAGGTAGCGGACATTTTCACTTTCCTGGTGCGACCCATCCCTAACCTCATATATGGAGAAAAATACATCTTTTTACGATGTGGAATCAAGGGCAAAATCTTTAAATGGGTCTCAGGCGGATTTAGTAATAGCCCTGTTAAGCCCTTGATGGGAGGGGGTAGGGGGGTAGGGAAGTATACCTAAACGCCGATTCTCGTCAAGCCACAGCGAAATGGCTAAGATGCGTGCCCGTGTAGTAGTATACCTAAACGCCGATTCTCGTCAAGCCACAGCCTTGATAATTATACGGAGCATGTGAGGAAGAGTATACCTAAACGCCGATTCTCGTCAAGCCACAGCGCCTCTCGTGCAAGACAATAATCGCCGTGAAAGTATACCTAAACGCCGATTCTCGTCAAGCCACAGCATTTCCTCTCCCGCCCCGCTAATTGTAAGAAGTATACCTAAACGCCGATTCTCGTCAAGCCACAGCTGAGGAAGGCTTTTCCCAATGAAATGTCTTAGTATACCTAAACGCCGATTCTCGTCAAGCCACAGCGGATTGGTTTATATATATTTCAGGAGATTAATATTAACCAAAAGACGAAAAACACAATCAGAATTTTGAGTATAAACTTTAGCATTCTGATTAGTAAGTTTCTATTAAATAGCCCTAGTCCAAGTTTTAAATCTGGGAGAGCGGAGGGTAGCTCCAAGCTACCAGTATACCTAAACGCCGATTAGATTCGTTCCTCTCACTAC
>JAHFOV010000139.1 GCA_023261505.1 Planctomycetota bacterium
CAATAACCACAAAAGATCCGTCATTGCGAGGAACGAAGCGACGAAGCGATCTCTAAAGCGGTTTGCACGAGAAAACATGGGGTCGATTTGCCCGCAATAACCGCAAAACAGTTGATTTGAAATTTGTAATTTATGTCTACGCCCTCCTGCCGATCTTAGAAAAGTCTGGCTGTTCAAGGGAACGTACCCTGTCACCTATTGATATATTACCCCCTTTTGCCATACCAGAGACTTGTAAGGGGTTGACATTGAGCCTGGCTTCAGCCCCGGCTTTTGGTCCCATGGACGCCGCTATCATTGCTCCGCTAAGGGTCTGGGGTTCCATACCCCTTCTTTCTTCCTTTTCCACCGTCTCCGCTACACACAGGGTAAGGTTTTCCTGAACATGGGTAGCACGGACATAACCCTTAACTATCTCAAGACAGCCTACAGACTTACCCGTATCCGGGTCTTTTATCTCCTCCTCCCCAGGAGAATATATGACAAATGGCATCCCCTCGGTCACACCATGAAGTCTACCCACATTTATCACCACATTAAATTCATCCAGTATCTTGGCTATCTTTCCCTCAATCGGTGCAGGCAATGTATATCCCTTTAACCCTTTCGCTTTTGTAGGGGCGTTCAATTGAACGCCCACGTGTTTAATTAAACAACTTTTCATTATATTTTAATATACTGCCGTGTCAAGGAAGCTATACTGAACTTGCCCAGATTCTTCGTATTAATGAAGGGCAGGCTGATGTTAGAGCGTAGTGCTAGGTGGTTAAGGCTGTGGCGGGGCCGCCTGTGGAGTAGTAGATTCAGGTTTGTATAAAGCGCTGGGCGGCCGACCTTTCATTGGTGCAACCCAACCTCTCCCAATCGGGCTTTCTACTTCCCACCATGTATGATAATCCTTTGAAATCGGGCCTCCGATTATCTTTACCAATGTGCCTTCCTGGAGATTTCCTATAATAGGCTCGCTTAAGCCGGGTTCTTTACGCAGCTTGATTCCGACATTTGGATACATCTTCAAAGGATCATATGTATCACGTACAACTGCCTCTACTCCTACTCCCAATGTTTGATTAAGCGAAACAAGATTTCCGTCTGACCAGCCTTTTCCTAATAGTTCACCGTATGGAGTTGCGGGTGGTTGAGGCTGCGGCTGAGCTACCTTTTCCTCGTACTTCTGCCAGTAACCACCTGGAGCGAGTCTTTCTTCATAATGGCCCTCTATGCGTTTATAACCTTCTATGCGTTCGGGAATCCACACACGTTCAGTAGGAGCAGTACTAGTTGCAGCACGCGGAGTGACGAGTTTAGGTTGAAGCGTAATATAAGGTCGTTGCAGATTAAATAATGGTTGATTAGCTTCTGATAAATGACCGATAATACTCTCAATTGTCTCTTTAACACGCCATGAGGGAAGCTGTGATGTGAATGCCTCTTTATTTAATTTTATGAGTTCTTGAACCTTCTTAGCGGAGTAAACTTTGGGTGCATTCTCAAGAGTGAAATTCAAACGCTTGAGGTACTCTATACGTTCCCCATGGGGAAGATGAAACCAGTCTTCTCTAAGAGGAAGTTGTTCAAATTCTGAGATAGCACGCCCAGTATCAAATCCTCCAGCCGTCACGACCTCAAGAGCATATGTATCAGCCTCTATTTCCTCACCGACATCAAATCCACCTTTTTTTCTCCTATGATATTCCTCGTGTGCAAGAGTAAAAGCTAGTCCATCTTTTGAAACTTGATTAACAAAATTGTCGAATATTTTTATTTTTCCAGTAGAAGAGTCATAACATGCCACATCCTGATTAACACACCCCCGATTTATGTCATCAAAAATGAAAATATCTTCAATATTAATTCCTAGTTTCTGGCTTACATAAAAGACCTTCTCATACGATGTGTCCTCGACCTCTTTCTCTTTCTTACCCCATGATTCCCAGGCCAGGGCATAAGTGGAGTAAAAAAAGGCAAATATGAAGATAATTGACTGGATACATCTCTCGAACTTCATTGTAAGCTGCAGCTTTGCATCACTATTGTTTTACAATCGGTTGCTTTGAAAAGCCGTGTAATAAGTCGGCCATCCTTCGTGTATTTAGCTCAATATCCTGTTGGAGTTGGACCACTCTAACTTGCATTAAGATTCCAAAAGCAAAAAGTGCCAACAGGAAACTAGTTGGCAGGAAGACGAGAAGAGGTGGTACGCCAATACCTATCATTCCCAGAATAAAAAATATGATGGAAATGCCTAGCATAACATAGGAAAAGACTACGATAATCCTCAAACCTATACGCAAGGACGCATACTTGGGGCTTACAACCTCTTTTCCTTTTTCTTCCTTCGCAGTTCCGAACATATTTTTTGCTCTCCTTATTATAATTTTTCAAAAAGCTATTCGCCTGTAATGTTGGCTATACTTTCTGTTTTGGCCTCTAAGTCTCCATAATCTGTCTGAATCATAAGGCTTTCCTCTTGTATCTTTCCCTGTAGGATTGTGCCATCCTTCAACTTGAGGGTTCCACCTATATAGGAGAGGACGTCTTCTCCTTTGACCTTGAGGGTGGCCAGTTCTGTCTGGAAGGCAATCTC
>JAHFOV010000140.1 GCA_023261505.1 Planctomycetota bacterium
CTTCTGCTGGAATCAACCTTACATTAGGCTTTAATGGGTTTTCCATGCAAGAAACTCATGTAACATGCAGGCTTTCATACCACGGTAGAAATATAACTGAATCCGAACGGGTTGCCATGTTATCAAGAATACATGAAATGTTATAATGGAAATTCATAGAATTTAAGCCCAAAGGCCTCAGCCACTGCCTTGTTAGTAACCTTTCCTTTTACAATGTTAAGTCCGTTTAGTATCGCAGGGTTCTCTTTTGCTGCCCCTTCGCACCCTTTGTTGGCTAGCTCAAGGATGAAAGGTAGGCTGGCATTTGTGAGGGCATAGGTTGAGGTTCTACCCACTGCTCCAGGCATATTTGTGACGCAGTAGTGGACCACCTCATCCACCTTGTAGATGGGATTGCTATGGGTGGTAGGACGGCTGGTCTCTACACAGCCACCCTGGTCAATAGAGACGTCCACTACCACCGCCCCAGGCTTCATAGTGCTTATCATCTCCCTTTTAATGAGCAGTGGAGTTCTTGCCCCTTCTATCAGTACGGCACCAATGAGAAGATCGGCCTCTCTAACCTTTTCTCGTATATTTTGGACGTTGGACATGAGGGTAATAACATTCTCTGGCATGATATCGTCCAGGTAACGGAGTCTATCAAGATTAATATCCATGATAGTGACCCTGGCCCCTAGCCCCGCTGCCACTTTTGCGGCATTGGTGCCTACCACCCCACCCCCGATGACCACTACCTCCGCAGGGGTTACTCCCGGTACGCCTCCCAGCAGTATACCCCTTCCCTCCATAGGTTTCTCCAAGTATTTTGCCCCTTCCTGGATTGACATCCTGCCTGCTACCTCACTCATAGGGGTTAAAAGGGGATGTCCACCCTTTTCGTCCCTTATGGTCTCATAGGCTAAGGCCACGGCACGAGAAAAGATTAGGGCCTCTGTAAGGGGTCGCGAGGCGGCGAAGTGAAAGAAGGTGAAAATTATCTGACCCTCCCTCAGGTAAGGATACTCTTCGGGGAGGGGCTCTTTCACCTTAACTACCATATCGGCCTTCTTGTATATTTCGGCCATATTATCTACCAGTTCTGCCCCTGCCTTTACGTATTCCTCGTCAGCGATGCCGCTTCCGGAGCCGGCACCTTTCTCCACCAATACATCGTGGCCATGCCTCACCAGTTCCTCTGCCCCCACAGGCACCAGGGCCACCCGGTACTCATCTACTTTTATTTCTTTCGGAATGCCTACTATCAATTCTATTTCACCTTTCCCCCCACCCTCTCCCTCCCCCTCAAGGGGGGAGGGAAGGGAGGGGGTGATTCCTTTCCAAATTTATTGGACAGGGCTAAAGCCCTGTACCTACGCCTTTATTCAGCATATGTATAATACCACTCGCAACAATGTTTCCTGCTGCACCTTCTAAGACTCGTTTGATAGAACTTCCAAACTCCCGAATCTTAGATGATCGGGGTGTATCACGCTTCAGCTCTTGTTCTAAATCTTCAGTGGTTTTTTTAAGCATCTCTTTTTGTCGATCGTTAAGATCTAGCTCATCCATATATTCTTTGATTTGACCAACTAAATTCTTTAAGCCAGGGATGTCAACATCAAGATTTACTTGAGTAAATGACTGCGATGCTTGACCTGATACATTACCAATACTACCCATTAAGTACTGGATATTGTCTATATGATAATTAATCTTCGCTTCCCCTACTCTTTCTTTTTCATTCTCTTTAAAAGAGACACCTTCGCCCTTAATTCCTGCTTTTTCAAGTTTCAAGCTCCAGTCTAAGATAATATTACGAACAGCAGAAAGTATTCTTGCAAATTGGGATCTATCGACATGGCGCAGTATTTCAGTTTGAAAATCAATAGCTTTAAGTAGAAGTATTTTATGTTCTGGTAGGAAAGGCACATGTAGAGTATTTTTTCCAATGCGAAGCAGTTCCTCAAGCTCTGGGACTGATTGGCCAATAGGGAATTCTGACATCTTTCTTTGCAATTCCGCAGAATTTGTCATAAGTGGTTGCCAGCCATGAAAAGGGTTCCATGCCTTAGGTTCTCCCACGAGATGTCTATAAGAAGGCACTTCAGTGGAACTATAACCATCAAGCTCACTCTCAATCCATTTCAGAAATTCATCAAGTTCAAGTTTGAATGCCACAACTTTGGCTTTTCTAAGAAGATCGGATACCGGTACTGATTGATCGAGTGCTTCAATTTGTAATTGTTCGACTATCGATGACATAATCCCCCCTCCATTACTTATTTGTGTAATAAGAACCGTATTGCAAGTTATGGGGCAGCAGGGTTACAACTTCATTTCTTTAGGTATGTTGCCACTATCATTTTCCTTACCTTTGGACAGGGCTAAAGCTCTGTCCCTACGTTTTCCACGGTGTGTTCTCCCCTCTAGAAAGAGGGGCCGGGGGTGTGTACACACCCCTTAATCCCCTCTTTAAAGAGGGGAAATCTGCCTTAGGCGGATAGGAACAGACCTTCGGATCTGTCCATTTTCCTCGACCACTACAAACATAATTTAACTACAAAAGCTCTTTATAGAAACTCTTACCGTGGGCCAAAG
>JAHFOV010000141.1 GCA_023261505.1 Planctomycetota bacterium
GATGAGGCTTTTTATGACACCGTTTCCCGCCAGATAGCCTACCGCCTCCTGGGAAAGGTCTTATTTTACCAGACACTCAGGCGCTACAGGAATGACATCCCAAAGATGGAGTTTTCAGCCGAAGATTTCTCTAAGACCTCTGAGAGACTAAAAGAATTCTTTGAAAAGGCAAGGCAAATAGATTACCAGGCGGTCTTTGAGGAAGACCTGCCAGATAAAGTACCCTTATCCTCAAAGTCAGGGAAGGTAATAGCCGAACTCCTGGATGACCTGAACCGCTACAACTTCTCAAGGATGCCCCAGGATGTTATAGGACAGGTCTTTGAACGACTCATACCCTACCCTGAGCGCCACTCTTTAGGGCAGTATTTTACAAGGGAAGACCTGGTAGATTTAATAAATGCCTTTTGTGTACGCTCTGTTGAGGATAAAATCCTTGACCCCACCTGCGGTACAGGTACTTTCTTGATTAGGGCCTATGAGAGGCTCAAGCACATGGGAGAAAGGGACCACAAAAGGCTCATCTCAAAGCTATGGGGGATAGACGTTGCCAAATTTCCCGCCGCACTGGCCACTATTAATCTCTACAAACAGAATTTAGACGATTACGCCAATTTCCCCAGGATTATCTCTAAGCCCGGAATAGGATTTTTTGCGATTAAACCTGGAGATTCCTTTAAATTTCCACCACCAAAGCCTACGGGAGACCCTGGCTTCATGATGGACGAGAAACTGCCAGTATTTGACGGTGCAGTGGGTAATTTCCCGTACATAAGACAGGAACTCATAGAAAAGAGGATACCTGGTTACAAAAAGAAGTTACAGGGGGTGCTAACAGAAGATTAGCTTAAAGAGTACAGGGAATTATTTGACAAGAAAGATGAACCTCACCTCTCAGGCCAGGCCGACATATATGCCTACCTCTTCTTCCACCTCCCAAGGTTTCTAAAAGAAGATGGTGGACGGATGGGGATTGTTACCTCCAGTGCGTGGCTAGAGGTTGAGTATGGGCATGAGCTTCAGAGATTTTTTCTCAAGAACTTCAAGATAATTGCTGTCCTGGAATCAATGGTAGAAAATTGGTTTGAAGATGTACCGGTAATAACTACTGCGACTATCCTTGAACGCTGTAAGGATACAGAAAAAAGAGATAGGCATCTGGTAAAGTTTGTTAAAGTAAAAGGAAGGCTCAAGGATTTAATCCCTTATGACATAAAGTCGGAATTTACCAAACGCTTTTACTATCTTGATGGGCTTATCCACAAGATTGAGAATACTGGAAAAGAATATATCAAGCTGGAAGGTACAAGAATTATTAATACCCTGAATGAACTAAAGACCTACGAGGATGAGGATTTTAGGATAAGGGTTATAAGGCAGGTAGAACTCCTTGAGGAGGCAGAAAGCACAGGCAAGACTGCCAAGTGGGGTAAATACCTTCGGGCGCCAGAGATTTATTTTGAGATAATGGAAGAACATAGAGATAAATTTCTAAAATTAGAAGAGGTAGCAAATCTTGAATACGGCATAAAAACAGGCATAAATGAATTTTTCTATCTGAACGAGGAAAAAATCAAACACTGGGGTATTGAGAAGGAGTTTGTAATGCCTATCGTAAAATCTCTGAAAGATTTCGACACCATTCAAATCGTCCCTAAAAATCACAAAATGAGGGTCTTTAGATGCAACAAAAGTAAAAAGGAATTGCTAAAAGAGAAGAAACTTGGTGCTCTAAAATATATTGAATGGGGTGAAAAACAGAAAACAAAAGAGAGGGGAAGATACAAAAAAGGGGGAATAACTTTCCCAGAAGTCCCCTCAGTTCAAGGAAGAAAATATTGGTATGATTTGGGGGAAAGGGAAGAAGCAGAGTTCTTAATAAATCAGTTTGTAAGAGAAAGAATTTTCTTTCCAGTCCATAAAGGTAGCTTAGCTGACCATACAATGTTTGAAGGAAAAGCTAAAGAAAAAAAAGAATCCAAAGTCATTCCCGCTTTGTTAAATTCTTCTATTACTTTCTTCTTAATGGAAATGTCTGGAAGATTCAGTATGGGGGATGGGTTACTAACTCTTTATGGGCCTGATATTAAAAATCTTTGGGTAATAGACCCCAAGCAAGTACATCCTGAAATACATAAGAAAATTCTCGATGCCTTCAATTCGCTCCTCACCCGTCCCATCAAGCCTATCTTTGAGGAGGTAAAGGAAAAGGACAGGCAGAGGCTAGACAGGCTGGTATTAAAGGCCATAGGTCTTGACCCGAAGAAATATCTTAAGCCCATTTATGATGGTCTTTGTGAACTGGTCAGGGAGCGGATAGAACTTGCAAGGATGCGAAAGAAGGTACAACAGGCCAGGACGGAGCGTGATGTAGAGAAGATAAAAGAGCAATTATTAAGCAACATACTCCCAGAAGGTCCGAAGAAATTTCCGGAAGAATTTCTGCCATCCCTGAAAAAGGAAGATTTCCAGGAGATTTCTATCCCCGCCAGCCCCCTTAAGCTGGGGCGATACTTCTTTGGCAGGCAGGAGGTAATCTCAGAGGATGGTTTCAATTATCAAGCCA
>JAHFOV010000025.1 GCA_023261505.1 Planctomycetota bacterium
GTGCTCTGGCCTCCTTATCGGAAAGGCTGTAATTGGGCTGTATGGACCAGGGCTCATAAAGCTGCGGGTCCTTCAGGAAGGCATATATCCAGCCCGCTGTCAACCTATTCCCCACCCTCTCTAATGAGGGTCCTACGAAACCACCCTTACCTCCTACGATGTGGCATGCCCCACAACCTTTTTGTACAAACAGAACCTTCCCCCTCCGGGCCTCTTCATCCGTAAGGGTTGAACCCAGGGTCTGAGAGATGGAGTTGTCCACACTTACTGTCGTAAAGAACGCTGCCAAAAATTCTGTGTCCTTAGGTTCCATCCTCAGGTTCAGCATCCGCTCTTTGAGTATGGGCCTTAGACTATAGGGGACGTCAAAATATTGTCTTACCCAATCCTTCTGAACTTGAGAGCCCTCTAAATCCAGTGGGTGGGTGGAGACCCAACCACCTTTGCCGAAGACCACATGGCAACTGCGACAACGATACTCGTCTACTATCCTCCCAAACTCCCCAGGAGGTTCTGGATAGTCTTTTACTGTCTCGGCTGATACACCATGGACGCCTCCGTATGGGAGGGGGTATGGCGGTCTTGGGTAACGGCTAGACTTCTCCTCTGCCAGATACTCATGAGATACCAGATACTCATGAGGTATCTTATCACCGGTATCGCTCAGCAGGGCTAAGGTAATCATGGCCGCTTCAGTCTCGGTGAGGGAGAAGTGAGGCATTTTGCCCTCTGGGGACAGGTCCCTGGGATTCATGAGCCTCATGAATATCCAGTTTCCTACATAGGATTCTATCTTGAACTTATCTACCTTCCCCCACTCCAGGGTCTCCTCATCCATTTGTGCTAACTTCTCCAGTGGTCGGCCTGTTCTGCCTTGTTGCTCCACGTCGGAGCGGGGATGACAGCCCGTACAACCTTTATCCAGAAACAGTTTTTTCCCTTTAACTATCCGCTCCTCTTTTGAGAGCTTAAGGGCCTCCTCAGCCTCCTGGAAGCCTTTTGGAGGCCTCGGTGGCTCCTCCCCAAACTCCTCCCACAGATAATCTATCACGTCTATTGCCTGCTCCGGGGTGAAGGCAAACTGAGGCATCTTGGTTTTAGGATCAAAGTAATGGGTTTTTCTTAACCAGTTGTAAGCCCACTTGCGGCTCACCTTGGTAGTAACCATATCTAACTCTGGGCTTATATATCCACCCTTACCCCCAATAGTGTGGCAGGTAACACAGCGGGTCTCTCGGAAGATCAACCCACCCTTCTCAGTGTCCCCTTTCTCCGGGGGTTCCTCCATGGCCCCCTCGTCTTTAGAGCTTAACAGGAACTCCTTCAGGCATAAAATGTCTTCCTTGGTGAGATTGAACCTCGGCATCCTTGACCTTATTAATCCCTCTGGAGGTGAAGGGGCGTACTCTCTAGGGTCATTTAGCCAGTGGAGGAGCCAGAACTCATCAACCTTGCTACCAAGCCTATCCAGAGTAGGAGCCACCTTCTCCTGGTTTTCGTAGAGGCGAATCTGATGACAGCCAGAACAGCCCGCCTTCTCTATTAACTCCCTTCCCTTGGTGAGTAAGGGGGCGAAAGGAATGTCTTTGGTGAGGTGGCACTTCCCACAAGAGGATTGCAAGAGGTACTCGGACAGTACCCCCCTTGGCCAGGGCCTGTCCCGTTCCTTGCCATGAATCATCCGGGACTTATGAGCAGCATTTATGTAATCAGTAGAAAGCCCTTGCCCTTCATGACAGATAGTGCAGCCAAAATCCTGCACCTCATGCCAATCAAGGAACGCTCCGGGATGGCCACCATAGGGCTGGGGCTGACCCACCATTCCTTTGTCCTCTATAGTAACGTGGCAGGTAGTGCAACGGTCTACCCTTTTAAAGTGGTCCAACTGTATTTGCTGAATCTTTGTAGGTGCAATCTTTACCTGGGCGTAGACCATGTTAAGCACCTTGCGCCTCTCCTCTAGCCTCTTCCGCCCCTGCCCCTCCGCACGAGTGATTTCTGAAGCTAGAGCATCCAACCTAGACTCTAGTGACTTTAACTCAAGGCGTTTGGCAATGGCCTGGTAGTTTTTCCACACCCTTAGATATTCATGGATAAACAGGGCTCCTATAGCCAAAACAAGGGCCATACCAAGTGCAGCAAACCAAATATAATGGGTCAAACCTATTGAGGAACGTCCCATCTCTTTATTGTCCTATCGTAACCTCTCTTAAACCTCTCAAATCCTGAACCACGGGGTCATTAAAATATACTTGATACTAAAAACCAATCGGAGGGGTATCTTTGCAAGGAACCCAAACATACAAAGTACAAAAAACATGGTGATAAAATATCTGGTGGGCCCCAGGCTGCGATAAAATCTACGGGCAAAGATTATAGGAAGCGCGATTCCCAGGCCAAAGTAAGCCAGTATCGCAGCCCCTCCTATATGCAGGGGCAGAACAACCCCCCCTGGAGAGATTAATGGTTTGTGTATATCCCAGGATTCCCAAGGCATGTACACCAACCAGGCAGGCCCACGAAGATAGTAACCAAAGATTATAAGTGCAAACCAGGCAAATACCCCTATGCTGAATATGGTAACGGCAAATGACCTTTGTTTTATCCCTGCATAACCACCAACCCCCCTTGGATTTCTATCTACGTAGGGTACGATGGAAAGGCCTATAATTATCAATAGCGGAGCAATCACACCAGCAATCCACGGGTCAAAGTACACTAGCATCTCCTGAAGGCCAACGAAGTACCACGGGGCCTTAGAAGGGTTGGGGGTCTTGCTAGGATTGGCCTCTTCCTCCAAGGGGGCATTGATGACCATTGAGACTATTATGAGTAATAGACTCATTAACATCAGGGCGATGAATTCTTTGAATACAAGGTGGGGGAAGGAGAGCAGCTTGCCAGGCTCTGGCCCTCCTTCCTCTTCCTTGGCCTCCGGGCCCTCTAGCCCGGCCTTTGCCATCGGTGCCCCTATCTCCCTGGGGGCTGTGCGTTTTGACTTAGTCTCCTGTTCTTGCATTCTTTCTGTTTTTGTCTCTTTCTAGCTCACAACGGCCCTGATATGCCTCCATCCTTCCTTATCCTCCAGAAATGTACACCCATGAGTCCAGACGCCACGAGGGGCAGGAATATGCAATGGAGCACATAAAACCTCAAGAGGGTGTTTCCGCTTATATCCTCTGAACCCCTGAGATAGAAGCAGATGTCGGTATTGGCAGGTAATACGGAGAAGGGGCCTTCAGCCCCCAGGATAGGTGTAGCCTTGGCCATGTTCGTCCCCACTGTTACTGCCCAGAAGGATAGCTGGTCCCAGGGTAATAGGTACCCGGTAAAACTTAAAAGGAGTGTAATCACCAACAGTTGCACCCCTATAACCCAGTTGAATTCCCTGGGGGGCTTATAAGAACCTGTGTAAAAGACCCTACACATGTGGAGGATAACCGAGAGGACCATGGCGTGGCCGGCCCAGCGGTGCATGTTCCTCAAAAAGAGTCCGAAGGTCACCGTAAATTCTAAATCCTTAATATCCTGATAAGCGTATTCGAGAGTAGGTCTGTAATAGTACATCAAGAGTACCCCGGTAACGGTCTCTATTACAAACATAAAGAGGGTTATTCCACCCAGGCAGAAAGTGTACCTGACCTTGAGGGCGTGGGTCTTTACTTTTATGGGATGCAGGTGCAAGAGGAGGGTGTTTATCGTGGTGAGGAGCCTGTTCCTATCGGTGGTGGGCCAGCCCTGGCGGAATATGGAACGCCAAACCTGAGTTTGAACTACCTTATCTTTTGCCTTCTTTAACTTCTCTTCCATTCTCAACCCACTTCTTTGCAGTCCTTCTCCCTAAACGGGTAAAATAAACTGGCTTTTCTCTCTTACGCCTGGTCTATCCTCCTTAACAGACTTGTCCACTACAATCTGGCCATCAGGAGATAGGCTTACCGCCACCCTCCAGAGGGGTTTTGGGGCAGGACCACCTACGACGTCGCCCTCCATGTTGTAATTAGAACCGTGACAGGGGCATTTAAAGAGCCCCTCCTCTGGCACCCACCTCGGGGTACAGCCCAGGTGCCTGCAGATACCCAGGAAGGCGTACAAACCCTGTTTAGTCCTCACCAACCAAACCCTATACTCGGACATCCACTTGGTGCTGACCTCACCAATCGGGTACTCCTCCGGATAGCCAGCCTTGAACCTCTGGGAAGGACCGAAAATAACCTTGGGCTTATAAAAGTCTACAAAGGTTAGTAAGGTAGTGATTCCAGAGACGAACAAAAACCCTGCCCAGCCTATTATCAGCAGTAACCACCGCCTGGACAGGAAGTCCATGACAGTGATAATTGCACTCTTTTCCCTGTCGGACTCCCTGACAGCAGCCCTGGGTAAATGGATATTTTTACTATTCCCTAACTTAAGACCCATCTAGTAAGACCTCTCTTCTCAAGTCAAAAACAAAAACTATTTCTTAAGCACAAAATCAGCCGTAATAGTATTACCATCCTGAACCGTAATGTTCTGAGGGTCGCCTTTGAACTTCTTATTCCAGACCTTGAGTGCGTAAGAGCCAGGAGGAACATCATTAATGGTATAATTACCATTTTCGTCCGTCTTGGCAAAGAAAGGATTCTGAAGGACTACCACATAACCCTCCATCTCTTGGTGGACATTGCATAGGAGGGCGGCACACCCTGTCTTAGCAAAAGTATAAGTCTTTATCTCTCCAGGAGGCCAGGTGCCCAGGTTAAATTTTTCCGCTATCGCGTCTGGGGAAAAGACGTTGTGGAGGATTTGATCATGGTTTAAAAAATTCACCGTTGTCCCTACTACTATTGGTAATACATGAGGAATGAACTTAATGCCTTGCTGGTCTATTCGCGCACCCTCCGTGGGTGGCCACTGGCCAGAAATATTATCTATATAAACCACGCAGTCCTTCTTAAGCTTAGCCTGCGGGGCAGAAACCATCCCACTAATTGCACCACCTGCCCACGCCTCTACTCCTATAGAGAAGACAAAAAACGCCGCAAGCAATACAGCAAAAAGGGTCGGGTTTTTTCTATAAAGCATTAGCGTCTACTCCTTCCGAATCGCAAACGTATTTAATAGTAATTTTAAACGTACCCAAAATCTTTTGCAAGCCCTTGCACCTCTCCTAATTACATCAATTAACCGTGGGGCGGCCAGTGTCTACATCTTTAGGGTTATAGGTTTTCCCTGCCTGGACAAAGACATCGGGATCCATCTTTATCCTGCGTATCCAGGCATTCTCCCAAGGCGGCATCCAGTAGAGTTTATAATCTCCAACAGGAACTTCTTGAAAGACATATCTACCCTCCCTATCGGTCTCCGTCTCAAACTCAGGTGAGTCGCCTTGAGGACTATAGGCCTTAAAGAGAAAACTGCCCCTTTTTGCCATTGAGACAATCTTGACCTTGCATCCTGGCAAAGGATTTCCACCACGGGTTATCTTTCCCTCCACCCCACCAGTACTCTGTATGATGGCAAGCTTTTCTTCCTTTTTCTTCTCTGTAGTTATCTCCTCCTTGAGTTCCTTTTTAAGCTCTTCCTTAAGTTCCTGCATCGAGGAAGGCCCACCCGAGGACTCCGTTTTACCCAAATCTGTTCTGCTACTGAGTGGCACATCTGCCTTAGATGAACTCACTGCACCTTGTTCCTTCTGGAAGAAAACCCTAACGGAGGCAATCTCTTCCCTTGGTATCTCCAGAACCATAGTGCTCTCCCCCATGTCCATAATCTTACAGCTTACCTCTCCTGAACCGAAGGAGATCTTATCAAAGTACCCCTCTTTGTCTTCCATGGAGTAGTTTATAGATGTCACCTCTTCCTTAGAAATAATGGCAGTAACATGGTCTGTTTTTAGGTCTGTCACCTTTGCCTTTATTTCCTTTGTCTCTTTTCCAGGACTCGTACCTTTGAGGAAGATGGAATCCTCCAGTAAGGCCAAGGGAGCTGCCCCAACTGCTAACAATGCAATAAAGGGCAGACAGTAGCGGGGTACGTCAAGCCATACCCTATACTTCGGAAAACATGGTAGTGCAATTAAATGGGAAATCAAGAAAACAAGACAACTCATACCAACGAATTATACTAAGCCAATCTTCCCAGAAAAGCAAGCATGAGACGCAAGCAACAGGCTTCTGCACCTTTCAACGACATTAAAGCGATATTCTCCCCTCCTTTCATGAACCACTCGGTCTCCCCCTTCCTATTAAGGAAGGGGGAGAAAATTTTCAGTTACTTCAGGTCCATGCGGTTAGAAATCAAACTGCAATCCTAAATTGTAAAAGTCGTCTAGGGGGCCCATCCTTTCCCCATCAATGCTATCAGTGAAGACCCCGGAAAGGGTTGCCTTGACGTTAGCCCTGAGCAGTATGGTCAGCAGGGCTGTGTAGCGGTTAAAGCTTTTCCAATCTGCCACGTCGTAGTCGGGGTTCACGTTCTCAAACCTGAAAGAGGGTATGAGCCACGGCAGGGCTACGTAGTCTAGCTTAGCGGTGTAGATGTCTGTGTCAAAGTCAAAACCCGTAACAGGGAGTCCAGCCCTGTTGTTCGCTAATACGCCTCCTTTAACCCTATCCTTGTAGAAGGTCCCCGCACCGGTAAGCAAGAAGTTCCACCAGTTCACAGTGACCTCGCCACCAAAACGCCAGAAGCGATTGGCATTCTTATCGAAATTTGTGGTGTCAAGGACAGCTACGTCAGTGATGTCTCTAAAAGCCCCGGCAGTGCCCCTGTAGAAAAACGTACCGAGGGTTACGGAGGGGTCCTGCCAATTCTGGGTCATCTTGAGGGAGGTCTCAGGGGTGGTTGCTCCCAGGACACCTATGCCGCCAATCTTGTATTCCAGGCGGGCATAGTAGTCCTTGGAGTTATTAGTATCCAACTTTCCCTCCCATATACCCTCAAGGTTTTCTGCAATGTCACCTGGGCTCTTTACCAGGCCATCCAGCCTGGGAAAGGTAGCTGCATTGAACCCATCAATATTCAAGTCTGAGGGCGTACCGTTAACCAAACCTGCGGCCCAGCGAAGGCCACCCTTCCCGCCTGGCCCATTCCATCCACCAAAGAGTTCTATACCCTGCTGGCTAGGAAAGAAGCCGTTGTAGTTGCTGGCCGGCACCACTGCCCAGGTGTTGGCCAGGTCAGGTACTGTAGCACTTGTCAACAAGTCTACATGGTCTCTGAATGGTGCTGCACGGGGTTCAAAACGACCCACCTGAAAGTTCACGTGGTGAGCGAGGTTCCAAAACTGCGGGCTGTAGATGAAGAACATCCTTTCCAGTTCTGTATTGCTTGGTACGAAGTTAGGGCTTGCAAAGAGTCCCAGGGCGCCAAAAAAGCTCAGGCTCTCACCAAAGGTGCCGGCGGTTAAGAGTTCTACCTCTCCGACCCCATCAAAACCGGTTTTCCCTGTGTCCGTACGGCGATGAGGATTATACGTAAAATTAGACATTACTAGAACACTCAGTGGCGGAAGGCCTGGTATATCGCCTGGCCAGACGGCTTCGGGGAATAGCCTCTTCCAGGGCTCTACCCCCATTGTTACTGGGGTATCCTTTACGTATACCTCATCATCAGGGGGTATCCTGTAGCCCCTATCCCTGAAGGCCACGCCAAAGGCGTTAAGCTGGGGGAAGGATGCAAAATGGCAGGTGGTGCAGGCAGTCTGGTACTTCCTGGCAAAGACAGGTACGGCGCCAGCCTCATCAGATAGCAGTACAATGGGCAATACTACCACAAGCGCTAAAATAAACCGGAAGAAAAACCGCATTTCCATCTCCTTTCTGGCCTTTATGCGGCCGTCGATGTACTCCCCACCAGATGCAAAACAACATCAATCTTGTTGCGATTTAGTCTCTCAATTAAAACTAAATTTAACCTTGCCTTTTCTTCTGGCGTGGAGTTTATAGAAACAAGTCGCTTACGGTACGCCTTGGCGTAACTTGTTGTTTTACATGAAGTAACGCGGTTGTTGGAGTTAAAAGAAACTATTTCAGAAAGGCTGAAATTATTGAAGCATTCCAAATAGCGAAGACCTTGCCCCTCGAAAGGCACATCCTTACTTACTATGTAGTTAACTCTAGTAAGGAACTCCATCAGCTGGACGTCTCTTTCTGCATCAGTCAGTTTGTCATTAGAAACGCCAATCCTAGGGTATCGACATCAGAATTTTTACAGGATTTTATAAATTTGTCAACAAAAAATCTAAAAATTTAAAGAATAAGTGTAAGTTTGTAAAAGTTACAATTTAGATATAATTACTATACCTATCGCAAGAATCATGGCAGGACCGTTAACGGTAGCAAGGTGCGAGCAATAGAAATTCGCAAGAAGTAAGATTCTGTGTACACCATCCACCACACTGAGACTTACCGGAAGAGTTCTTACTGCACACAGGCTACCACCCCTTTACACCTTTTAGCTTGCCTCTTCTACCACCGATGTAACCAAAAGTATTCAACAGTGGCTAAGTCTAGGACTCACAAATAGATAGTTACAAGTACTGGGTTTAGCAAAATCACGCGTTAGGATTCCTAAACCGTAGGTCAGAGGTTCGAATCCTCTCGGGCGTACCACTTTCACAGAGTTCACGATTTGCCTAATACCCTCCTTTACAACTCCTTATAGTCAAACTCTTGACACCAAATTCAAAAATGTCTATCCTCCCTTTTAGAGAGGTTTAGTAAGCTCAATATTGATATTGTTGCGTTTTTAATTTTACTGCGAATATAAAACATTTTTGGAGAAAAATGGGAATATCTGCGATGATTGCCACAAAAAGGACTTTCTTAAAAACATTTTTTCTAATTAGCATAGCCATTATCACGTCAGTATTTTCTCTTAGCTGCGAAACACCTGTCACAGGGCCCAGTGTGACTCAAGAGGAGCTTAGACGTGAAACACAAAAATTGCAGGCGGAAAACCGCGTTCATCGTATAGAAAAGCGGGAACCTTCCTTTATTTTTAAAAGCCCGGCACAGGAAGAAGCTATGGTAAAGTCCGTTGGCTCCAAGGTCCTTAAACAAGTAGGAGAGCCCGTGAAGATAGACTTTGAGATTCAGGAAAGCCGGGACGTTAACGCCGGAGCCACAGTTAGAAAGATAGTTGTCACAACCGGCATGATGAGATTCCTTAAATCCGATGACGAACTAGCCGTGGTACTAGGTCACGAAATAGCACACATAGTAAAGGGCCATATAGAAAAAAGCATTATTTCCAATATCCCGGTAATAATCGGTTCCCAGATGGCTGAAAGTGCTATGCCTGGAAGCGGCAAGATAGTAGAAATGGGTGGAAGCATATTTACGCAAAAATTTAGTAGGGACATGGAGAGAGAAGCAGATTATTTTGGTATCCAATACGCCTACAAGGCAGGCTACGATGTGATGGCAGGTGTAAAAATCTGGGAACGATTCGCAATAGAACTCCCTGAAAGCCAGAGGGCTGGCATTTTCAGTAGCCACCCCAGCTCAACGGAAAGACTGGTTCGCGCTGAAAAGATAGCAGAATCTCTGGAAGAACGCAGCCGGCCTAAATAGCTCGCAAGGAGTAGAGACTTTCTATTATAGGTCCAGGAAGACTGTCTATTTAACGAGTCATATCCTCAACAGAATTTTGCGTGTTGCCCTCTTAGCACATATCCCTTTAAGCAATCCTCGCTCAAATGTCTACTTCAGCAAAAGCTTTATTTATACATTTCCCTTGTAAGATAAAGCTAATATAGTTAAAATTCTTACCTGGAAATTAAGATTCGGGGCAAGCCATATGCAGATTCGCCATGGCAACTTTAGCAGTAGATGAAATGAGGATTAGGTTGCCTAACCACACGCAGGCTAAAGCCTGCGACTACTTTTGTTGAGATGAGGATTACAGGAAAATCAATTTGGGTGAGCACTGGGTTTCTGGTCAGTGGTGTTTGCCTCTGGCTCTTTCTGAGAAATATCGAGTGGGACCGTGTGGGGATGGCCCTGAGAGAGGCCAAATATTTTTATGTCCTGCCCTGCCTATTAGGATTCGTTCTTGCGTACGTCCTGAGGGTGATTCGCTGGCGTAGCCTTATTTCCGAGGTAAAAGAGGTCTCTTTTTTGAATGTATTTTCTGCCACTTCCATTGGTTTTATGGCTAATCACCTTTTACCTGCCAGGGCTGGAGAGATAGTGAGGACTGTATTCCTTGGAAAAAAAGAGAATCTTGGAATGCCCACGATTTTTGCCACGATAGTAATGGAGAGGTTACTTGACTCCATGAGTTTAATTATTCTTGCCACTGTGACCTTTGCCCTTATCCCTTCTTTGCACAACAGTTGTATAGACAAGGCTTTAGCTCTTTCCAACATTGACAGACCTGAAGGTCTATCTCTACAGCCACAGGAGGCATTGTTAATACAGGACTCGCACTTTTTACTACAGTTAAAATCTGGCGTAGGCATACTAGGGGCAATATGTATAGTAAGCCTTCTATTTTTCATTCTCCTTGACCTGTACTCCAAACAGAGCCTCGATCTGGTTAGACAGCTCTTTTTTTTCATGCCCCATAAGCTTAAGGAACAGCTTATTAAGATTCTGGAGTCCTTTGTTCTTGGACTGAGGGTGTTAAAAAGCGGATGGCAGGTTTTATGGTTGGCTGCCCTTTCTTTTGGTATATGGTTTTTATTTATTACAGGTATTTATATCCTTGGCTACTCTTTTGGTATCAAGGTGCCTTTTATCGGTATGTGTCTGGTGGTGGTATGCACTTCACTCGCAATAGCACTTCCTCAGGCACCTGGTTATATTGGGGTTTTCCACCTAGCTGTACTAAAGTCCCTGGAGCTTTTCCACGTAGAGGCATCAGCGGCCCAGAGTTTTGCTATCGTCCTTTGGGTACTTAACTTGTTCATACCACTATCTTTTGGGAGCTTCTTTTTATGGAGAGAAGGTACAGGGCTTGGCCAGATAATGAAAGGATCCTCCTCTTCTGAAGGGCAAGCTTAGTAGTATTCGCGCTGCCAGGGCCTTACCGTTGGTTTCCTCTTAGGGAAAACCAGCATCAAAGCTATACCGAAAACAAACCCACCGATGTGAGCCCACACGGCCACCCCTCCTCCTGTGGCCGAGGGAGTAGCAGGGGTAAGAGAGGCTATGCCGCTGAAGAACTGAATAACAAACCAGAAACCCAACACCACTACAGCCGGCAGCTCTATTATCGGCCATATAAACCAGAGAGGGAGTACGCAGAGCACCCTGGCTGTGGGGAAGGTAATCATATAGGCACCCAGCACCCCGGCAATTGCCCCACTCGCCCCTATGCACGGCACACCCGCATTCCTGTTCATCGCCACGTGAACTATGCTAGCAAGGACTCCGCAGGCAAGATAAAAACCCAGGAACTTGAAATGGCCTAGCCTATCCTCCACATTGTCCCCAAATATCCATAAATACCACATGTTAAACAGGATGTGGAGAAAGCCTCCATGCAGGAACATACTGCTCAAAAAGGGCAAAAATGTCTCCTGAATGGCCGCAGGGTCAGCGCTGGGGTTCATAAAGAAAAACGTTACCTTTGCAGGCACTATTCCGTACTGGAAAAGAAAACTCTCGAGACCCTGTTGACCCATGGTTTTCTGAAATATAACCTCAAATATAAAGAAGGCCCCATTTAGGCCAATAAGGGCCACTACAACAAAGGGATATGTCCCCGATGGGTTTTTGTCTCTAAAAGGAATCATTGCGGCGTCGGACCTTTCTAACGTAGAAGCTTGGCTAGAACCTCATAATACGGGAAGTTCCTGCCAGGGCACTCCGTATTACGGACGTGTCTATGAAGGATGACATTTTCAGAAGGTATGCCACAAAGTTGTTGTAGTTCTCGTATCAAAGCAACCAGGCTTGCCAACTGCTTGGGGGTAGGAGAATCCTCTTGAAAATTCCCTACCAGACATATACCAATTCCATGTTGGTTATATTCTGCCACCCCTGCATGTGCCCCATGGTATTGGCAGAGCCAACGGTGGCCCACCTCTATCTGGCCGTCTCCAGAGCCGTGCCCGTTTCCTATTACAAAATGATAGCCCAGGCCGCCCTCCCAGCCCCTTTTTACCCTATGAATATAATCAAAGGCATTGGCATTACCCGCATAGGAAGCGCTGTGGTGAATGACTATGTAGCTCCATTTCCTTGTAATAGGTACACGGGGTATGTTCAGCACCGCCGGGGGTTCCTCTTTTTTCTGAGGTTCTGCTACTAGTGGCCCTTTGGCGGGTGGGGGCACGCTTACAATTTCCTTAGGAGCCTCTGCGCAACCACCGATAAGAAACACAAAAAAAACAAGGATGCATAGTCTTCGCATAGTTTCCCCTTAGAAATGTTTTTTGCTGTCCAGAAGAAGGGTAACAGGCCCATCATTTGCAAGCTCCACTGACATCCTCTCCTGGAACTTACCTTCTGCCACCACTATGCCTTTACGCCTTAAGGACTCCACTAGAAGGCTGTAAAGCCTTTGTGCTACCTCTGCTTGTGCCGCCTGGTCAAAGGAGGGCCGGCGTCCCTTCCGGCAGTCGCCATAAAGGGTAAACTGGCTGACAATTAGCATCTGACCCTTTACCTCGTCCAGGGATAGATTCATCTTGCCGCTATAATCTTCAAAGACCCTCAGGCTAGAAAGCTTGTTGGCCAGATATTCTACATCTTCTTCCGTATCTTTTATACCAACACCTACCAGCACCATCAAGCCACGACCTACCCTGCTTATAACCTCATCTCCTACCTTGACCTGGGCGATACTTACCCTTTGTACGACGGCTCGCATTAAGGGAGTTCTGTCCTCCCGTCTTTGGATGAAAAAGAGACTGTTTAGGCAATTAATTATAAAATGCACAACTTCAGGGTCAAGAGAAATTTGTGCAGGCCTTGCTGAATAGCTATATAAGAGAAAAAGACGCCAGCAAATTGAACCTAATCTAATGGTCAGCAGTATGTAAGTTGATACTTGATAAAAGAGGCATTTAGGCGTATACTTCGGCGAAATTGGTTTAAGAAATCTAGACAGGCAGGAGAAATAAAATGAACATGCTGAAGACACTCTGGGTACTAATGTTTGTAGGGCTTATCCTATCATCTACCGCAGTAATGGCAGGAGAGAAGGTATTTGACCCCGTATGTGAGAAAAAGGTGGATAAGGACGGGGCCATTCAGGCAGAGTACGATGGGAAGACTTATTATTTTTGTTGCGAGGATTGTTTTGGCAAGTTTGAAAAAGACCCCGACAGTTTTGCCTGTTCATGTCCTCCTGGGAGTAATCACTGCGCTCATTGCCAGGGCAAGGCAGCCAGATGTCCCTGCAATATAGAACAACATGCCGATGAGCATACAGGGCATGGCCATCACCCAGAGCATGGCCACTGATTCAGGATAGACGTTCAGTTCTGTAGGGGCGAACCTGCGTCTTCGCCTTTCTGTTAAATTTTTTGGGCAGACACACGGGTCTGCCCTTACAGTATGGCCGTTTTAACTCTGTGGGAGTGGCAATCCATATTCACTGCCACTGGAAGGCTGGCAATATGACATGGATACTTTTCTACATGCACAGCCAAGGCGGTTATTCTGCCCCCAAAACCTTGGGGTCCTATACCTAAATTATTAATCTTCTCCAGGAGTTCCTTTTCGAGCTCTGCCGTAGCATGGTCAGGGTTGGGACTCCCTACAGGCCTTAACAAGGCCTTCTTAGAAATGAGGGCACACTCATCAAAAGTCCCACCCACTCCCACACCCACTATTACAGGCGGACAGGCATTTACGGCGCCACGCTTAACCGTATCTACTACAAAATCCACCACTCCTTGCTTGCCCTTAACAGGGATAAGCATGGCAGAGCGGCTCATATTCTCACACCCACCCCCCTTGGCCATGATAGTAATCTTAATCCCATCCCCAGGCACTAATTTTGTGTGAATAACTGCAGGGGTATTGTCTCCCGTGTTTACCCGCTTGAAGGGGTCTTTAACGATGGAGGCTCTAAGGTAGCCCTTCTTGTAACCAGCAGCCACTCCACGATTTACAGCCTCATACAGGTCTCCCCCTATAACCTCCACACCTTGTCCTATCTCCAAAAAGGCGATAGTAAACCCTGTATCCTGGCAGGCTGGGTACTGCTCCTCTTTGGAGACCCTTGCATTCTCTATAAGTTTTGTAAGTACGTCTTTGCCAGCAGGGGATTCTTCCACTTGCAATGCCTTCTTTAGTGCCGTAACGAGGGCGTCTTCAAGAATATAATTTGCTTCGATACATAACCTTTCCACGGTCTCTGAAATAATTTTCGCTTCTATCTGCCGCATATGAACAATTTCTCCCTTAGTAGGTTAGTATTTTGTCATTGCCAAGTGCGTTATAGTGAGTTAATCTCATAAAGCAAAATATGAGGATTGCTTCCCCAGCTCCTTCGCCAGCACTGACTTCGTTTTTATAATTACAGTTCAGTTTAGCCCACCCTCTTGTATTTGTCAAAATGCAAGTGAACGGGCTTTTTCCTTGCAAGGGAATAAAAAGCTGCCTAAAATCTTATTATTAGAACTACAAAAAGGAATTATCTTATGACCCCTTCGAAAAGAGTTGCTAGAAAAATTGAAAGGTTAAATCAATTTGTATTGCTTTTTATAAGGAAATCTGTTTTGTATAAGATTTTAAGGTATAAAAAATGTCTATTAGAGAAGGCCTCTTTCAATTCTCCGCCCAGATTCTAGGCAAGGAGAGGACGAAGTTCCTCTTCAAGGCCTATGACCTTGCCATCTTCGACCTCTTTGGGAAGCCTGAAGGAGCAATTGGCGCCATTGATGTTACCAACCGCTGTAATCTGCGATGCAGACACTGTTACTTCTTTGCCCACGATTACGAGGCAGAGCGGGAGCTTAGCGATGAGGAGTGGCTAAAAAAGTTTGAGGAACTGAAAGGACAGGGCTTCCCATTCTACCAATGCTCCTGGATAGGCGGAGAGCCTCTCTTGAGAAAGAGTCTTATAGAGAAGGGCATGAAGTATTTTAAATCCAACCTTGTGGCTACCAATGGCATGATGGAACTCCCTGATTGGAAGGATGTAAATTTTTATATCTCTGTGGATGGCCCCAGGGAACTGCACGAGGGACTGAGGGGCAAAGGCTCTTACGATAGGATACTAGCCAATGCTGTGAGGCCAGACCTCAGGGTGTTACTGTCTATGGTTATAACAAGGGAGAACTACCAGGGGGTGGAGGCCTTTGTAGAGGAGTGGCGTGAAAGAGGAGGGGTGAAGGGGTGCCTCTTTCAATTTTATACCCCTGTAAGAGGGCTGGAGAACGATTCCCTCTGGCCTGGTTGGGAGGTAAGAGACAGGGCTATAGATGTCCTACTGCGTTTAAAGGAGAGGCATGGAGACTTTATAGTCATACCGCCTGAGGTGCTGGAGATGATGCGTTCTGACCGCTGTCAAGAAATAACGCGCCACTGCCTCTTCCGCCAAGTGGCCTTCTGCCTTGACCCTCAAGGCCGACCCAAAAAGCCCTGTATGATGGGCCCCCAGGCCGACTGCTCCCGCTGCGGCTGCGTCCTCCCCTTCCACATGAAGGCCCTCGAAAGCAAACACCTCATAATTCGGGAGGTCTTTATGTTCATAAAGAGGCAGCTGGGCAAGAGGGTTTTTGGGTAGGGGCACGCTGCAACTTGCCTCTACCTTCATGGTAGCCATAAAATAGTAGCCGCAGGCTTCAGCCTGCGAAGATGGTTGCCTGAACTAGCGCAACCTAAAGGTTGCAGCTTACACCCCCTTAAAAACCAATAAAATAATGTAGCCTCAGGTCATGCTAGAGGTCCGCCAAAAACATAGGCGGATTCGCCAATTTTTGTGGCGAATAGATTCGCCTATGGCGAACTTTAGCCTGCTTAAAAAATTGTGATAATTCTATTTGTAGGGGCGTTTAATTAAACGCCCCTACAATTTTTTCTAGTTAAGTTTTCCGAGCTTTTTCTCTACACACTCTACCGGGGTACCTTTCTGTACGAGGCTGTAAAGGGTCTCTATGTCTCTAGAAATAACCCTGTCCACTTCCATGTGTGGAACATGTTGACGTATGAGGTTATAGGCCTCCAGGGTGCCACGCCCAGGCTTAAGGTTTGTAAATAAATCCATCGCCTGGGCTGCGCAGAGGAGTTCTATGGCTGTGACATACTGTGCATTTCTTAGCACCTCCCTGCACTTCCTTGCGGAGATAGGCCCCATGCTCACATGGTCCTCCTTGTTGGCGGAGGTGGGTATGGAGTCCACACTGGCAGGATGGCATAGGGACTTATTTTCCGAGACAAGGGCGGCGGCGGTGTACTGGGCTAACATAAGACCCGAGTTCAAGCCGGGGTCTTTTATCAAAAAGGCAGGCAGGCCGCTGAGATAGGGGTTTACCAACCTTTCCACCCTCCTCTCAGAGATATTGGCCAGTTCGGATAAGGCCATAGAAAGAAAGTCCATGGCCAGAGCAACAGGCTGTCCGTGAAAGTTTCCCCCCGTGAGTATCTCCCCCGTATCGGCAAAGAACAAGGGGTTATCCGTAGCAGAGTTCATCTCTGTAGTTATCACCCTTCGGACATACTCCAGGGCATCCCTGGAGGCACCATGAACCTGAGGGATGCACCTGATGCTGTAGGCGTCCTGTACCCTGGTGCAGTCCTTGTGGGAGGTGATGATAGCGCTGTCAGCGGTAAGCCTGCGGAGATTTTCGGCGGTAAGGGACTGGCCTGGATGAGGTCTGACAGTATGAATTTTTGGATTAAGCTGTACATTGGAACCCATGAGAACCTCGAGGCTTATCCCTGCCGCAATATCAGCGGCCTTCATTAGAAGGGTAGCATCATGCACAACCAGGGCGCCTATAGCCGTCATCACCTGAGTGCCATTTACGAGGGCCAGCCCCTCAGCCTCCTCCAGTTGAACTGTAGGTAAACCGGCCCGTCTCATAGCCTCTCCCCCGGATAAACGCTCTCCCTGATAAAAGGCCTCCCCTTCGCCGATTAACACCAGAGCCATATGGGCCAGGGGCGCAAGGTCACCACTAGCCCCAACAGATCCCCTCTGCGGAATGATCGGACAGACGCCTTTATTAATCATACCTACTAGCACCTGCAGCGTTTCTGGTCTTATCCCCGAGTAGCCCTTTGCCAGGCCATGGGCCCTCAAGGCCATTATTGCCCTGGTCGTCTCCAGGTCAAAGGGTTCTCCCACCCCCGCCGAGTGACTAAGCAATATATTCCTCTGGAGGTCTTTGGTCTGCTCCTTGGATAGAACCACTGTAGCCAGGGCGCCGAAGCCAGTGGTTACACCATAAACGACCTTTTGCTGGGAGACAGCTTCTTGTATGAGGCGCCTTACCTTTTTTAGACTTTCAAAGACGGCCGGGGAAAGTTTTACCTCAGGGCTTCCTGGTGCGGAACGCGCTATTCCAACTAGGGTTTCAATTGCCAGATGCTCACCGTCTAGAATAACTATATTCCCTGACGTGGAGTGTTTAGTCATCGGTTGCTGTTCGAACCCTTTTTAATCTAGTTGCAACACGTTGAAGCTAGCCATTTACCTTTATGATGCAAATGTTAGTTTTAGATATGATAACTTAAGCGTATAAGGAGTATCACAATGATACAAAAAGAGCAAGAGCTTGAAACAGTAATCCTTCAAAAATTAAGAGCCATGGAAGACCTCTTAAAATCATTCATGTCAAGCCTGAAGGAACTGTCCCAAAAGAAGGGATTAGACGAAGTTTATGCCCCCGCCAGTGGCGAAATCCGATGGTATGTGAGCAGCGGCGATCAGGTAGGATCTGGCGAACTTCTCCGCGTTGCTGAAAATCCCAGAATTCCAGGAGACACTACGGATATCCGCTCCCCCGCTATAGGTACCCTTATCATCCTGGTAGAGGAGGGCGAGGTAGGTATAGGAAGGCTTATTGCCTACATAGAGCTGGGGTCCACTTTAGTCTAAGTAGGTTAAATCATAGTCTTGTTCTTTAATCGAAACTACGGACAAAGAATTTTTGCTGAAACATTTGTAACTCTTACTTTTGATGGGGAGATTTGTGGATTTGCATTACTATTTCTAACACTTGCGCAGGTATCTAAGATGGTGGCATCACTATTTAGTACTGAAGCGTCAGTATTCCTTATAAAGTAACAGGGCGGCTCCATAGAACCGTCTGGTTCTAGTTTTAAGACGCAAAAGTCAAGAATTTTATAAAGATCAAAGGAGGCTGTCTTACCGGCCACTATGTACCCCTCATCTCTGGTCTGCTGAACAGATTCCGCCTCGTCCCAGTCAATCCCCCCATAAGTCTTCTGCCACTCCACTGTCCCAACTGGCCTGAGTTTCAAGACCCAAACATCTTCTTTTCCAGCACCAAAAGACCTTGTCCTGCCAGCTACTATGTAACCCCTATCTCTTGTCTGCTGGATCGACTTAGCCACTTCAAAAGAAACTCCCCCATAGGTCTTCTGCCACTCCACAGTTCCATCTGGCCTAAGTTTTAAGACCCAAAGGCCACCAATTCCAGAACCGAAGGATCCCCCTATAAAATAACTTGTATAATAACCAGTCACTATATATCCCCCATCATTAGTTTGCTGAATAGACTCCGCCCAATCATAATTATGTCCCCCATAAGTGGCGGCCCATCCATCCAAAGCAAATAAAGAAGGAATATTTATGGAAAAAAGGAATACAGAAAGAAAGAGGCAACATGCCGGGTAAGATACAAATTTCTGTATGCTTGCAGTAAATTGTTTTGCAAAACAAGTCATCTTCTCTAGGCAGTTACCCTTTCGGAACTGGCTATCTCCTTCAAGGCGAGGGCTACCTGGGCTATGTCGTCTTCTGTGTTAAAGAAACCCGTGCTTATCCTTAACGTACCCTGGGGAAAAGAGCCTGTCTCCCTGTGGGTACCTGGTGCACAGTGGAGCCCCGAACGGACGGCGATGCCAAAAGACTCGTCCAGTATTGTCCCCACCACCTGAGGTTCCATGCCATTTATATTAAGAGAGAGGATTGGAGAGCGATTCTCTGTGCTTGGTGGGCCGTAAAGAATAAATCTCTTGTCATCTTCCAAGCAGTGAAAGAGATGGTGGATAAGGCCCTGACCGTGCCGTTGTATATTATGGATACCCATGCGTGATACAAACTCTACTCCTGCCTTGAGGCCCACCAGTCCGACAAAGTTAGGTGTCCCTCCCTCTAGACGATAGGGCATCTCTTTAGGTTGCACGGGGTTTTGGGAGTCCACCCCTGTCCCTCCCTCTCTCCATGGCCTCAGCTCCACCCGCTCACTAACATATAGCCCTCCAGTGCCAGGAGGGCCGAATAGGGCCTTGTGTCCTGTAAAGGCCAGAAGGTCTATACATTGTTCTTCTACATTTATTGGCCATAGTCCTGCTGACTGGGCGGCATCTATCAAAAATATCAGGTCTCGCTCTCTTGCCAGTTGACCTATGGCCCTAAGGGGTTGAACTGTTCCCAGCACGTTAGAGGCATGCACTATTGCAATGAGTCTTGTCTTTGGTGTTACAGCCTTTTCTATATCCCCGGGGCCTATAAAGCCTTGTGGAGAGGGCCTGACCCTGCTTATAGTAATTACACCTTGTTTCTCCAGGGAGTTCAGTGGACGGGTAACGGCGTTGTGTTCCAGATAGGTGGTGATTACGTGGTCGCCTGGCTTTAGCAGTCCCTTTATTGCCATATTAATAGCGTCAGTGGCATTGAGAGTAAAGACCAAGCGCTGGGTGTCACGGGCACCGAAGAATTCTGCTAGGGCCTTTCTGGTCATTTCTATCTCCCTCTCCGCCTCCATGGAAAGTCTGTAGCCGGCTCTGCCCGGGTTGGCGGCCCTCTCCCTGAAGAATTCATCCATTGCCCTGTAAACCTCGGAGGGTTTTGGGAAGCTGGTAGCGGCGTTATCAAGATATATCATTTAGATACCTATATATTGAGAGTAAAGGGTTCTGGCCAGGGTGGGGTCTTTGGTGCCAAACAGCAGGGCACGGCCATCAGGGAAAATAACCCAGTTCAGTGACATAGTGTCCCGTGCCCCTAAACTTTTGTCCCTACAACTAAACTTGAGAAGGTAAGGGGATTGGCTAACGTCAGTTATGTCCGGAAGGGATTGAAGCCGTTGAGATAGGGCACTGAGGTCTATTTTAGAACCGTTGCGTGCGCTGCTGCCACCTGGAGTAATTTGTACGGCATTGGAGCCACAGAGGGTTGTGGTTAGACTAAAACTCTTTGCATTAAGGAACTCGTACTCTCCTTTCTGGCAGGCGGGGCAGGTAAGAGAGCGGACAGTCTGTGTGTCCATTATCTGAAAGGTCCCTTTCCACAGGTCTATGTCCAAAAGGCCAGATATTAAGGCCTCCTGGTGACCTGTAAGGATTTTCAGAGCCTCCGTGACTTGTAGTGAGGCTATCACTTTGGCCGCAGGGGCGAGGATGCCGGCCGTTTCACATGTGGGTAGAGTGCCAGGAAAAGGGATTGAATTTATCAGGCAACGAAGGCACAGCGACTTGCCTGGGAGGATATTCATGAGAAGTGCCTGACTGCCCAGGCAGGCTGAATATATCCAGGGGGTTTGGCTCTTCAGGGCATAATCGTTGATTAGCAGCCTGGTCTCAAAGTTGTCGGTACAATCCAGGATGACCTGGGCATCTTTCAGGAGAATTTCAGCATTCCCAGGGTTGAGATCGGCGTTAATGCCCTCTATACGGACAGTAGAATTTACACGTTGAAGTTTTTTCTCTGCGGTCAGTGCCTTGGGCAGGCCCTCCTTGAGGTCTTCTTCGTCAAAGAGTTCCTGCCTCTGGAGGTTACTCTCTTCCAGGATATCCCTGTCAATGACCCTGAGGTATCCTATTCCTGCGCGGGCCAGAAGACTAGCGGCAGTGCTTCCTATAGCCCCGCACCCCACTACTACAGCAAGTGCTTTACCAAGACGTTCTTGCCCCTCGTGTCCAATCGGCTGAAAAAGTATTTGACGAAGATAACGTTCGGTTTTCATGTCTCGCCGTGGGTGAATTCTCCGCTCCGCCTGATGCCAGTGGGCTCACCTTTTGCGAAGCTTCTGGCAAAAATGGAAGGGTAAAAAAGGTGGGCAATCCGCTTAATGCGGATTAGCCCACTTTATAGGTGCTAACACAGCAGTCATCGCCATAGGCGATGCATTTTTTCCGCTCGTATTCGATG
The DNA here is from genome assembly GCA_023261505.1 of Planctomycetota bacterium. Taxonomy (GTDB): domain Bacteria; phylum Planctomycetota; class Brocadiia; order Brocadiales; family Bathyanammoxibiaceae; genus JAHFOV01. Next base: position 21,229 of record JAHFOV010000025.1, read on the forward strand.
GAAGAGTTGCTCCCTTTTCCAAAGCCTTTAACCCATGAGCTTATGATGTCGCACATGGGCTTGGGAGGTACCTGTGCAACTTCCCAGTAACGGCCGTGGATGCAGATAGTGTGGTCCCAAATTATCTGTTTGTTATTCTCATCCAGAACCTGTGCGCCACGGTCGCAAGGCATGCCATCGCAAAAGTTATCGAGCAGGAGCTCAAAGGCCCTTCCGGGGTTAACCCCATCCTGACCCAGGTTCTTTTCCTTTGCGGCCTGCTGGGCACATTTCAGGCCGTGCTCATAGGCAGCTTTAGAGGCCACTTCCTTGGCCTCATCTCCATATTTTTTATAGAAGGCCGCAACGGTAACTGCCTCCCGAGTCTCCACTTCGTCTATAAGTCCCTGGATTCCAGCATGGATGGGCTTATCCTCCAGGATTTCCTCCAGAGGCTTGCCTTCGTGTTGAGAGGGAGGAGACTTTTTATAGACCTCTTGCAGAATTACGTCTGCATCTTTTCCATACTTTCTCTTAAGGGCCTCTACAATGGCCTTTTCTCGGGCTTCCGAGATTTTTATCTTCTTATGCATCCAGTGATGGATGGGCCCTAAGACTAAACTCACTGTTTCTACTCCTTTCTTCTGTTGTAGAGCTAAGCTTGCCTGTCATGGTGAGCATGACAGGCAAGCCTTTAAGTCAAATCTGTTTTTGCGGGTTAAACGGCCTCAACGTACTCTAACTCGGGGAGCTCTTCCTTGAGTCTTGCCTCCACCCCCATTTTCAAGGTGATGAGTGCGCTGGGACATGAACCGCAGGCCCCTTTCAGCCTGACTTTCACTACCCCACCGTTTACCCCTACTAACTCTATATCTCCACCGTCTGCCTGTAAGGCGGGCCTTATCTCGCTCAAGACTTGCTTTACTTTTTCTGTATCTAACTTAGGCATTTGCTTTTTCTCCTTCCTTAAAAACCCTAAGGCATGTCCTATAACTACTAACTCGCCAAAGGTCGATCGCCTAGGTCCTCCGAACTTAACCTTTCTTTTTTGCTATAGCGTCGTTAAGTTCTTTTATTATTACCTCTGGGTCCATGTTGTGCATCATTGCCCCAAAGGCAATGTCTTCCATCTTAGAACCAGGACAGGTAAAACATCCGGATCCAAAGTATTTCTTTAGTACCGGCTCTGCTTCCGGGTAATTCTTGATTACCTCCCCAATGCTCGATTTCTTTGTTATTTTCGTTTCAGCCATGCTCGCTCTCTGTACCTCCTTGATTATGAACTTACTAACCCTCTGCAGGGGCCGCTCCTATGCTTGCCAAGATATTAAATACAAACATCCCTACCGCTACTACCTGCAAAGCGGCAAAAAGTTTGGCCAGGCTATCGGCATATCCCCATACACCACACAGGCCAATCAGGCTTATATTGGCCAGCCAGAAGTGCCAATTCATCAAGCCAGGATAAGCCACAGGGTTACCGCTAAACCTGGGAAGTATATGATACCCCACACCATAAATCATCATGGACATCCAGCCCAACAAACCAAAGTGCACATGGGCAAACTTTAATAATGGCTCTTCCTTAACATACATCTGAAGTAAACCCAAGCACGCTCCAATAAAAAGATAAACCAAGCTTGCACGAACAAAATTCTTTGCTATTGGGTCCACTAGTTCCCCTCCTCCGAGCTCTCCCAATATAAAAGACTTATGGAATTCGTAGAAAGCCTTATCTCAATTATTCTGAAAAACCCCGTTTTGTCAATCGAAAATTTACAGATAATGTGGATTTGCTATTTATCTGCTTAGGCCCATAATTTTTACCGCGCAAAAAAAACTTACGGCTATACTTTAGCAGGCTAAAGTTCGCCATAGGCGAATCTGCCTCTGGCACGACCTGCGGCTACAGGGTCGCTGGCTAAGGCTTGCCGCTACAAGGCACACCTACCAGCTTTTCCACCTGAACATATGTAGAATTATAGGCAGCGTTGCCACCAAAGGCCTGGACCTCATCGGAGATGAGTGCGTTAACCCCTTTGCCCCCGCATAGTTTAGGCCAGAGGCCTCCATATGCTACTAAAACCCCTTTCTTTATGTCTTTTGTAGGCCTGGCCTTCATGATCAATGTATCCAGAGAATTTCTTAACCGCACCCAGTCACCGTCTTTTATCGCCCTCTCCCTGGCATCCTCTTCATTAAGTAAAACTACTGGTTCTATTTCTCGTTCCCAGACGTTATGAAATTGCGAACGGGTAATGTGCATAAGGTTGGCTGTTATGAGCTGGAAGGGGTAGCTGTTTCTAGCCTCTTCATAGTAGCCAGGAAGGGGTGGAAGTTTAGCCTTGTCACCTAGTTGCGAATAGAACTCTATTTTGCCAGATGGTGTAGGGTAAACATTCTGGGGCCTTACCTTCATCTTTAAAAAACCCTCCCGCTCTAAATCTTCCAGGGTGAAATCTACCGCCTTACTCCTCTTAAGAAATTCTTTAATCACCTCACATTCGGGAGGAAATATCTCGTCGGATTTTAGGCCCAAAGCCCCAGCTAATTCCCTGAACACCTGATAATTAGGTTTTGCCTCCCCAAGAGGCTCAATAGCCTTCTGGTTTATGGACATGTAATTATGGTAATAGCAGACATTAACATCGAAGGATTCAAGGAAGCTTGTCGCTGGCAGAACGATATCGGCATAACTACATGTGTCGTTTAAAAAAAGGTCATGCACCACCAAAAAAATGTCTTCCCTTTCAAGCCCCTTTCTCACCAGGTTCTGGTTGGGGAGGTTCACCATAGGATTGGTATTGAAGACAAAAAGGAATTTTATCTCTTCTGTTTGTAATATCCGCCCCAATTGTGCCATGTTATAGGTCTTTTTGCCTGTGGTAGTGCCTGCGCTATCAGCAAATTGGCTCCCCTGAAGAAAACCCAGGTCTATCTCCCTGTCTGTATTGCTGTAATGTACCCTGAATCCACCCACCAGCGGAGGCAAGAGGGCGATAGTCCTTACTGCCTCCCCACCGTAGAGATGTTTCTGGATACCGAAGCCGAGGTGCATAAAGTTGGGCCTCAGCCGATACATATCCTCGGCCAATTCTACTATATCCTCCCTGGAAAGCTCAGTAATCCTGGAAACCCTCTCAAGGTCAAACTCCTTAACTATTTCCAGGAAATATTCAAAGCCGTATGTATATTTTTCAACATGGGCACGTTCATAAAGCCCTTTAGATATTAGATAATTTGCAATCCCCAGGGCCAGGACTCCATCTGTATTGGGCCTTATCGGGAGGTGTTTGCCAAGCTCACAGGTCTTCATTGGGTCTATGAGGTAGAATTTCGCCCCTTTCCTGACAGCCTGTTTAGCAAGGTTGTGACCATGCAGGTTACTCCACGGACCATTGAGTCCCCAAAAGATTATAAGCCTGGAGTTTTGCATCTCCTCCGGGTCTATACCCCAGTATCCTCCGTAGACATACTGGAGGGCAGTCCTCCCTGCCAGGGAACAAACGGTGGGGGAACATTTACTGGTACCCAGGGCATTAAAAAGGCGCTGGGAGAACTGCTTATTGAGTAGTCCCATGTGGCCGAAGTAATCAAAAGGTAAGATGGCCCCAGCGCCGTAACCTGCCTCTACCTCCTTCATCCGCCGGGCAATTTCCCTGTAGGCCTCTTCCCAGGAAATCCTCTTAAAACTGTCCGTTCCCTTCTTACCTACCCTTTTTAGAGGGTATTGAAGCCTCTGCGGGGAGTAAACAAATTTTAGGGCATTCTGTATCTTCCAGCAAAGAAAGCCCTGGGTAATCGGATGCCTGGGATTGCCCTGCAGCTTAACCGCCTTACCATCTTCAACGCTAGTGAGGATGGAACATGTATCGTAACAATCTCTGGGGCAGGTATTATATGTGACCATGAGCAAAATGTTTGAAAACTATACTAACAAAAGTACAAAAGAATTGTCAATATTCCTCGTGAAGCCTTCCAAAGAAAATAGCTATGGAATTTCGTGAATTTTACCACCCCTCTTTCCCCTCCTTCAAAAGGAGGGGATAAAGGGAAGGTAGAGTATGTTTTGCATAGGTCTTGATATTTACGTTCAATTCTAATACTATTTAAACTCCCTTTGATTGGGAGGAAAGAGAGGGGTGAAAATCCCTTTTACTCGCAAACCAGCGCAGGGTGTATCCGCCTTAAGCGAATACATAATACAAGAGGAGGCGTTATGCATTTGCTAATCTTTGTTCTTTTGGCTCTTATTTTTTATGCTCCCGCTGTACAGGGGGCAGAATATCACCTATTAGGGAGCTTCAATGTAGCAGTCAGAGAACCCTCCGGGCTTGCCTACGACCCCAAAAATGATTCCCTCTGGACTGTACAGGATAATGGGGGAGACCTTTATGAGATAGACAAAAAGGGAAACGTTTTAAAGAGGGTTCCTTTAAGGCCCCCTCTGGTCCAATTCAGATTCCCTTCACTGGCCAGGAGAGGAGATATTCTAAGAAAGGCCCTTTTAAGGTCTGGAGACTGGGAGGGCGTTTATTACAAGTCTGATACTGATACTTTACTACTGTCTGATGAGAGAACGCGGCAGGTAATAGAAGTGGACAGGACAGGCAAGCCCCTCAAGACCATTAAAGTGCCCATTGAATGGCACTACCTGGACATTAACCATGGGACAGAGGGAGTAGCCTATGACGCCAGGACTAAGACTATCTTCGTGGCCAACGAAAAGAACCCTAGAAGGGTAATGGAACTGAAGGAGGATGGCAGTGTTGCAAGCGCCTTTGATGTAAAAGTAAGAAAGGCCGAACACCTCTCAGACCTTTACTATGATACCACAAGCGACAGGCTCTTAGTACTGGCCCGCACTATGATTTTACAATACACCAGGAAAGGTAAGCTCCTGAAGACCTTCCCCATAGAGGCCATCAAGGCTGAGGGCATGACTAAGGATAATAAAGGGTATCTCTATATCATTGATGAAAGCACAAGCATTCTATACATCTATGCCCCCGAGGTGATACCCACTTCCAGTAGGCAGTAAGGAGTAGGGAGTAAGCAGTAAAATCTTTCTGCCCACTACTTACTGTCTACTGCCTACTGTTTTGCTCAGCATGGGCCAGCCAAGACTCTCTCTTAGCTTCAGGTAACCCTCGGCGCAGGCCTTGGCGAGGTTTCTTACCCGCTCGATGTAGCGTACTCGCTGGGTTACGCCTATGGCCTTACGAGCATCCAGGATATTAAAGGTGTGGGAGCATTTGAGGACGTAGTCGTAGGCGGGGAGGACAAGACCTTTTTCTAAAAGCCTTTTGGCCTCTGCCTCATACATATCAAAGAGCTTGAGGTGCGTGGGGACATCGGCCTCCTGGAAGTTGTAGGTAGAGAATTCCACCTCGTCCCTGTGGTGTACGTCCCCATAAGTTATGCCGTCAGACCAGACTAAATCATAGACGGAGTCCTTCTTCTGGATGAACATGGCTATCCTCTCAAGCCCATAGGTGAGCTCAAGGCAAATGGGTTCTAACTCTATCCCGCCCGCCTGCTGGAAGTAGGTGAACTGGGTGATTTCCAGTCCATCGAGCCATACCTCCCACCCCAGGCCCGTAGCGCCCAGGGTAGGGGACTCCCAGTCATCCTCCACGAAGCGGACGTCGTGTTCTACAAGATTAATGCCAAGGTCTTTTAGGCTATCCAGATAAACCTGCTGGGAGTCATCAGGGGCAGGTTTGAGGATGACCTGGAATTGGTAGTAGTGCTGGAGTCGGTTGGGGTTTTCTCCGTAACGGCCGTCTGTGGGCCTCCTGGAGGGTTCTACATAGGCGGTCCTCCAGGGCTCCGGCCCCAAGGCCCTGAGGAAGGTGGCAGGGTTAAAAGTACCGGCCCCTACCTCAATATCATAGGGCTGCATCAGGACGCACCCCTTTTTTGCCCAGTAGTTCTGTAGCCTGAGGATGATTTCCTGGAAGGTTAGAAAGTCTTGTGTTGCCATTTAAAATCTCACAGATTTCGGTGTGCAAGGCAAATTCCTACCTTTTCCGCAGGCTAAAGTTCTCCACAGGCGAATCTGCCTAAGGCACGACCTGCGGCTACGCACACTACGGTTTAATGATGGTGATGATGGTGACGATGTCCGCTTGTGGCGGGTTGGGCGCACTCTTGTACCTGTCCCTTTATTAGTTCTATTGTGTG
>JAHFOV010000084.1:0-4873 GCA_023261505.1 Planctomycetota bacterium
CAGGAGGAACTTAGCGCAGCAAAGGCCTACCACATGGGAAGCTTCCCTCTAGGGCTAGAGACACCTTCTCAGATTGCCTTCCAGCAAGCAGAGCAGGAGTTTTATGGCCTGCCAGAGGATTACCTTGAGACGTATCTTAGCCATATTGAGGCAGTGACCCTGGAGGAAGTAAATCAACTGGCAAAGAGGTTCTTTAATCCTGACAATCAGGTAATAGTTCTCGTTGGTAAGGCCTCCGAGGTGCTGCAACAAGTAAGGAGCCTTGGAGAGGTGGAAGTGAAATCGCTGTGAAACTATTTGCTTCAGGCGTAGGAGGCCGGATATACGGCAATTATCAAAAATATTGGGTAGGAACTGCTCTTAAATAGTAATCTCATAATATGTGTGACCCTTTCCTCTCTTTATTATTGACATCAAATTACCCTTAAACTATAATTCTTAATTGTTTCAGGTCACTCGTATCTATACACATAAACCTTTATTTATGAGACTGCTTTATGCCTAACGCCTGTGTAGTGGGCCTTCAGTGGGGGGATGAGGGCAAGGGTAAAATAATAGACATACTCACAGACGAATACGATATAATTGTAAGATACCAGGGGGGTGGCAACGCAGGGCACACGGTAGTAGTCAACGGTGCAAAGTTTGTCCTTCATCTTATTCCTTCCGGGATACTCCATCCAAACAAAAAATGTGTAATAGGTAATGGGGTTGCCATTGACCCTGCATTGTTCCTGGAAGAAGTAGAAGAACTTAGGAAAAGGAATATTTCAGTAGAGAATAACCTTTTCGTCAGCGACAGGGCCCATCTGGTCTTTCCCTATCATAAACTCCTTGACCAACTTTCAGAATCTGAGAAAGGGCAAGAAAAGATAGGTACTACGGGGAAGGGCATCGGCCCTTGTTATGCCGATAAGATGGCTAGAGTTGGTATACGCGTTGTGGAGCTTTACCATCCAGAACACCTCGAGCGTCTTATACAGAGGAACGTGGAGGAAAAAAACCGCCTCCTGCAGGGCCTTTACAATGCGGCACCGCTTTCCTGGAAAGAGATATACGAGGAGTACAGGGCCTATGCAGATAGGATGGCACCCTATGTTTGCGATACGGTAGGATATATTAATGAGGCGATAAAGGCCTCTAAGCGCATCCTTTTTGAGGGTGCACAGGGTAGTCTGCTGGATGTGGACTTAGGGACATATCCATTTATTACCTCTTCAAATGCCACGGCATGCGGCGCGGCCTCCGGGGCGGGCGTCTCTCCTAAACAGATTCACAAGATTTATGGGGTAATGAAGGCTTACACCACCAGGGTGGGTGGTGGTCCTTTCCCTACCGAAGCGGAAGGGGCCCTGGGAGAACATCTGAGGGAGCGAGGTGGAGAATTTGGTGCTACCACGGGGAGGCCCAGGCGCTGTGGATGGTTTGACGCTGTGGCAGTGAAGTATGCCGTGATGATAAATGGAGTGGATGAGGCCATTCTAACAAAGTTAGATGTCCTTGACGATCAGGAGACGGTAAAGATATGCGTAGGCTACAAATGTAACGGCAAGATATATGAAAGGTTTCCTCCAGACCTCGCCATTTTGTCCGCCTCAGGCGGATGTGAACCCATTTATGAGGAGGTGCCGGGCTGGCGGCAGGATACCTCGCACTGTACAAGTCTTCAGGAGCTACCCAGTATGGCTATAAACTATATTCAGTATCTAGAAGAGATACTGGATATAAAGATAACTATGATTTCCGTAGGTCAAGACCGTCGACAAATTGTGCGGCCTGACTCTGTTTCTTCTGCGAGGCTGTCTACAAACCTCCCATCATACAGAGATAGATGAGCGAACAGAACGGCCTTCCCCGACATATTGCTATTATAATGGATGGTAATGGCCGATGGGCAAGAAAGCGTGGTCTTACCAGGATAAGAGGCCATATAGAAGGGGTAAAATCTGTAAGGGAGATTACAGAAGAATGCGCCAAAAGGCACATAGGGCAGATTACCCTATACGCCTTCTCCAGTGAGAACTGGTCACGCCCAAGGCTTGAAATCGAGCTCCTCATGCGTCTTCTTAAACGCTACCTCATTAGAGAAAGAAAGACAATTATGGATAATAATATACGCTTCACCGTCATTGGGCGTATAGAAGCCCTTCCTCGTGATGTCCAGGAAGAGATCGCCGAAGAAATTGAAATGAGCAAGAACAATACCGGTATGATTCTTTGCCTTGCCCTTAATTACGGGGGGAGGGCAGAAATCGTAGATGCGGCCATAAAACTGGCCCGAAAGGTGAAAGAGGGGAAAATTCTGCCTGAGGACATAAACGAAGAGACCCTCAGAGAAAATATGTATACAGCCGGGATGTCAGACCCTGACCTTCTAATCAGGACGGGAGGAGACATGCGGGTGAGCAATTTTCTCCTCTGGGAGATATCCTATACAGAGCTCTGGGTTACCCCTGTGTACTGGCCTGATTTCCATAAAGAAAACCTGGAAGAAGCTCTCAGGGACTATGCCTTTAGAGAGAGACGTTACGGTGGACTCGTCCAGTGACCTACGACCAAACAAGAATAGCCTGGGGTGCGGGTATGTTATCCGCCTTTTTTGCTATAATAGGTCTAGATATTTTATTAGACTCAGATTTGGGCCTGGGTCTCCTGGGCATTTTAGTTGGGGCGATTGCCCTCCTCGAATTCTACAACATCGCAAGTAAAAAGGGGTTAGCGCCTTTCAGACTATCAGGGCTTTTGGCGGGTATTTTATTATTTCTAGGCCTCTGGTGGCAGGTGAAATCATACGGGGAGTTTTCCATTAATCCCGTGGGTCTCTTTCTGATCCTTTTGTGGTTCTTCCTCCTGCAGGGTTTTAGTACGGGGCTGGAAGGGGCCATTAACAATATTGCCGTCACCTTTTTCGGCGTAATTTATGTATTCTTCCTTTTATCCTTCGCCATGGCCTTAAGACATTTTCCTGGCAAGAAGGGTCTAGCTGCCGTATTAGGTGTCCTTCTTATGGCAAAAGTAACAGATATAGGGGCTTACTTTTTCGGAAAAAACTTTGGTAAGCGTAAACTCTGCCCCACCATCAGTCCCAATAAGACTGTGGAAGGGGCCTTATTCGGCCTCTTTTTGTGCCTCTTAATCGGGACAGGACAATGTTTGATACCCCAGTGGAGCTTCTTGCCAATTCAATGGGCTATACCTTTTGCCCTTCTCATAGGAGCGGGGTCTATATCTGGGGACCTTTTTGAATCTATGATAAAAAGGGATGCAGGGGTTAAGGACTCAGGAGACCTCATACCCAGTTTCGGTGGGGCCCTTGATATTATAGACTGCGTCTTGGTCTGTCTGCCCCTGGGTTATTATTTTTTAGTCCTGGTGGGACCTCTATAAAATCAAATGTTATGTAAGGATTTTTAATCCGCCTTAAGCAAACACATATAGAATAAACCTGAATGTCTGTCCCCGCATTTAACAGGATTATTTTTGTTAGCCTATTTAATCTATTCAATGGAAGATATAAAATAAAGAAGTGGCAGTGCAAAAGACTATAGAACTAAAAGACCCAGAACAGGCAGTTGTTCTATTCGGCAGCCACGACAAGCACTTGAGGTTGCTGCGTCATGCCCTGGGAATTCATATTACTGCAAGGAACAGTATAATAAAACTAGAGGGGGAGGAGGGCCAGGTAAATAAAGCTGAAGAGATACTCCAGAAGCTTATCAATATTGTGGATAAATACGGAGTCCTCGGCATAAAAGAGGTGGACGAGGTTATTACCGCTACAGAAAAGGGTATAGAGGTTCTACCAGAAGGGCCTGAAGTGATTATTAAGGGGGTTTCCGTAAGACCAAGAACAGAGGGGCAGGCAAAATACGTAGAGGCTATTCTGAATAATGACCTAGTTTTTTGCATAGGTCCAGCAGGCACAGGGAAGACCTATCTAGCTGTGGCTGTGGCCTTGTCTGCCCTGAGAACCGGTCAGCTTAGAAAGATAATCCTTGCCAGGCCTGCTGTTGAGGCAGGAGAAAAGCTGGGTTTTCTTCCAGGAGATATAGAAGCCAAAGTGAACCCTTACCTCAGGCCCCTTTACGATGCTTTGCATGATATAATGGACGCCACCCAGGTAAGAAAATACGTTGAAAATGATATTATTGAAATCCTCCCCCTTGCCTTCATGAGAGGCAGAACCCTCAATGATGCCTTTATAATCCTGGACGAGGCTCAGAACTGCACCATCCCTCAAATGAAGACCTTTCTTACCCGCCTAGGGGTAAAGGCAAAGGTGGTAGTAACAGGAGATATTACCCAGGTGGATTTACTCCCTGGAGAACCCTCTGGTCTCATAGATGTCCAGTCAAGGCTCAAAAATATCAATGGTATAGCCTTCGTATACCTTACAAAAAAAGACATCGTCCGCCACAGGCTGGTACAGGAAATCGTTGAGGCCTATGGTCCGAAAGACTAACATCTCCATTACCAACCTCCAGCAACTTTATCCTATAAACAGGGCAAGGATACGGGCGCTCGTAGAAGAGGCCCTGAAAGGAAAAGGGGCAGAATTGAGCATAGCCTACGTCGATGAAGAGGAGATGGCAAGGCTCCATAAGACATTTCTTGATAAGGAAGGACCTACCGACGTACTTTCCTTTCCTTATGAAGATAGGAGTGGCAAGGTGGTGGGTGAGATAGTGGTGTGCGTCCCAATCGCCATAAAAATGGCAAAAGAATTAGACGAAGATGTAGAGGGAGAGGTAATGCTCTACACACTTCACGGCCTCCTGCACATTATGGGATATAATGATGAAAAGGAGAAAGATGCAATGAAGATGCACCTGAAAGAAAAGCAAATCCTTGCCAAGTTCGGCCACAGGATAAA
>JAHFOV010000084.1:4973-7455 GCA_023261505.1 Planctomycetota bacterium
TGCTCTACACACTTCACGGCCTCCTGCACATTATGGGATATAATGATGAAAAGGAGAAAGATGCAATGAAGATGCACCTGAAAGAAAAGCAAATCCTTGCCAAGTTCGGCCACAGGATAAAGGGCCTGGGGGTCTAAAGTTTAAGGGTTCAAGGAAGTTAGAGTTTGAAAGATTTAAGATCCTAGGAAGGAGGATTCTACAAGGAGAATGAAAACAAAGGTTCGGCCTGAAAATTATATCCTTTCTGTCCTCACGCCGGAAGAAAGGCTGGAAGCCGCTCTTAAGATTGCGAAAGAGGCCTTTAAAAAAACCACATTAAGCCTTAAGGACGTTGAGAGGGCAGTTGAAAAGGTAAGGAGAAGGGTTTACGAAGAGCCGAAAGGTTAGAGTAGTTGTAGATACAGGGGTACTTATATTGGCGCTTGTCTTTGGCGGACTCCCGGAAGATGCAATCAAAAAGGTTTTTACTGAAGCTGAGGTATGGATTTCTCCACAACTCCTTAAAGAATACAGAGAAGTGCCCATTGAACTTAGTGCGGAGGGTAAGATTACTCCCGTTCAGTTTAGGGTGCTTCTTTCTGGCATTGCCTCTTTTCTTACCAATGCCAAAGTAGCAATCCCTAAAAAGAGGTTATTTCTTTGTAGGGACGAGAAAGATACTATGGTTCTTGAATGCTTTATCGCTGCTGATGCAGATTTCTTGATTACTGGCGACAAAGACCTCCTTGATATAGATGAACTTATGTTAAAAACTGGATCTTCAAAGCTCAAAATAGTTACACCAAAGAGCTTTTTGGACGTGATAAAGTAGACTTTTAGAGCGCCTATTTTTATGGAATATAATGATGCGAGAGAAAGATGCAAAGAAGATGCACCTGAAAGAAAAGCAAATCCTTGCCAAGTTCGGCCACAGGATAAAGGGCCTGGGAATCTAAAAGTTCAAGGGCTCAAAAGTTCAAGGGTTTAAGGGGACGACTGTTTAAGGGTTTAAAAAATGAAAACAGGCATTGCTAACCTCCCTTTACATTACGGCGAGGCCCCGGCCTGGCTGTTCCAGAGGATGAAAGGGCTGGCCCGAGGGATAGTCACAGTAATTGTAGAGGAACTGGGCCCGAAGAAGCTTATCAATAAACTTTCCGACCCTTTCTGGTTCCAATCCTTTGGCTGCATCTTGGGCTTTGACTGGCATTCAAGCGGTCTTACCACTACCACCCTGGGGGCACTGAAGGAGGGATTAAGAGGGGGAGAAGCTGACCTGGGCATATTCCTCTGCGGTGGTAAGGGTAGAACCTCTAGGAAAACGCCTGAAGAAATAAGGGCCTGGGGCAACAGGCTCTCTCTTTCCGATAGCACCGTAGAAGGTCTTATCTACGCTAGCAGGATGAGCGCAAAGGTGGATAGTGCCGCACTGCAGGATGGCTACCAGATTTATCATCACGTCCTTGCCTTCACAAATGACGGCTACTGGTCTGTGATTCAACAGGGGATGAATACAGAGACGAGCATGGCAAGACGGTATCACTGGCTATCTTCCCACGTCCATGATTTTGTAGAAGAACCCCATAGCGCCATCTGCACCGAAGCCCCTGCAACAGGAGTACTGAACATGGTGGCCCGAGAAAGCGTAAAGGCTAGGGCAATTAGCACCCAGCTAGTTTTAGATATAAATACGTTGTTAAACGATTTCAGACGGTTATCCAAAAGCCTCCCCATCCTTAAAGGTAATAAAAACACGCCTTACCAACAGACTCTGTACAACCACAACTCCGATACAAGTACACTACCTGTTCTGGAGATGCCCAGTCACCATCCTATTTATCCATCAGATTTTGATACAAAGCGGCTGGAGAAGATATTCATCAAGGCCCACGATAATAACCCCCACAATTTTGAGGAACTGCTTTACCAGGAAGGTGTAGGCCCCAAGACCATTAGGGCCTTGGCCCTTGTTGCCGAAATTATTTATGGGGCAAGGGCCTCCTTCCGTGACCCAGCCAGGTTCAGCTTCGCCCACGGCGGCAAGGACGGATACCCGTATCCAGTGGACCCTTCTCTTTACGACCAGACCATCAGCCTCCTTGAGAAGGGGATTAAGAAAAGCAAGGTGGAGAGTAGTGAAAAATACGGCGCTTTGAGGAGATTACAACTAGTTTTTAACTACTAAGCTAAAATTCTTGCTACCCCATCTTTTGTGGCTTAAACTTGTTAAATTTGACCTTGATAAAAAAACTTTCCTGCATAGATATTCTCCTACGGAGTTCTCTTGGCTTTTCTTGGTTTATACCACGGCCAGTAGCTAACCACCAAAAATGTTAAAAAGGCAATTGCTAAGAAGATAACACTTACAGACTCCTCTTTAGCAAACCTAAGGATTTCTTCTACCATTGTTAAAGCTTCCTAAAATCCTTAGACCTGTTTGCCGTTGGCGAGCAATTTATTTTGCCGTTTTTGCTTTTCCTGGCCTGAACCAATTGAACCAATA
>JAHFOV010000085.1 GCA_023261505.1 Planctomycetota bacterium
TGAGTATCTTGGCCTGGGCAGCCGTACTTAGGTCTCCTATCTCGTCAAGGAAGATACTGCCATGGTTGGCCGCCTCAAATAACCCTACCTTCCTCTGGATGGCTCCTGTGAAAGACCCCTTTTCATGGCCGAAGAGCTCACTCTCTATTAACTCCTTTGGTATCGCGGCACAGTTGAGGGCAGTAAAGGGCTTGTTGGCCCTTGGACTATTGTAGTGTATCGCCTTTGCCAGAAGTTCTTTACCTGTACCACTTTCCCCAGTAATGATTACAGCGTAGGGGACACTGCTGGCCTTCTGGGCCTGGGAAATGACCTCTTTCATTTTCGGGTCTCTAGTACATATATCCTCAAAGCGCGCCTTCTTGCCCAGTTCCTCCCTGAGGCTAATATTCTCCTTTTCTCTTACCTCCACTTCAGTATGGAGTTTAATGGCATTCAAGGTCTCCCTGTAACATTCTACAGCACCTAATGCCGTATCAATCAATTCCTCAGGTTCACTCCCTTTAAGTATGTAGGCATGAGGTCGGAATCTCCGCCTTATCCCTTCCCTCTGCTCTCTTTCTTTCAGGCCTGTGTAGAGGATTATAGGCACTATGGGGTTCATTTCCTTAAGGTTTTCAAAGACCTCTAGCCCACTCATGTCTGGCATCGAGATGTCAAGGATAACAGTGTATATGCCTTTATTGAATGCCTCTATTGCAGCCCTTCCATTGGGACATAATACCACCTTAAAGCCCTCTGCTTCCAGGTTAATGCCTGTAGTCCTTAACACTGAGGGGTCATCATCTACTACCATCACTACGGGCTGTTGTTGTTCGTTAGTCATTTCCCTTCCACAAGGATTTCCTGGGTGATTTTTAGTAACTCTTCCACATTAAAGGGCTTGCGAAGAGTCGCTCGGGCTCCGCAATCCTTTGACTTCTCCATAAAATGTTCTATCTTATATCCTGTGAACATGACGAAGGGTACGTAAGGCTTAATCTTTTTAATCTCTTTCATAGCCTGAAAGCCATTTATGCCTGGCATCCTAGCATCCATAAAGATAAGCGAGTAATCTTTTTCTTTTGCCATATCAATTGCCTTCTGGCCCTCATGGGTAGTCTCTACCTTGTAGCCAGAGTCCTCAAGTATTGCTGAGAGCGTTTTGCGGGCAGAGTCTTCATCGTCTACTACCAGGAGGGGGGCTTTTCCGTCTAGGACGGCCTTTATGAGTTTTAGCAATTCTGGTATCTGAAGGGGTTTATGCACTACGGCCCTTGCCCCCTGGCGCCTGGCTTCCCTAAGGAGTTCTTCCTCTTCCACATGTCCTGTAATTACTATTACCGTGGTGGACCTGATTTTTTTTATCTCCTTCATTGCCTCCACACCCTTAAGGCCAGGCATCATTATATCCATTAAAATCAAAGAAAAGGGTCTTGCCTTTATCTCCTCAACGGCCTTGAGGCCATCTTCTGCTGTCGCTACATTATAACCTTCATCCTCAAGTATACCCTTGAGTGTCTTCCTGATACTTGGGTCGTCATCTACCACAAGGATATCCTTTTTCACTTTGTTTTTTCTCCTTCCATAGCCTGCTGATTGGGTATTGCCACTGGTAAGCCAACCGCAAACGTAGAACCTGCACCCAATGTACTTTTCACAGTAATGCTTCCCCCGTGTCTTTCCACTACCTCCTTGCATATGGAGAGGCCGAGCCCGGTACCCCTGACCTTGGAGGTAAAGAAGGGTTCAAAGATTTTCTTAAGATTTTCTTCAGGGATGCCGTGTCCGGTATCTGTAAACTCAACCTCCACATACTCCCCGCTGGCCCTGGTTTTAATCTCCAGCATACCACCCTGTGGCATAGCTTCATAGGCATTCTGTATAAGATTGCCGAAAACCATTGCTAGCTGCTCTGTATCTATCCAGACGGTTGGTAGATTGAGTGGTATCTCTTCCAGTACTTTCACCCCTTCTGGTATAGAACGTCTTGATAACGAATGCTTAAGAACAGAGGCCAAATCCCCCTTACTAAGGGAGAGTTTTCTTATCTTGGTGAAATCCAGGATGTGATTGATTATACTGGTGCTGGCATCTACCTCTTTATCAAGTATTTCAAGAAACTCTATTAGTTTGGGGTCTTCTCTGGCCAGGGCGCTCTGAGAGATTTTCCTCTTAAAATAATACAATGCGTTCTTCATAGACGTTAGGGGGTTTCTAAGCTCATGGCTTACATAGGAACTGAGGCGACCCAGTACGGCAAGCTTTTCTGCGTGTAAAAGACGTTCCTGGGTTTCAGCCAGTTGACGTAGCCTCTCGTTAAGCTCGATGTTTGTTGCCTGCAGACGGATATTAGTGTCTTCCAAGTCCTTAAACCTGTCCTCAAGATATTTTTGTTGCTCGGAAATGAGTCTTTCTTTTTTCAGGTTTTCGCCGGCTAAACGCCGTGTATATGCAATATGAAGGCATACAAGCAGGGGTAAGATAGATAACGTAAACTTTAGGGCCGTGCTTTGGAGCACAAGGGTAAGTCCAAAAAATAAGGCCACACTGGAGGCCACACCTAGCAAGATGAGCCTCCTTTGGGTAGGGTGCCTTGTTTCCCAGGTTAATTCCATCTCGCAGTATTCATCCCCCCTGGCTATGCACTTAGTGTCTTTAGACTGGGCAGGAGGCATATTATGTAACTTGTAGGGGAGCGATACGAAACTCCCTTTCCTGACCAGGCAGGTATTTTCTGCACAGGCAAGAAAGTGCTCTCCGACGACCTCTTTGTATCTTTTCGAGAGCTTTATCTGCATGATAGCTCTGCCGTTATTTATCGTAGGAGCTTCTAATTTCACAACACCTTTTGAAAATCTTTCCTCTAGTTCCACCATCTTATAGATGTATTCCAAAGGAAAAGGCTTACCAATGATAACAGTAAGGGGCGTTACAAGTTTATTAAAGCCCAGTTTAAAACAGAAGTCTTTTTCTCCCGTTATCTCCTTTGCGAATTCTACCATAAACTGGAAGAATTCAGTGGAATAAGAATTCCACGGGTTCTTGAGTAATTCCTCCGTTACTTGGTATTTTTTATCACTTATTGCGCTATTAAGCATGGAAATAAGTTTTTCGCCGGCCTCTTTAGCCGCCTTTTCGCTCATTTTCTCTACCACACGAGGGGGCTGACCATTGCGGGCCACTTTCTCTTTGCTTCCTGCAAGCTCTTTTACGTACTCTAATGTGCTTGTAATGACGTGTCCTCTGACGTCCTCAATCTTATTGCCAAGTTCGTCAATACCGAAAGGTTGATACCTCATGTATCGCCGTTCGGTGATCTTGTGCTCAGGAGAGAGAAGGGCTTCCATTTTGTTTTGTTCCCTTACTTAAAAACGCTATAAGGTAAGGCTCAGAAAGGTAACAAGAACAAGAACGCAAGGCTAGGAATTCCCGAGTCCAGGCCTATAAGTATGAATAACAAAAACACATTTACTAAAAAACATCGTAATTCTATTCTTAAAAGATTTCAAGCCTAACCTCTCTGAGCTCCGGACAAGGCAAGGTATCATTTTATCCAGACCCTGCCAAAGGAGCTTATGAACCCCCCTCCCCTGGTGGGAGGGGGTAGGGGGAGGGGGATACCCCCGCCCTTTCCTCCCCCATCGAGGTCGAGGGAAAAGTTGTCTAAAAGCCTCTTTTACGTGAACTTGCATTACGTCCGAACTTTTCAAATCTTTCTTTGGCAGAAACGGTTCAAAATAACATTGGAGGCATAACTCCCAATGTCCAAATTTATCTGAAAAGGCTAAATTCAAGCCTAATCATCCCAGAATAGGGAGCCCCTTTACATCCACAACCCCCTTTGTTCCTTTTCCCAGGGGTTTTCCAATTGATAAGTCTATAACCTCACAGGGTACATCCAATATAGTTTTGCAAGGCTTATTAAAGAAGTTAGGGAACATCTTCCCCTTCTTATAATCTATGTTAACTCTGAGTATCTCCTCTCCACTGAGGAGACCCTTACGGTGTCTGGCAACTATGCAAAGTAGGTCGTTTTCTATGAAGTTCTGGATGGTGCCGTCAAGCAGACTTACAAACGATTTCTTCTCCCCTTCACTCTGAAAAAGACAGAAATATCCAGATTTCAGTGTGGTACCTAAGCGTGTCATGGACTCAACATAGCACACGGTCAAGAGGTTATCAGGGTTCTCAAAACCATTGCACATTAGTAATAAATAATCAGGGAAAACGTAGCCCCAGTGGTGGCCTATAACCCCTCTGGCACCTTCTAAATTGTAGGTCTTACCCTTAAAATTTACATCCCCCTTACTAATGGTAATAAGTGGATAATCCTCCTGGTCCAAGAGTAAAAAATTTAGTAACGTCTCCGGCATAGAAGTAAACACATTGCCAATTCCTAGAGCAGACTCAATCACATTAAAACGGTAGTCAAGGATATTAAACTTTAGATTAAAGGATAATGGATGGTTCTTAAAGTCTCCGTAAATAATGTTGGTGCTTAAATCCGTGCACACCTCTCCATCCCGGTCTGAACACTTAAAGGGTGGGTCTTCAGGGTTAGGAAATGGAAAGAGGTTTGTGAGCCTGGAAAAATCATGCGGCTCACCCTCTGCGACGATAAATCCCCTAAAAACTATACTTCCATAGTGTCGGATTGTGTCTATTACCATGGATATCTTATCGTTATATACGTACGTAAAGACGCACTCAACCTGTTTGCCCTTACACTCAAGGTTACTAAAGGCATGGGCTTCCTTTGCCAGGAAATAGAAAGGCATTGGTGCTGTAAAAATGCCACTGGCAAGGCCAGCACTTCTGAGAAAATCTCTTCTAGAAATATTCACGATACCCCTCCTTTAAAGAAAAAATCTCTAAGTCTTTGCTGGTATAAGGCTTGCAATCCTATGTGCCAGGGCCGCTATGGTGAGGGAAGGGTTTACACCTAATGAGGCGGGGATAATAGCGCCATCGGCCACATATAAGTTATCGTAGCCAAAGACCTCTCCATTGGGCTTTACTACTCCCTCTTCCTTTGCCTGCGCCATTGAGCATCCCCCGATGGGGTGGACTGTTGCGAGCTTTCCCATTTCCCATAAAGGCAAAGAAAAATATTCTCCACCCAAACCAGCCGTTAGCGCCTCTAGCTCCTTAATAAGGCCTTGTGTGAACTCCTTTAGCTTATTCCATTCGGAGTCAGGCCAGACAATATTTACATCTCCAGCATCGGATAATTCAATTCTCCCATAGCCCTCTGCCCTTCCCATGCACAAGTACATCATGGACTTTTCGGTCACGTCCTCAGCTAAGTTCAACTTTTTTTGGCCCGACATCAAATCTACAAAATCTGCCAATGTAAGCTCTTTTAGTTGCTGTAGCAATCCTAACTTAGGAACAAAGGCCGCTGCAAAGGGGGCAAGGACGTCTGGAATACCACCCTCTTCCACAATAATGGATTTCACAGGATTAAAATCCACTTCCGAGGTTATCGTGGGGCCTACGCTGCTGTTAACGGTTACATCACAATTGTAGGCAAAACCCTGGAAGTCGCCGTTTCCAGAGAATCGTTCCCCCAACTTATCGCTTAAGTTGGGTAGAGAGTCTGGGTCGTCTTTGCATCGCAGAAGGAGCTTTGTCGAACCCAAGGACCCGGCGGCAATCACCACCTTCTGGGCCTTGAAGGCCCTTTGCTGGTTATCGCAGAGGATTAAGTAATTAAAAGGTGGTGCATTTGTTATAGGTTTTATTTTCGTCACCTCATGGTTTGGATAGAGATGCGCCCCGTAGTGTCTCACGGCGTCTCTTATGTAGTTAAGGTCCAGGGTGTATCGGTTTAACCTCTTACATCCCAGGACACAGCGTCCACAGGACATGCAGTAGCTCCTTTCATTTTCAAGCTCGCAGGCTTCTTTTTTTTCGGGAGCATCTTCTCCGTAATGGCAGGTGGAACAGCCTACAGCCTTCGCTGTTGCCATCTGGGGGTGCGGTCTTTGAATGGCAAGGTGTACAAAATCCCACTTCCCTCTCCCGCTCTTTTCCGAAGCCTTCTTGAGTGCCCTGGACTTATCACAAATCGCAATGTTGGTACCTATCTTTTGCTCTACTTCGCTGTAATGTTGCTCTAATTCCGCAGACCAATCTATCCCCCCAGGCCACTTTTCAAATGCCTCTTTGTGAGCCCTGTGCAGGACATTTGCATAAACTAGCGAACCTCCACCTACCCCATTGCCTGTTAAGACGTCCATCCTATCAAAGGCCCGGTACTCCCACATGGAAGGTTTTTCTAGTTTCTCCATCACATGCAGAAGATCCGCCTTTCTAATAATTTCTCTAAAGGGAACACCCCTTGAGTTAAGTTGGGAGGCTCCGAGTATCTCTATAAGATTTTGGGCTAGGTCTTGTTTGTTACTTCCGGGAAAGTATTCACTCGTCCATTGGGGGCCCCTCTCCAGGATGCACACCTTGTATCCCTTCTTTGCCAATTCGTAGGCGGTTACCGCACCCCCAAACCCTGAACCAATGACAACCACTTCGTATCCTTTCATCATTGCTGCAGTCTCTCCTGGGTTTATCCTTTTATAATATGGGTGGTAAAATGGCGCTCATTGCTTCGCCAGCGATAATAGTAAAAAATCTAGGCGCAGCCGAAATAGGTTGACAGGACTGAATCAGGCCAAATATATCTCTGATATCATAACGCAATATCCCTGCCCCCAGCATAGGGCCGAGTTCTGGGCTATCCAAAGGACCCACAAAAGGACCCTGGTGAAGATGGGTGTATAACGTGGTCATGTCTTTAACAAAGTCTACTGAATTCAGGTTGAATATCTTTACCTTCTTGTAGCCGCTTAAGACGTATTCGCCCGTTGTGGTGGAAAAGGGTATATAATAAATTAAATTCCTTACCTGGTTAGCATACTCGGGGTACTCTGAAGAAAAGAGCTTCACCTTGCCTTCACTTATTGGGACGGTTTCGCCATTATAGGTAACTTCCCCTTTATAGTCTGCCACATGTCTGGGGTCTTCTTCAAATTTATCCAGGTCGTCAATAACCATGAACCCGCTAAAACTTAGCTCGCTTGTGCCTAGTTCCTCACCCCTTTCAAAGTCATAAATTGCCCTTGTTCTGCTAGGGGGGTAAACATTTGTATTGTAAGTATCTTCAGCAATGCGCCCGGACATCCTTTCGCTGAATTGAAATGGCTCTTGTGCTACGGCCTCACCTCTCAAAAGCAGAGGTGCGCCCAATGAGGATATAATGACCTTAAGAGACTGCCTTCTGGTTATCTTCATTTTGCTCCTTTCTAGTTCCCTGCCCCACAGTTGTAAACCTATTAGGCATAAATTGGGAGTTTAAATCACCACTTTAACCTACTTGAGCTCAAAACCCTTAACATCAAGGATAGCTTT
>JAHFOV010000026.1:0-20975 GCA_023261505.1 Planctomycetota bacterium
TCTCAGGGCCCAGTATGGTATCAACCCCAGGAAACTTTATGAAGGGCAAAACAGCCTCTTTTACGGCAGTGTAAGGCAGTTTATCCAGCCTTCTGAGTCCTAATTCCTTCAGGGTTTTACCCATGATAATTTTAGTGGCTACTTTGGCCAGGGGTATGCCTATGGCCTTGGAGACAAAAGGTACTGTACGGGAGGCCCTTGGGTTTACTTCTAGGACATATACCTCGCCGTCTTTTATAGCGTACTGGATATTAATAAGGCCCGAGGTTTGCAATTCCAGGGCCAGCATCCTGGTCTGCTTTTCTATTTCTTCTATATTCTCTTTGGATAGAGAATAGGGCGGGAGGGCACAGGAGCTATCCCCTGAGTGGATACCGGCCGCCTCTATATGCTCCATAATTCCCCCAACAAAGACCTCCTGACCATCCGCTACTGCATCCACGTCTATCTCCACAGCCTCTTCAATGAACTTGTCTATGAGTACTGGGTGGTTGGGAGAGACCATTGAGGCTTCTTTTATATATTTTTCCAGCAAATCCCTATCAAAGGCCACCTGCATAGCACGTCCCCCAAGGACATAAGAGGGCCTGATAAGTACTGGATAGCCCAATTTCTCTGCCACTTTTACCGCCTCTTTCAGCGAGCGGGCGCAGCCGTTTTCTGGCTGCTTAAGATTTAGCTTTCGCAGGAGTTCTGCAAAACGCTCTCTGTCCTCAGCACGGTCAATGCTGTCGGAGGATGTCCCCAAAACTTTTACGCCTTCTCTTTCCAGAGGTACTGCCAGTTTTAAGGGTGTCTGGCCTCCAAATTGGACTATCACCCCAAGAGGTTTCTCCAGGTGGATAATCTCCAGGGTGTCTTCCAGGGTAAGTGGCTCAAAATATAGCCTATCCGAGGTATCGTAATCGGTGCTTACCGTCTCCGGGTTACAATTAACCATTATGGTCTCATAGCCCATCTCCCTGAGGGCCATTACTGCATGTACACAGCAATAATCAAACTCTATCCCCTGTCCAATCCTGTTTGGTCCACTACCCAGAATGACTACCTTGGGCCTATCTGTTATTCTAGCCTCACATTCCTTCTCATAAGTGGAATACAGATAAGGGGTGTGGGCCTCAAACTCTGCCGCACAGGTGTCTACCCTTTTATAGACAGGCCGCAGATTATTCTTGTGACGTAAGGAACGCACCGCTTCCTCTGTTATGTTTGCCAATTGAGCTATACGAGCGTCGGAAAGACCGTAAGCCTTGGCCTCATTCAGTAGGGGTTGAATATCTTCAACCCCCACCACCCGCAGTCTGTCTTCCATATCCACTATCTCTTTTATATTGTGGAGGAACCATGGGTCTATGTAAGTAAGCTGGTGGAGTTCCTCAATAGTAAGATCGTACCTTAATGCCTCCGCAATATACCATATCCTGTCCCAGGAGGTCTCTTTAAGCTTCTCGCGGATATGGGCCCTCACCTTCTCTGCATAGGCTTCCTTGGGTGTGACCTCCATAAGACCCGGACGGTCAATCTCCATAGACCGCAGGGCCTTACCCAGTGCCTCCTTGAAGGTGCGTCCAATAGCCATGACCTCTCCAACAGATTTCATCTGGGTCGTAAGACGCTGGTCTGCACCTGGGAATTTCTCAAAATTGAATCTAGGCACCTTTACCACGCAGTAATCTATAGTAGGCTCAAAGCTGGCTGGGGTATAACGGGTTATGTCATTAGGAATCTCATCCAGGGTGTAACCAATGGCCAGCTTGGTGGCAATCTTGGCGATGGGGAAGCCTGTAGCCTTTGAGGCAAGGGCTGAACTGCGAGAAACCCTGGGATTCATCTCTATGGCAAGCATCTCACCGTTTTGTGGGTGTATGGCAAACTGGATGTTAGAGCCCCCAGTCTCTACCCCTATCTCACGGATAATCTTTATAGCGGCGTCACGCATGACCTGATACTCTTTGTCAGTGAGGGTCTGGGCGGGGGCCACTGTTATGCTGTCTCCAGTGTGTACGCCCATGGGGTCGAAGTTTTCAATGGGACATATAATGACCACATTGTCCTTAAGGTCCCTCATCACCTCTAGCTCAAACTCCTTCCAGCCTATAACTGAGCGTTCTAAAAGAACCTCGTGGACCGGACTAAGGTCAAGGCCATGTCTTATATATTCTTTAAATTCTTCAGGCGTTCTGGCAATATTGCCCCCTGTGCCACCAAGGGTGAAAGAGGGGCGTATGATGATGGGCAGGCCGATTTTTCCATAGGCCTCAAAAGCCTCATCTATTGAGCGGACATAATAGCTCTCAGGGACCCCGAGGCCAATCTTCTTCATAGACTCCTTAAATAACAGCCTATCCTCCGCCTTTTTAATGGCCTCGTATTTGGCCCCGATGAGTTCAACGCCGTATTTATCCACAACACCGCTCTCCACCAAAGCAACCGCCAGGTTCAGTGCCGTCTGTCCACCAAGGGTAGGCAATAGAGCCTGCGGACGCTCCCTGGAGATAACCTTCTCTAAAACCCCAACTGTCAGTGGCTCTATGTAGGTTGAATTGGCAATCTCAGGGTCTGTCATAATGGTAGCGGGGTTACTGTTCACCAGCACTATCTCATAGCCCTCTTCTCTTAGGGCCTTGCAGGCCTGCGTTCCCGAGTAATCAAACTCGCAGGCTTGTCCAATAACAATCGGCCCCGAGCCGATGATAAGGATTTTCTTTATGTCTGTGCGCTTGGGCATTTGTGCCTTTAATCTTTCATGTAGCTTTCATGTAGCGTGCGAGTTGAACTCGCACGCCTGACGTGCGAGCAAACTGGCACGCTACATTATTACAAGTTACTTGTTGTTGTGGTAAAGTTTAGCTTATTATCTATGTCTTTTGCAAACTGAAGGAACCATTCATCCAGCCTTTCCAGAAGCTCAACGGCATCTGCCCGTTTTGTTTTTATTACCACAAAGAGTTCATCATAAGCCTCCTCTGGGTCTTTATGGAGTTCTAATAGCAATTCTGCATCTCTTCCAAAGATGGAAAAGATATGTTCTGGTGCTTCGCAGAGGAGAGGCAAGAGGCGGGGGTATTTTTCAAGAAATTGCAAGACCTCTTTTTCTGGAGGACGATAATGACGGGAGAGTGTCTCCGTTTCCTCTACATCTGTTTTACCGGGCATCTTTATGTCTGTGCGCTTGGGCATTTTAAGGTTTCACCTTTTGAGGCTGTCTTGGTATTAGAGTTATTCCTTAGACCCTATTTCCCTCACAAGCTCGTTCTATGAAGAGTACCCCTGGAAATTCATTTATCCACTTTTGCACATCTTCATCTAATTCAGTACTTCCTTGATACATATAAACATCCACATACTTTAAACCAACCGGAAACTCAAACCCCATCTGTAGGCTTGCCTCACACTCCCGGGGTCTTGGTATGAGAATTATTCCTTCAAACTTATTTCCGTCAGGAGCTCTTTCTATGTAGAGTTTTGCTGGAAATTCATCTATAAGCTCTTGTATAGGTTCACTTACTTCAATCTTTCCTTGAAATTCATACACTTCTACATACTTTTTATCATAACGGTGATCAAACTCCTCCCTTTCTTTTTGGGAAAATTTACGGACGCTCTCTATTGAATTAGGCTGTGAAGTGAATGACGAACTTTGTGCAACCTTCTGTAAAGGAACATACAAGTTTTTATTAGGTTCAGTATAATGAAGGTCCCATTCTTTTTCGTATCTGCCCAGCGTGTAGTGTTCCCCTTTGTCTTCAACATCCGTACCGCAAAAAATCACCTTGTTCTTAGTTCGTTTAATTTTCATTTCAACGCTGCCAAAAACCTCTCAAATAGATACCCAGCATCATGCGGACCGGGGCTGGCCTCGGGGTGGTACTGGATACTGAAGACGGGGAGGTCTTTGAGCCTGAGGCCTTCTACTGAACGGTCGTTGAGATTTATGTGAGTTACCTCTACAGGGCCGTAAGGCGTGTCCCTCCACCCCTCCCAGCCCTCTACGGCAAAGCAGTGGTTTTGGGTGGTAATTTCAACCTTCCGGGTGGAGAGGTCCATTACAGGATGATTACAGCCGTGATGTCCAAACTTCAACTTATAGGTCTTCAAACCCAGGGCGAGGGCAAGAAGCTGATGACCCAGGCAAATCCCAAAAAAGGGTCTCTTGCCCAGGAGTTTCCTTATATTCTCTATCATGTAGGGGACGCCTTCAGGGTCACCGGGGCCGTTGGATACAAGTATCCCGTGAGGCTCTTTTGACAGCACCTCCTCGGCTGGGGTTTGGGCAGGAACCACGAATACCTCAAAACCTAATCCGCCCAAGGCGGACAGGCTTCTCAGGATATTGTATTTAACCCCGCAGTCGTAAACTACGACACGGAGATTGTCATTACTTTTGGTAGAGTTCCATAGGTAGGCATTGCGGCAGGTGACCTCCTTTGCCATGTCCTGCCCTACCAGGCTGGGGATAGCCCTTGCCTTCTTCACTAGACTCTCTGGGTCAAAATCTTCTGTGGAGATTATACCTTCCTGAGTGCCGTGGTCCCGCAGATGACGGGTAAGGGCACGGGTATCCACCCCCTGGATACCTACAATGCCATGGGCCTTGAGGAGGGTATCTAAACTAAGTCTGGAGCGCCAATTACTGGGGTAAGGGCAGTATTCCTTTACAATAAAACCCTGCGGATACAGTCGGAGGGATTCGTTATCTTCTAAATTTACCCCATAGTTGCCTATGAGGGGATAGGTCATGGTTACCATCTGGCCCTGGTAGGAGGGGTCCGTCAGAATCTCCTGGTAACCAGTCATTCCTGTATTAAAAACTATTTCCCCCTTTGCCTGACCCTCCGCTCCAAAGGACCATCCTTCAAAAAAGGCGCCGTCCTTAAGCGCCACTACTGCCCTTTTTTTCATCTTTTGTTTTAAAAAAAACTCTTAAAGCATCCTACTTCCATTGAGCCGATATGTCAAGAAAGTTTCCATGGGGGTAGTGTGAGGAATGAGGCTGCTGCCGAGCTCATCTACTTATGCCAAAGGAGGATAGCACAAAAACATGCCCATTCAGCACTATTCATGCACATCCCCCCACTCGGCAAAATGCTTAAGCTCCTCCAGTGTCTTGAATTTCCGCAGCTTTTCCCCTCTGGCCTTAGATTTAGCCTTGAGGTCCTTGCTGAACTTAAATACATCCTTGCTTAACTGGATGAGTTGCTTCTGTGT
Organism: Planctomycetota bacterium; assembly: GCA_023261505.1. Classification (GTDB taxonomy): domain Bacteria; phylum Planctomycetota; class Brocadiia; order Brocadiales; family Bathyanammoxibiaceae; genus JAHFOV01. The sequence continues at coordinate 5,209 of JAHFOV010000026.1, forward strand.
AAGTGAACCTTTGTCGGATAAGTTCCATAGATAATCGAACAGTTCTTTTCTTGTATCTTCGGAGAGTTCGGGCCAGCACTCCCCCATCTCATCCTCCCTAGAATAGTAGGAAGCGTAGGCCGGCTTTTCTGCCTTAATAAGACGGCTGTCAATATAGACATTCCACAGATATTTGTATCGGCGGAGCTCAGCCGTGCCGGCCTTTGGTACATCTTTTGCTCTGTAGCCAAAGGCCTCATCTATTTGGTCGAATACGTGCATGAGTTCGTGTCTCAACCGACCTTCCAGATTTCCAAGTGAATCTACCACCTCTAGTTTCAGAAGACCTTCTGACCTTAAGTAGTTATTGTCTATCTGAGCCTCTGCAGGGGGATGCTTAACATGGACGTTACTAAGCCTTCCATCTAACCGCATTTCCTTAAGTATTCTTTCTACCTGAGTTAAAATTACCTGTTCATTACGGAAGCCTTGGGCTACGCTAATTTCAGCCATGGTCTTCTGCTCCTCCCTCCTACTGAGGCACAATTTACTGTGCCCAATAAATCAGGGGCTTTATAAATCAAATCCCTGCATTATTTCATGATTTTAATTGACGCCTTTTGCTTCAGGCTCTGGATATACTCCTTCTTTCTACGCCTGGCCTCATCCTGATAGAGTTTATTGGTAATATCCTCCTGAATTTCCTCAAAAGTTGGTGTTTTGGCTGGCTTCACTGCCTCGGCCTTAAATATATGGAAGCCCACAGAGCTTCTTATAGGCTGGCTTATCTCGCCTTGGTCCAGTGCCAGGGCCGGCTCTCTTAGCTCCTTTACCCACTGTTTTATCTCATTGTTTTCCCATAATCCGCCAGAGGAAGCCCTGGGATCCACTGAAAACTGTTTGGCAAATTCTGCGAAGTCTTCTCCAGCTTTTGCACGCTGATAGACCTCCTGGGCCTTCTTTTCGGCCTCCTTGGGGTCAGGAAGGGCTCTTATAAGTATTTGTCTGACTTTAACCTCCCTCTCCTCATTAAATTCATCCCGATGTTTTAGGTAATAGTCCCTGACTTCCTTGGGAGAGATGGATATCTTTTTAAATGCAAACTCTTTAAGTAGCGTCTCTGCCATAAGGTCTTCTTTTAGTTCTTTTTTCTTCTCTACAGGATTTATGCCCTCTTTAGTAGCAATCTCATAAAATCTGGAAAGAGAGCCCACTTTATCCACGGCCTCTTTAACTAAGGCATCTACCTCCTTATTAAGTGCCTCCTCTATGTTAGGGTTATCTTTAGAAACCTTTTTAGCCTCCTGAACAAGTAGTTGACGGTCTATGAGTTCATCCAGCACCTCGTTCAGGATTTCCTGAGCTTTTTCCAGAAACTCCCTTCCCTTGTATTTCTCACTGGCCTCCCTCAGGGCAGGGATCGCGCGCCTCTTCACATCATCATCGGTTATTATCACACCATTCACCACGGCCCTTATAGCCCCCAGTTTTACACTCTCGGCCATTGACACACTAGCCAGCGAGGAACAAACAAGGTTAACCAGTAAAATTACGCCCAAAATATAGACGAAACGGCCAATCACTGTCGTAAACATGAAAAAATATTTATAAGCGCTCTTCATTTATAACCTCTGCTGACCTTTTTATCAGGAAACCGGAGACAGGGAACGGGAAACAAGATTTTCCGCATAACTGTTACCCGTAACCCTGCATCTGCTTCTTTACCTATATCGAGTGAATGAAATCTGCCGCTAGTAGATTTTAAAGACCTTTTTTAGAAAATGAAGTGCTTCCTCAGGAGATTCCGTTGAGGCCGATTTACCAGGGAGCAGAAGATGTAGGGTATTTTCATTGATTACCCTTATTCTCCTCTTTAGATGAGCCAGACATGCCTCTGCCCTCTTCATGTCTTCTACCTCAATAACTAGCCTTCCATTCGTGCGGAAGAGGGAACGGATGCCATACTCTTGGGCCACCAGCCTGAATGCCCTCTCAGTCAGGAGATTTTTCACAGGAGTAGGAAGGGGGCCGAATCTATCCTGTAGCTCTTCTTCTACAGTTTTTATCTCCTCCAGGGAGTGACAGCGGCTTACCTTCCGATACATCTCCATCCTGAGGGCCTCATCTGGGATATAGTCAGGAGGCAAATAGGCATCTAATCGTAGGTTTATAGACACCTCAAGACGGGACCTCAAAGGTTCGTTCCTCAACTTCCTCACCGCCGCCTCCAGGAGTTGACAGTACATCTCATAACCCACCGCCTGGATGTGTCCGTGTTGTTGAGGACCAAGGATGTTCCCTGCTCCTCTAATCTCCAGGTCCCTAAGTGCAATCTTAAACCCTGCCCCTAACTCTGAGAATTCCTCAATTGCCTTCAGTTTTTTCTCGGCCTCGGGGCTTATGGGCCTATCCCCCGGTAATAGAAGATAGGCATACGCCATGTGTTTGTAGCGTCCCACCCTGCCCCGAAGTTGGTGCAGTTCTGCAAGCCCAAAAGTGTCGGCCTCATTAATGAATATCGTATTCACGTTAGGAATGTCTACCCCGGACTCAATGATAGTAGTAGAGACCAAAATATCGTACCTTCCCTCTATGAAATCCAGCACTCTTTTTTCCAGCAGCCTTTCCGACATCTGGCCATGGGCAACGGTTATCCTTACCTCTGGCACTACCCTATAGAGCTCTGCCGCTACTGCCTCAATGTTATACACCCGATTATGGACAAAGTAAACCTGCCCCTCACGAGCGAGCTCAAAGAGTATTGCCTGACGAATTTTCTCCGGTTCGTAGCGTATAAGGAAGGTCTTAATGGCCAGGCGGTTCTGGGGAGGAGTGGTTAGGCAGGATATTTCCTTTAGGCCCAGTAATGACATATGAAGGGTTCTGGGTATAGGTGTGGCAGTCAGTGTGAGAACGTCCACTATCTGGCGGAATTTTTTCAGCCTCTCCTTGTGCTCCACACCGAAGCGCTGTTCTTCATCTATTATTATCAAACCCAGGTCTTTAAAGACCACATCCTTCTGGATGAGCCGGTGAGTACCTATAACTATGTCAACTGTCCCTTCCTTAAGGGCCTCAAGTATAAGTTTTTGCTCATGAGGAGGCCTGAATCTGCTCAGGACCTCTACCCTTATTGGATAGTCAGCCATCCGTTCTGCGAAGGTGCGGAAGTGTTGCTGGGCCAAAATGGTGGTGGGTACCAGTACTGCCACCTGTTTGCCATGCATTACCGCCTTAAAGGCTGCCCGAATAGCCAGCTCCGTCTTGCCATAACCTACATCCCCGCATACCAGGCGGTCCATGGGGCGATTAGACTCCATGTCTTCTTTTATTTCCTTATTTACCTTAATCTGGTCGGGGGTTTCCTCGTACAGGAATTCAGCCTCAAACTCCTTCTGCCACTCGGTGTCATGAGGGTACTGTATGCCTTGCTTGGCCTCCCTGAGGGCCTGCATCTCCAGAAGTTCTACGGCCAGGTCAATAACCGCCTTTTCTGCCTCCTTCAGCCTCCTGGCCCATCCTTGCCCACCAAGACGACTCAGGGGAGGCCGATGCTCACTCGGGCCTATGTATTTCTGTATGAGGTGTATGCCACTGGAGGCAGAAACATATAACCTGGCCCCTTCGTCAAATTCTAATACCAGGCATTCCCTCTTCTGCCCTTCATGCTCCAGTTCCTCCATACCCAGGAACCTTGCAATGCCATGGGTAACATGTACCACATAATCGCCCCTTCTAAGCTCCACAAAGCTCTCAATAGGTTTAGCAGAAACAGGCCTCCTTGGCTCACTCTTAAGACGGTAACGGTGGAAGAGTTCATGGTGGGACAGGAGGAGTAGCTCAATATCTTTGAAGAAAAAACCGTTATTGAGCCTTCCGATAGCGGATTCTAACCGTAGGGGTTGAAAATTTTCAACCCCTACAATCTCCTTAAAGCGTTTCTTCTCAGCCTCATTGTCACAAAAGACTATAGCCCGCCGTAGCATGGGCGAAAAATGCCTTAGTTCTGCAAGGGTTTCCTTAAGCTCGGGACTAAAACGCTCTACAGACTCTACCTCATAATTGTGAATGCTTTCGGTAAATGGCAGGAATGAAAGATAGAGTCTAGTATATGGCTGCCATTTACTGCTTATCTCTTCGTAGGTATGGAGCCAAGGGATGGGATGGGGTAACCTCTGGGCCTTCTCCTGGATTGCCTCGGACTCTTTAAGCACTACCCAGGCTTCTTGTGGAAGATAATCTAAAAGGGTGCTGTTTCCTGCCAGTGAATCGCCCCCTTTTACGGCCAGTATATTCCCTTCCTTGAGATTCTTTATAGAGATTTGTGTGTCGGGATCGAAAAGCCTGAGGGACTCCACCCTATCCCCAAAAAACTCCAGGCGATACGGAACCTCAGAAGAATGCGGCAATATGTCCAGCACACAACCCCTGAGGCTGAACTCCCCTGGGGCCTCCACCATGGACACCCGCTGAAAGCCCCTATCCAATAACCATTCCACAATCTTCCGCTGCTCCAGGTCTTTTCCTACTGCAACCTGCAAGGTATCTTCTACCAGACTTCTTGGTGACGGGAGCTTCTGCAGTAGGGCTTGTATAGGGCAAACAATAATCTTCTGTACTTTTTGTATATCTGCCGTGGTTGACTCTTCTGGAAAAAGTAACGGGTGCAAAACCTGCAGGTGTCGGGCAAGGAGCTGACTGGAGGGCTTACCTTCTGCCATAGAAAAATCTTCCCAGGGCTGAAAGATGTTGGCACTACCGGGAAGGAAAAGGTCCAAATCTTCCCTTGCTTCCTCTGCCTGTTCCAGGCTGCTGGTTATCAGTAATATCCACGAATTGGCCTTTTCAGCCAGGCCAGCAAGTACAAAGCAGGCAGAAGAACCCCATAGCCCTCCTACCTTTATCTCTTTCTTGATGCCATGTCCGGCTGAGGCGGATACCGCCTCGGTCTTGATGGCCTTCTGGAGGGTTCTGAATTTGCCGTTTTCTTGAAGGAGTTTAAGTAGTGCTTTCATAAGGACTTCAGATATTTCTCACAACCCAATTGTAACCATCTGCACGTAAAGGTGTCAAGGGAATTCAGTTCTGGGCCTGATAAGTAAAAACTTTTTTCTATACTTTTTTAGAGGGCTCGCTAAAATAAATTTCAACATGGGAGGAGAAAAATGAATACCGAAAAAAGATCAAATTACAAAGCTCAAATGTCAAGAATTGTATTTGTCATCTGGATTTTGACATTTGAATGGGTAGCGGTCTTTCTGTCGTCCTGTGCCCAGTACGGCGAGACCGAGGCTCCTATCCCTAAAGAGGAGCTTCCCGCGACTGGCCCGGCAATACTGGATGTAAGCCCCTGGGCAGTAGAAGTGGCTGGTTCAGGAGATACGCAGATTGTATTCGTAAAGGTCATGGACAGGGACAAAAATCCCATCCCTGATGTGCCTGTCTATGCAAAGGTTGAAGACCCTTCAGTTGCCACTATAGACGAAAAGGCTGTAACGGATAAAAAAGGCCTGGCGAGATTTGTTGTAACTGGTATTGGAATGCCCTCGTATTCACAAATTGTATTTACCGCGGGTTCAGCCTCCACTAAAATTTACGTATGGAAAAGAGGCTGGGGACCTTACGGGAGAGATTAAATGGCCTGAGAATGTCTAGACCTCAGGAAAAGTTGGCACAATCATTCCATTCTAAACGCTTTTTTTTCCTTTAGAACGAATGCTACTTTGACATTGCAGGTCATTTTTGTTATTCAGTGCTCATAAGAAAATGAATAAAAAGGTCTTAGCTTTTGTTTTGGTAGGCCTATTTGTCCTTTTACAGGGTAGAAATATCTTTGGCCAGACCCTTTTAGTAGCGGCAGCCTCCAGTATGAGGGATGCCCTGGATGAAGCCGCTGCTGAATTTGAAAAGCAGTCAGGTCATAGGGCACTTTTCACTTTTGACTCAAGTGGTGCCCTTGCCCATGAGATTGAGAACGGAGTCCCTTACGACCTTTATATCGCCGTCTGGGCCAATTTTGTGCAGGAACTCTCTCACAGAAAGCTAATCATACCAGGCACTTCCGCTGTGATTTGCAAGGGGAGGTTAGTTATAATAGTTAGAAAGGACTCCTCAATTAAAATAAATAAACTTCGCGATATAACTAACTTTCCCCTGATTGCCATTGCTAATCCCCAATACGCCCCCTTTGGAAAGGCGGCTCAGGAGGCCCTGCAAAATGCAGGCGTGTGGCTACAACTACAAAATAAAATCCTTTATGCAAAGCGTGTGGCTGAAGTCCTTGAACTGGTAGAAAAAGGCGAAGTCCCTGTCGGAATTGGTTCGCAATCTCTCAGTTCACCAAAAGCGGATGCTCAAGTGGAGTACCTCCAGGTAGAGGACAAATTATACACCCCACCAGAGATCCACGCGGCCATTGTGAAGGGCACAATGCATAGGGAAATCGCCAAGGCTTTTATTGATTTCCTGACAAGCGACAGAGGAAAGGCAATCTTAAAGAAACATAACTTTTCATTACCAGAAGAATAGGGGCACGGCATGCCGTGCCCCTACTCGGACTTTTCTTTGAGTAAGAGGTCAGGCCTTCTCTGGCGGGTTCGCAACTTCGCCTGCTCCAGGCGCCATTTTCTTATCTCTTCATGATTTCCAGAAAGCAACACCTCTGGTACCTTCATGCCTCTGAACTCCCTCGGCCTTGTGTATTGGGGATATTCCAGAAGTGCTGGGAGTCCACCTGAGGCTGATGCCTCGCTAAAGGATTCGCTTACGGCAGAAAATGCATCTCCCAGGACTCCAGGTATAAGCCTTGCCACCGCATCGATAACCACCATGGCCGGAGCTTCACCCCCGCTTAGGACATAGTCGCCTATAGAGAGCTCTAGAAAATCAAAACCCTGCTTTATCCTTTCATCAAAACCCTCATAATGTCCACAAAGTAGCAGGAGGCGACTCTCCCTCGAGAGCTCCCCGGCCAGGGATTGATTAAATTTAACACCCTGAGGGCAGAGCAGGATTTTTCTTGAAGGTGGCAGTTCTATCTGTCTTATAGGCCGCTGGGAGCACACCCCTTGCAGCGCCGGGTGCACACATTGTGCCTTCTCTACCTCCTCTATAGCCCTGAAAACAGGCTCTGGTCTAATAACCATCCCCGGCCCTCCCCCAAAGGGCCTGTCGTCTACTTTTTTATGTTTGTCCTCACTAAAGTCCCTTATGTTCCACAGATGAAACTCCACAAGGCCCTTCTCCTGTGCAATTCTTAGGATACTATGTCCTAAGAGGGGTGGAAAAACCTCAGGAAATAATGTAAGGATGTCTATACGCATAATAATATAAGAGTTAGACCTTTAAGTTTACGTTCTCAAAAATTATTATATTCCAATGTCTTATTTTTACAATTAGAGACCTTTACAAAATACAAGGTAATCTCGCTGGCTTTAATCCCCCTAATATCCCCTTTTACTAAAGGGGGCTAAGGGGGATTAGTGAATTACAGGGGGATTAACCCCCTCTCAATACCAAAGGGCTTCAAGGATTCGCCGCAGTCTGTCTTGAAGAAGTTCTGGTCTTAAAGTAGAATTGGCACCAAATTAGTAGGGGCGTATCCTAATAAGCCCCTACCCTGTCTAATAGACAAGGGGAATGATATGGATTTAGCCGAATTGCTCCTATTCGCGAAGAAGGAAGGTGCCTCAGACCTCCATATTAGTGCCGGTGAACCCCCTATAATCAGGGTGGACGGGGAGATAACAAAGGTGGATGCACCCCCATTGCGCAAAGAGGAAGTACATACCGTATTGTATGATATCCTCAATGACTACCAGCGTAAGGTTTTTGAAGAAAAACATGAGCTAGACTTTTCCTTTGAATTTAAAGGGGTGGGGCGCTTCAGGGTGAACGCCTTTGTCCAGTTAAGGGGAGAGGCCGTAGCCTTCAGGGTTATTCCCGATAGAATACCAACCATAGAGTCCCTGGGACTACCCCCTGTAGTGAAAGAACTTACCCAGCGTCCCAATGGCCTTATACTGGTTACCGGCCCTGCAGGAAGCGGAAAGTCTACCACCTTAGCCGCCATGATTGAACAACTCAACCAACGGGAGAAGCTCCATATCATCACCATTGAGGATCCAATAGAATTTATATATGAGCCCAAGAACTGCCTGATTAACCAGAGGGAGTTGGGTGCCCATACCCACAGTTTTGCTGCAGCCCTGAGGGCGGCCTTGAGGGAGGATCCGGATGTTATACTGGCGGGGGAGATGCGCGACCTGGAGACCATAGGCCTGGCAATGACTGCCGCGGAGACTGGCCACCTGGTACTCTCCACCCTTCACACTCCCGGTGCGGCCAGCACCGTCACTCGTATCATAGATGTCTTCCCCGCTGCTCAACAGGCCCTGATAAGGGCCGCCTTTGCTGAAGCTGTAACAGCCGTTGTCTCTCAGTTCCTCTTCAGGCGTAAAGAAGGTAAAGGAATGGTACCAGCGGCCGAGGTAATGATAGGTATCCCCGCCATAAGAAATCTCATAAGAGAGGGTAGGGTCAGCCAGATTCCCTCAGCCATGCATACTGGCCGCAATTATGGGATGCAGACCATGGACTTCGCCCTAGTAGAACTCTATAAAAAGAACCTTGTGGAGAAGGACACCATACTTCCCTATCTCAGCAGTCCAGAGGTACTGAAAAGCTTGTTAGGACCTGTGGAAGGAGTAACCTAGGGACTAGGGGCTAGCGAATAATTTAATCCTGGCCCCTGACCCCTAACCTATAGCCTCTGACGCCCCACAGGGGTTTTTCATTTGACTGGAGGCTAAGATGCCAGTATTATTCTCTTGCATAAGGAGGAGGACATAAGGTGACTAAAAGAAGTAAACAAGGAGAAAAAATGGAGCCCGAAAAGACTCCTACACATACAGCCGAAGGTGGCTCTCATGAACATGGCTCTCATGAACATAAAACAGAAGGTGGCGGACTTCTTACAGGCAGGGTGGTCCTGGGATTGTTAGTGGCCCTTTCTCTAGGTTTTGGCATGGTTATGGCAAAGAAATACATAGAACTAGAGGCCAAAGTTGGAGCAGGGTTGACCCCCGCAGCGTCAGCCCCTGCCAAGGACCCAGAGACAGAGAAGGCCCTTAACGAATTAGGCAAGAAACTGGGCGCTATTAAATCGGAACTAGATGAACTCGAACCCATTTTGAAAAAACTAGGCGTAAAGGTGGAAAAGAAGACCGCGGGCGGTCCACACGGACACTAAAAATCTCTTAAAGGAACGGCAGTCATGTTACGCATACTCATCGGTATAGGAATCTTTTTTGCCGTAATTGTTTTTGCATTCCTTGGGATAGGGATATATCTATACAATAGATTGGTCAGCTTCAGGAATACTGTAAAGTCTTCATGGTCAGATATAGATGTCCAACTCAAAAAGAGATATGATTTGGTGCCGAATCTTGTTGAGACCGTCAAGGGCTATGCCGCACATGAAAAGTCTGTCTTTGAAAAAGTGACAGAAGCAAGGTCAATGGCAATGCAGGCTTCGTCTCCTGGTAAAAAAGCGCAAGCTGAGAATATGTTTCGGGAAGCATTGAAAACCCTGTTCGCCGTCGCAGAGGCATATCCTGAGTTGAAGGCCAATGCCAACTTCATGCAACTTCAATCGCAATTAAAAGAACTGGAAGACAACATAGAATATGCAAGAAGGTATTATAATGCTGTGGTCCGCGACTATAATATCACGATAGAGTCAGTCCCATCAAACATAATCGCCTCTATGTTCAGGTTTGAAAGAGCAGAATTCTTTGGACTAGAGGCACCAGAGGTAGAAAGAAAACCTGTAAAGGTTAGCTTTCGTGAAGCTGGGGGTGCTGAAAAAGGGCAATAAACGTATGCCTGTATGTCACAGTACAGGCTAAGGAGGGAAATAAATGGTGTGCCTCACTTTTCCAAACCTCCGCAGAATAAGCCTATTAACAGTTTTCTTCCTGACTGCCTTTACCTCCCCTGTCTTTGCACAGTTCTTTACAATCAATAGATTCCACTCCGATATAACTATCAATAAAGATGCCTCCTTTATCGTCAAAGAAACCCTGGATGTAGAGTTCCATATGCCAAGACACGGGATTTTCAGGGAGATTCCGTTCAAATACGTAACTGAGCTTGGCAAAACTATAAAGACACCTATAAAGGTAATATCAGTAACCGATGAGTCGGGAGGAGACTGGAAATATAAGGTTGCAAGGGAAGGAAATATTATAAGCATCAGGATTGGCGACCCCGATAGATACGTAAGCGGTCTTCAAACTTACGTCATTACATACAAAGTAGAGAATGCGACGCTATTTTTCGATGACCATGATGAGCTATACTGGAATGTTACCGGCAATTACTGGCCAGCCTCCATAAAAGAGGCGTCAACTGATATTACCCTTGCGGTTCAAGATAACAAAAATAAGCTCTTTCAGGGCTCATGTTACACCGGCGTTCTTGGTTCTACTGAATCTGAATGTATTTTCGAGAAAAAGGTAGACGGTGGCAAATTTTTCACCAGGAAAACCTTTAATCCTGGCGAGGGGTTTACTATTGCGCTCGGATGGGATAAAGGACTAGTGGTGCCTCCGTCTAATTGGAAGCAGTTTCTATGGAAGATAAATATAAAAGAGAACTGGGTATTTTCACTCCCTTTTCTTTCACTAATTACAATGATAACTCTATGGTCTACGCTGGGGAGAGACCCAAGAGTAAGAAAGTCTGTGGTGGTTATGTATGAACCCCCTAGGTATAAGGACAAACCACTTTCAGCCGCAGAGGTAGGCACCCTTATTGATGACAGGGTAAATCCAAGAGACCTCTCGGCAGCTATCGTTGGGCTTGCAGTAAAGGGATATATAAAGATTGAAGAAACCAGAATAAAGGGATTAATCTCTATCTTTGACTCCATCGATTATAAACTTGTAAAGATTAAAGAGCCCGATTTAGACCTTAGCTACTTTGAAATACAGCTTATGCGAAGTTTATTCCTCAATAGTCAGTCAAGCATAAATATCGCTGAGCTACAAAACACATTCTATGAGAAGCTACCCTCATTAAAAGATACGCTATACAACGGATTTGTTCAAAAGGGATATTTTCGCAGCGACCCGGCAGGCGTAAGAAAGTTTTACTTAATTACAGGATTTCTTATTATACTATTTTTTGCTTTTGGGCTTGCAATACTCTCCTTTGCCCCTTTCATCTCCTTTGCCCCTTTCAAAGGTATAATTGCAGGGATACTGACAGGTATACCAATTTTGGCCTTCGCAACGGTAATGCCTGCAAAAACAAGGGTCGGTGCCTTAGCATATATGCATCTCTTGGGGTTCATTGAATTTCTGATGCGTGCTGAAAAAGACAGGCTGGAAAGGATGGGGGACAAAGAACTTTTCTCCAAATTCTTACCATACGCCATTGCCCTGGATGTTGTAGATAATTGGACAAAGGCCTTTGAGGGAATTTATCAGGAACCGCCTAAATGGTTTGTATCAATGGGAGAACCTACATTTGGAGAGCCCACCTTTAGAGGACCTACCACATTCACTCCTCGCAGTTTTTCTCGGTCCATAGAGACATTAACCTCAAGCCTTTCCTCTAAAATGTTCTCTGCGCCCAGGGGGAGCAGTCTTGGCGGCGGTGGGTTTGGTGGCGGCGGATTCGGAGGTGGGGGGAGTTCTGGTGGTGGATTTGGGGGAGGTGGAGGTAGGAGCTGGTAGGCTACGACAGCAAAGGTATATCGAGTTATAGAACGGAATGAACATCATCTCGGCAAGCAGGCGGACGGACATACCGGCCTTTTACACTGGGTGGTTTATGAATCGGGTGAGGGAGGGGTGGGTGAGATATGCCAACCCATTCGGCGGGCAGGTGTACGAGGTGTCCTTGAGGCCTGAGGAGGTGCATTCTATTGTCTTCTGGTCCAAAAATTTTCAGCCCCTTGAACCTTACCTGCCTCAGCTAGAGGCTATGGGGTATGCTTTTATCTTTCATTACACAGTAACCGGCTTGCCCAGGGTCTTTGAGAGCAGGGTCATAACATTGGAGGAAGCGGTTAGGTCTTTTCGCAGGCTTTCGGACCGCTATGGGCAGAAGAGGATACTCTGGAGGTTTGACCCCATAATCTTTTCCAATATCACAGGCCCTGAATACTTCAAGAAGAGTTTTGAGAACCTGTCCAGGAAGTTGGAAGGGGCTACAGAGAGGTGTTACTTTAGCTTTGTCTGCCTTTACTCGAAGGTGATACGCAATCTCCAGAGGTTGTCAGAGGGTAACAGCCTCCAGTTCTATGACCCTTCCTATCCAGAGAAGATATCCTTAGTAGAGGAGATGGTGGAGATTGCAAGTTCCTGTGGCATAAAATTATACACCTGCTGTGATGAGGCCCTGGCTGTGGATGGAGTAAGGCCAGCCCAATGTGTGGATGGCGGACTCTTATACGAACTTTTCCCAAACAAACCCAGGCAGACAAAGATAGTCCCCACACGGAAGGGGTGTAACTGCGTGCAGAGCAGGGATATCGGGGCTTACGATACATGTCCGCACGGCTGTGTTTACTGTTACGCTAATCTGAATTATGCGTTGGCTCGTAAACGTTTTGAGGCCCACAATTCCTCTTGTGATATGCTTTTGCAGTTGCAACCCTGCCTTGCTAATAACCGTGCATCTCACCACAGGAGGCATGGTTTAGAGCAGTTGACGCTCCACAAAACAGTTAATGTAGGGACAGACCTTTAGGTCTGTCCCATAGGATAGGGCTAAAGCCCTGTCCCTACAACACTACTCCCCATAAGCTACGGTCTTCGGCCCTTCCAGATACTTCATTGCCTCCTTCAGGTGTGCAACCCGGAGGATTTCTAATTCTTTAGGATTCACCATATTTGTGATGCTATCCTGAGGTGCAATGACCCGACTGAAACCTAATCTTTTTGCCTCTTTTAATCTTGTCTCTATCTGGCTCACACCCCTTACCTCTCCGGCTAGACCCACCTCTCCCAAGAGTACAGTACCTGCGGGAACTGGCCTATCTGTAAGGCTTGAGGCCATTGCAAGGGCTATTGCCAGGTCAGCGGCGGGTTCTTCCACCCTAACACCTCCCACAACGTTAACAAACACGTCCTGATTCCTCAGCCTTAGCCCAAGGCGCCTATCCAGTACAGCAATTAGCATTGAGACACGATTATAATCTACCCCGCTCACCCTCCTCTCAGGGACGTTGTAATTGGACTTTGTAACCAGAGACTGAATTTCCAGAAAGAGGACTCTGGTACCTTCCATGCAGGCCACCGTGGCCGTACCTGCTGTATTAGACCTACCCCTGGAAAGGAATAGCCTGGAGGGGTCATCCACACCACATAGTCCAGCCTCCCTCATCTCAAAGATGGCCAACTCATTAGTAGGGCCAAAACGGTTCTTCACGGCCCTGAGGATGCGGAAATGGGCTGTGCGCTCGCCTTCAAAGTAAAGGACGGTGTCTACCATATGCTCCAGCACCTTAGGGCCTGCCAGTAACCCCTGCTTGGTCACATGTCCTAGCAAAAAAAGCACACAGTCCATGCCTTTTATTGTATAAATTAGCTCATTGGCACACTCTTTTACCTGTGAAACCGTTCCTGGGGCAGATTCCAGGCCCTCCTTATATATCATCTGGATGGAATCCACCACCAGAATGGTGGGTTTAAGGTTTTCTAAGTGTTCCTTGACTGTTTCGAGGTTAGTCTCTGCCCCAAGGAGGAGGTTTTTGCCCTCTATTCCCAGTCTCTTGGCCCTGAGTCTAATCTGCTGAAGGGACTCCTCTCCGGTGATGTAGAGGGGTCTATGCCCAAGTAGCGCCAGTTGGTTGCAAAGCTGCAGCATGAGGGTGGACTTACCTATCCCTGGAGGGCCACCGATGAGGATCGCGGAGCCAGGGACCATCCCTCCGCCTAAAACTCTATCCAGTTCCTCCAGCCCTGTGGCAATGCGTTCCTCTCCATGAGTATCAACCTCAGCAAGGGTAACTGGAGGCTCACCGCCTAAGGATGGACGCTTCTGGGCGGGTTTCCAGGTCTCTTCTATGACAGTATTCCACTCCCCACATCCCCCACAGCGTCCCACCCATCGCTGGGTCTTCCAGCCGCATGATTGGCAGGCATAAAGGCGTGCTTCTTTGGCCATAAAATTGTAGCGTGCGACCTTGTGTCGCACGATAAAAGAACGTGCCAGACAAGCTGGCACGCTACTCAGGGGTACTACGCTACCAAATTAGTCCTTTTCCGCAAAATCAAAAACAGGGACTTCAAGGGTCTTTACTGGCTTGAATTCCTCTTTAGCAAACCTTAGCAGTTCATCGGTTACCTCAGGGGAGTAGGCCTTTTCTCCACATTGAATACAAACCTCGGCAGGGACGTTTTCTATTAAAAGGAATTTGCCTCCGTGTTCGCAAGTAAAGGTCACCCTCTTTTTCTCTACTTTGCCACCACAAAAGGGACACCTCATAAAGAAATTAGCTCCTTAAAACGCCATTCTAAGAGATTAAGTGCATGTGATAAAGAAAATTTTTAATCAGTTTTCAAATCCCCCCAAATCCCCCTTTTCTAAAGGGGGACTCAAGGGGGATTACTCTACTTTTTACGACTGGCAGGCGTAAAGGCGTGATTCTTTGACCATATAATCCCAAAAAGAAAAAGAGGAGGTTTTTTATTCCTCCCCTTTTTCTTCTACGTGCGAGACAAGCTCGCACGCTGCACTCTGCGAATTGACGGGGGCTCGCATTTAAAAGATATTTAATAGATTAGTAAAAAAACCTTACCCGCTCAAAGCGGGTTCGGCTGGGGCCTTTTCCTCCTCGAAGACTAGTTTGCCGTCTTCTACCCTTACCTTTATGTTAGCCCCTTGAGCAAACCTACCCTGCAGGAGTTCTTCGGCCAGGGGGTCTTCTATCAGGCTCTCTATAGCCCGGCGAAGTGGTCTTGCACCAAAGGTAGGGTCGTATCCCTTTTTAATAATGTGGTCCAGAGCCTCTTCCGTGAGATTCAAGGTGATGTTGTAATTGCTTAACCTCTTCTGGAGGCTCTTCAGCTCTATGCGGATAATCTTGTCCAGGTCTTCCTTCGTGAGGGATTTGAAGACTATGACCCCATCTACACGGTTAAGGAACTCTGGCCTGAAGTGTTTCTCAATAACTCGCATTAGCTGTTCCTTCATAGCCTCGTAGGTCTGTTCCTCGGTAGTCTTTCTGAAGCCTAGTCCAGCCTGGCTCCTTATTACCTCGGCTCCGAGGTTGGAGGTCATAATGAGTATCACATTACGGAAATCTACCTTACGTCCAAAGCTATCCGTAAGACGACCCTCCTCCATTATCTGCAGTAGCATATTGAAGACATCTGGATGGGCCTTCTCTATTTCATCCAGAAGGACAACGGCGTAAGGCCTGCGGCGTATCTTTTCTGTAAGCTGGCCGCCTTCTTCGTAGCCAATGTAGCCAGGAGGTGCACCAATGAGCCTGGAAACATTATGCTTTTCCATGTACTCTGACATGTCAATCTGTATCAAGGCCTCTTCTTCTCCGAACATAAACTTGGCCAGGCTCTTGGCTAAATGGGTCTTGCCCACTCCGGAAGGCCCTACGAAGATGAAGGTGGCCACAGGACGATTGGGGTTTTTAAGCCCTGCCCTGGAACGGCGTACGGCCTTGGCCACAGCCTTTACTGCCTCTTCCTGGCTAACCACCATCTTATGGAGCTCTTCCTCCAGGTGGAGTAGCTTTTTGGCCTCTTCGGATTCGA
>JAHFOV010000026.1:20985-26534 GCA_023261505.1 Planctomycetota bacterium
GGCTATCACTTCTTCATCTACCACTGCTGTAAGTTCGGAGCAGCGCTCTCTCCACTGTTTCTCTACGGCCTCTTTCTTCTTTTTGAGTTTATCTGCCTTATCCCTGAGTCTTGCCGCCCGCTCAAAGTCTTGAAGGGCTACAGCATCGTCTTTTTCCTTTTCTAAAGCAGCGATCTCCTCCTCAAGGTGCTTGAGGTCGGGAGGGTGGGTCATGGTTTTTAGTCTTACCCTGGCGCTGGACTCGTCCATGACATCAATAGCCTTATCGGGCAGAAATCTACCTGTGATGTAGCGGCTGGAGAGTTCTGTCGCAGCAACAAGGGCCTCGTCTGTGATATTTACCTTGTGATGAGCTTCATAGCGTGCTCTAAGACCTTTTAGTATCTCTATCGTTTCTGCCTTACTGGGCGGGTCAACGATGATGGTTTGGAATCGCCTCTCCAATGCGCCGTCTTTTTCTATGTATTTACGATACTCATCCAGAGTTGTGGCACCAATGCACTGTATTTCTCCTCTGGAAAGGGCTGGTTTAAGGACATTAGAGGCGTCAATAGCTCCTTCTGCTCCACCAGCTCCCACAAGGGTATGAAGTTCATCTATAAAGAGGATAACGTTCTTGGCCCTGCGAACCTCAGACATTACTGCCTTTATCCTCTCTTCAAATTGACCTCGGTACTTGGTACCAGCCACCATCATAGCAAGGTCAAGGGCCACTATCCTGCGGTCCCTAAGGATTTCTGGAATGTTATTCTGTACTATGGACTGTGCCAGACCTTCTACAATGGCAGTCTTACCTACACCTGCCTCTCCCAGGAGTACAGGATTGTTCTTAGTCCTGCGGCACAGTATCTGAATTACCCTTTCAATAACATCCTGGCGGCCAATTACCGGGTCTAATTCTCCATCCCTTGCCTGTTGGGTGAGGTCTCTGCCGAAGGAATCCAGGGCTGGGGTCTTAGATTTACCCCTCCTTTCTTCCCTCTCTTGATTCTCGCTGGACCGGGAGGATTCAGCACCTAACAAATTAATGACCTCCTCTCTAACATCTTCAAGTTTAACTCCCAAATTAAGGAGTACCTGGGCGGCCACCCCTTCTTGCTCTCTTAGCAGGCCCAAAAGCAGGTGTTCGGTACCTATATAGTTATGCCCCAGGTTCTTGGCCTCCTCCATAGCATACTCAAGCACCTTCTTCACCTTTGGCGTGAAAGGCAGTTGACCCACAGAGACAAGGTCCGGTCCTGTCTGTACAATCTTTTCTATTTCCATACGGATCTTCTTTAGTTCAATATCCAGATTTTGAAGGACCGTAGCAGCTACTCCACTACCCTCTTTTACGAGGCCCAGGAGGATATGCTCTGTCCCGATATATTCGTGATTATACCTCCTGGCCTCTTCTCTGGCCAGGGCCATAACCTTCCTTGCTCTATCTGTAAACTTGTCAAACATTTATAAACCTTCCCTTCTTACTGAAACTCGCCCAGACGCTTCCTGACATAGGCGGCCCTTATTACATTTCTTTCATTAGCTTCTAACTCCTTACCCTCCTGCTTCTGAAGGTGGGCCGGGAGGGTGAGGATAAATAGTTCATTGAGGGTCTCCATAGAGATATCGTTGATTAATCCCAGATTTACCCCCATTCTCACCTGGGAGAGGAGCTGCATGGTCTCTTCCGAGGAGAGCATCCTCGCCACTTTTAGCATACCATAAGAACGCCAGACCCTGTCTTCTAGTTGTTCTCTATTTTCTGTCATCAGGGCTTTTCTGGCCATTCGCTCATAGCCAGCTATACGAGGGACTACGCTCTCTACAATCTCTATAATCTCTGTTTCTGACTTGCCCAGCGTGAACTGATTGGAAATTTGGTACAGGTCTCCTATGGCTTGAGTACCTTCTCCATATATCCCTCTTACGACAAGCCCCAGTTTTCCTACGGCATTAAAGACCTTCTCAATATGGTGGGTGAGTCCAAGGGCTGGCAGATGCATCATCACAGAGGCCCTCATACCTGTTCCCACGTTGGTGGGGCAAGCAGTAAGGTATCCAAAACGGGGTGAAAAAGCATAGTATAGCTTTTCCTCAAGGGTGTTATCTATCTCATCTATGATCTTCCATGCCTCTCTAAGCTCAAAGCCAGAACGAATGACCTGGATTCTTAAGTGGTCTTCTTCGTTTACCATCACGCTTACGGTCTCTGACCTTCCGAAAGCTACGCCCCTTTCGCCATCGCCTCCGGCATGTTCTCTGCTTATGAGCCTTCTCTCCATCAGGAAGAGCCTATCAACAGGGCTTACCTCCGATAGTTTGATATAATGGAGGTCCTTTGTAAGGGCAGCTTCTTTTAGCTTCTCCCTTATTAACTTTTCTATCTCTTTTCTCTGCTCTTCTGAGCCACGGTTCAAAAAAGGAAAATTAGCCAGATTTCTTGCCAGGCGGATCCTAGTGCTTATTACTATATCGGACTCAGGGCCTGTACCCTTGAGCCACTCACCTGTCTTGCTGTACAGTTCCCTCATCTTTTTTTTCTTCGTTGTTGGTGGATAGTTCAAAAATACGGTCACGTAGCTTTGCCGCCTTTTCGTAATCCTCTTTTTCTACGGCCTTATCCAGTTCCCTTCTTAGCTGGAGTACCTCATTCTTTACGATAAGTTCTTTACCGGCACGACTGGGCACCTTGCCAACATGCTGTGAGGCGCCGTGCATCTTTTCTAACAAAGGTGTTAACCCTTTCTTAAAGGCAGTATAATCCATTGGACACCCAAGCCTGCCCTTAGAGCGAAATTCTAAATAAGATAGCCCGCAGGCAGGGCAGGTTGTCTTGGCCATCTCCCCAATCTCTGGAGCGACCTGATTTATGAGGCTGGAAAGGATGTCAGCAGGAGTGGGCATTTTGACCAGCGGGTTGTTAATATTCTGGGCACACTCTTCACAGAGGTGCCTCTCCCGCTTCTCATTACCACTTATCTCAGTGAGGTGCACGGTAGCATGTCTCTTGTTACAGGATTCACACTTCATAGTTTAGTTCTTAACTGTTTTAAAATAGCACGTGCAAAATTGCCTAAGCGATCCCAAATGTGGAAATACAGAACTCCTCTTGTTGCCTGACTTACAATACCCACTTCTAAAGAAGGAATTCTAACATATACCGAAACCCCAACCACGAGCAACACAACAGGAAATAAGCAGGCCAGAACCGCTAACCCTGGAGTTAAAGATACCTCTGTACCAAAAATTTTAAGCAATATTAATGAACTAGCCGTTACACACAAAGCTATACAAATACTTCTGGTTATCAACTTCGTGTTAGCTAACCAATAAAGTGCTGATAATATCTTCATTTTGACTTCCCAATGTATCTTAACAAAGAAAAGAGCATAAAGAAACTACACCAGCCTAGACTCGCATAAAGATGAAATAACTCTATTATTCTCTTGTCTCTTGGGTTTATCTGAAATAACGCCAATAGGTAAGAAACAACCGAAACACCAAAGACGACTATTACCATCACGAGAAGGTCGCCGAATAGGTGAATAATGTCTTGTTCTCTTTCTTTCCATACTTTTTTTAAAAATTCCGCTAAAGACTTTTGGATTTGCAAGAGGTTTGTTTTCCCTCACCTCTTCTCCCATTTTAACAAATCTATCACTTTTGCCAAAGAACTTTTTCCTTTTTGTATTTCGGCCCTTATTCGGTTTTCCTTTTCCAGCCAATCCATGGCTCTATTTACCTTTTCTTCAGCCTCTTGCCTCGGGATTATCATGATGCCGTCGTCGTCTCCTATTATCCAGTCCCCGGTGCAAATGGTAATCCCTGATACGCTTACCGGTACACCAATCTCACCTAATCCTTTTGGTTCTCCAGCGTTAGGCATTATCAACCTGGCAAAAGCTGGAAAGTTTAACTTCTTAATTTCATAAGTGTCCCTTATAGCACCGTTAACAACTACACCGGCCAATCCTTTCTGGATAGCGCTATGAGTGGCCAGCTCTCCCCATATTGCTGGGCCTGCACCACCTGCATCTATAACTAAGACCTGCCCCGGTTGGGCAAGGTCGATAGCTTCTACGGGTTTGGCCCAATCCCCGGGGTAGCATCGTACGGTCAATGCGCTTCCTACCATCTTCTGCCCTGGGGTTATAACCTGAAATCCCCACAAACCCGCAGCCCTGTGAGCACCGTCAGATACATTGCTAGTGGAAACCTTTTGTAGGGCCTCTTTTATTCCATTGCTAGATACCCTCTTATAAAACTCCGTTGAGATGACCTGTCCTGTAAGAAGGGCCTGTTTTACCTCCTGCGTGGCCTTTTTTGCATCAACTGCCTTGGTAATAGCACCACCCACTATCACTATCTGTGCGCCAGCCTTTACAGCCTCGGCAGCATTCTCGGAATTTATGCCTCCAGCCACAGCCACAGGTATCTTCACCTGTCTTGTCACCTCTCTTAGCCTTTCAAAGGGGTTTTGGCCTTTCATCTGGTCATCGATAGGTATGTGGATGTTAAGGTAACTGGAACCCCAACCCTCCACTTCCCTGGCGCGGTTTACGTAATCCTTTATGCCAAGAAGGTCTACGCCGATGTCCAGACCGTAGTTCTTTCCTGCCTCTATGCACTCCTTAACTGTAGAATCTGAGGCCGCTCCCATTACGATTGCGCTCCTTGCCCCTGCCTTGGAGGCGGACTCCATTTCAATACGCCCTGCGTCCATGGTCTTCATATCGGCCACTATATAGTAGGTGGGAAAGGCCTTATGGAGTTGCCTTACGGCATTAAGACCCTCACTCTTTATAAGAGGCGTACCGGCTTCAAGCCAGTCTGCCCCTCCCTCCACTGCCTCTTCTGCCACCTTCATGGCCCTGTGCAGGTCTATAAAGTCCAGGGCAACTTGCAGTATCGGCGCCATCAATAATGCCAAATTTTAAAAGAGCTACTGAAAATAACTAGCACCACAAGAGGCGGACTCCCAAGTGGTTACTTTGCTAACAGCCAGCCTTTGGGGCAGCCTCTTTGAAAGTTCTTGATACAAAATCCTGGCCACATTTTCAGTAGTAGGATTTTCCTCTTTAAATAAGGCAAGATCATTTAAATATCTATGGTCAAAACGTTCCAATATATTATCGAGTGTACGCTTTACATCTTTGAAGTCCATAACCATTCCTAGCCCGTTCAAAGTCTCGGCTTTTAGTATAACCTGAATCTTCCAATTGTGGCCATGGAGATTTTCACACTCACCCTTGTACCCCCTCAAGGCGTGTGCTGCGGCAAAGTCTGCTTCTACAATCAATTCATACATTATTGCCTCTCAGAAGCCTGATTAACATAAATCATGCTAACACTGTAAATAACAAAAGTCAAGATTTATTGTTTTGAGAGTTGCTTCGATAAAGAGGCCTTCGCTTAACCTCAATAGGTTTTGAATGTTGAAGAGCAATGATAAAAACCTATCTTGTTTATGATTGCTTATGATTCTAAGACATAAAGGGTTCTATAAGGAAAAAGTCATTCTATTCCTCAGGTGCTTTAACTCTTTATCTTATAAATTGTTGCAACTT
>JAHFOV010000027.1 GCA_023261505.1 Planctomycetota bacterium
TCAGTGCCTGTCAGAAAAAACACCTCATTCCCTTTTAGTCTGTGGTAGCGCGCTAGTACATCAGCCGCTATTGTAGTGTAAGAATGCCCTATATGAGGTACATCGTTTACGTAGTAAATCGGTGTTGTAAGATAGAATTTACTCAAGGGGCTGCGATGTTCTCTCAATCTTCTGAATATCCTTGCTGTCCACCGTGTGGATGCACTGATCTTCAGTTTGGATAGTGACCTTTTGTCGCAATATTTCAAAATCAATTACCTTGCCTATGCCCTTGGAGGTGTAGACAGTAGAGCCTTTTCGGGGCAGTTTGCTCTTTAGCTCCTCGTAAACATCGTTTTCGTAGCGGAGACAGCACATGAGTCTGCCGCACCGCCCTGATATTTTATAAGGGTCCAGGGTAGCCCTCTGATTCTTGGCCATCTTCATGGTAACGGGGTCGAGTCTTTTCAGAAAACTCCTGCAGCAGAGTTCCCTACCGCAGTGCTGGTATTGTGCCAGGAGTCTTGCCTCATCCCTAACGCCTATCTGCCTCATTTCAATTCTGGTATGGTATTTCTTGGCCAAATCCCTCACCAGTTCACGAAAATCTACCCTTTCCTTTGCCACAAAGTAGAAGATTATTTTCTTCCCATCCAGAAGGTGTTCCACAGTAGTTAGCTTCATCGGTAGGTTTTTTTCCTTTATCTTCTCTTTGCAGAAGGCGAAGGCCTCGGGGCCCTTTTCCTCTTTAATCTCTTTTAGCTTTTCGCTATCTTCAGGAGTTAACTTGCGCAGAATCTTGGAGCAGGCCCCTTCACACCCACAAGGCCCTTTTGGGTTGGTAAGCACCTCCCCTACATCCTCGCCTCTTTCTGACCCAACTACTACCTTTTCTTGAAGGTTTAGCTCTGAGGTCTCGGTGTAAAAGTCCCCTATGTGCCGCAACTGGCCATATCTTATCTTTGTCTTGTATAGCATACGCAGGGGTCCTCTTGTTTTTATTGTTGTGCCAAAACTCGGTTAACAGTTATTGGCTCCCTACGACAAAAAGGCTGTAGGCCAAAAATCTTAAAGCCGAGAGCCTAAAATCGTAATATAACTATTACCTCAATACAGGCCCAAAGTCAAGGCAGGAGGTAAATTTTCGCTAAACTACGGAAAGATGCTAAAAACTCTTCTTTACACGAAGTGGTAGCTTTTATGCGCCATTCTCCATATAGCCAAACCTTTACTGCCAAGAAATTTCTTGACAACGATAGTAGTAAGGAGAATAATCCCTAAAGAACATTATTGTTTACAAATAGCCTATCAAGTTCTAAAAAAATATGATAGACGCTTTAGAGACAGTGTCCTCATAATTCTCGGGAATGCCTGTATACGAAAAATCCCTTATACTTGGCAGGGCCGGTTGTGGCAAGACAACGCTGTTACTAGAGACTCTCTGTAGCACCATAAAGGCCCAACCCTCCGATAACGTCCTTTTTCTTCTACCTACCCAAAGTCAGGTAGAGCATATCAAAGATGTCATTATAAGAAAGGGATTGGCCCCAGGTTTTATTGAAAAGAGTATATGCACGTTCTCTAAGCTGGCCAGGGAAACCCTTGGCTACCAAGGACTTAAAGAACCTGTGACTGAACTTGAAAAGGGGTTCGTTTTAAGGGAGGTTTTGAGGGGGTTGCCTCTACAATATTTTAAGGGTAGAGAAGGATTTCAGGGCTTTAGGACGGCCCTCCTCAGGTTTTTCAAAGAGCTTAAAGAAGACGGGCAGTATCCAGAACAGTTCCGCCGTGCCATGGATAAATTTCTGAAGGAGCGGGTTGCGGCTTCTCCTGAAAAATATCTAGCCCTAGAGGAGGCCTATTCTTTATTTGAGTCGGCTCTTGAAAAAAGAGGACTCATTGATGAAGACGATCTCCTGAATCAACTATTTCAACAACTTAATGCTGATAAGCCTCTACTGTCCAATAAGAAACTACTACTTGTAGATGGCTTTCATGACTTCACACCTCTAGAATTCCGTATCCTCAGGTTGCTCGTCAAAAGGATACCAGGAGTACTCGTCAGCCTTGTGCTTGATGAAGTGGCGTATTGCAATACGCCTCTACAACCCTTTGAGCGTTCTCGGGAGGTTTACAAAGACCTTAAGGCGCTAGGGTTAAAGCCGAGTTTATCGAAAGGATTCCAGCGATCCACCTCTACTACCTTGAAACAGATAGAAAAATCCATCTCAGGCGGATTAAATCCGGCTTCAGAGAAGATAGAGGCTGATAATGCCCTGGAGGTTATAGAGGCAGTAGACATAAGGGATGAGGTGGAGCAGATTGCCCGTCGCATCTATCAAATAGTTTCCGGGGGTGAAACTCAGTACCAAGACATTGTCATCATATTCAGGGACATCGATCCTTACAGGGATATTATTGAAGACGTTTTTCACGAATACAATATCCCTGTAAGGATTCATATCCGAAAGCCTCTTATCGAGAACCCATTGGTCAAAGGCATCCTCTCGTTACTTCAGGTCTTTATTACTTCCTGGAAGGATGAGGAGGCACTTCATGCCCTTAAGTCACCTTACGTAATATTACCCCATCTGGAGGTTGACTCACTAGAATACAGGATTCAGGAAATAGGAAGGCAAGACTCAAGGGAAGCGTGGACGGAACTGATGGAGAAGCAGTCCTTCGTACAGTGCCATGAAACGAACAAATTTATTAAAGATATGGCAGAGGCAGAGAAAGAACTCGATGGCCTACATCCTCCTTCCTTTTTCAGGTCCTGGTTACTGAGGTTCATAAATAGATTTATTTCCTTTTCGGAAATGCTGAATAATTCTCAAGGTTTGCCTTTAGTATATTTATCAGAACACAATTCTTTGCTGAAGGAGGAATCGCAGGGCTTGAGGGCTTTTTTGGACCTTCTTGGTAGACAGTGTCAAATACTCAACTCTCCCTTAACCTATATGGTATTCTTTGAAGAACTGCAGGAGAGCCTCTCCTGCGCCACCTATACCCTCAAAGACAAACGGCATGAAGTGGTGAATGTAATAGATGCCCTTGAGGCCAGGCAATGGGAAAAGCCTGTAGTCTTTGTGGGAGGGCTCCTGGAGAAGCAATTTCCCAGGCAAGGAAGGGAGGATATCTTTCTCAAGGATGCGGAGCGCGGGGCCTTCAAAAGGCTTACTGGTATAAACCTTCAGGAAATACTAAGGCGTACGCACGAGGAGGAAAGATTTCTCTTTTATGTGGCCCTTACACGGGCGCGGCATAAGCTGGTCCTCTCTTACCCTTCTACGGATGGCCAGGGAAGGCCGACTACACCCTCTTTCTATCTTGAGGAGGTAAAAGAGGCCTTTACCCCTGAATCTTACGAAAAGGTCTTCCATAAAAGAACTCCCTTAAATTTCATCCCAAAACCTAATGAGATATTGGTTCAGAAAGACTTGAGAAATTTTGTCTTTTATCATTTAACTTCCTCTCATCGCATGGAGGCGGTAGGTACCTATCGTGCCGTCGTGCCCCTACACGAACTGGCAAGGGTAGTCTACAACCGTGAATTGGCCAAGAAGACCCCCTGGTTAGAAGGACTGAGAGTTGTCCTGGAAAAACCCGAAGAAGGGAAACTTGAGCCGATAGATACCCTCAAGGAGATACTAAGCTCCTTCAGCGCCACACAACTTAGCGATTACGCCCAGTGCCCTTTTCTCCATTTTTGCAGGTGGGTCCTTAAACTGAAGCCTATACCAAACCGGGCAGAAGACGGCCTTAGTCCTACCTTGCAGGGGGAGATCGTTCACGATACGTTGAAACGCTATTACGATATTATTCTGAAAGGCGCTGATGGCGCAAATCTTGATACCCTTTTTGAGGAGTCGTTTAAAAGGAAGACAAGGGGTATCCCGTTAGGATTTAAGGAGGAGAAACTAAGGAAAGAGATGCTCCATGCCCTTAAGACCTTTGCTGAACAGGATAGGGAATACATCAAAAAATTCCAATTTAGACCACAATACCTAGAGGCTAGTTTTGGGCGAGAGAGATACGAGGACAGGTCTATTGTTTATGAGGATGTTAGAACGGCTCCCTCGCTTCCCCCTCTTAGGCTTAGGGATAAAAACGGTAATATTGTAATGCTAACAGGGAGGATAGATAGGATAGATGTAGCGGAGATAGATGGTGAGAGCCTGGGACTGGTCATAGACTACAAATACAGTAGAGAGATAAAAAATGAAAGCAAAACGAGAGAAGAGATTATAGAAGAAGGAACCGACCTTCAGTTACCTATCTATATTTTGGTGGCCAAGAATCTACTGGGTCTTAAACCTATAGGAGCCCAGTTTTTCACCCTCAAATCCCCTGGTAGGAGCGGTATAGTAAGCGTGCCTTTGCCAAATAAATGTGAACACATACCGCAAGAGGAATTGGAGGCCCTTCTGGAATCTTGCAAGGTACATATCTTCAGACAGGTAGAAGGTATCCTGGCAGGGGATAAAAAGGTCAAACCAAGGGAAGCCAGACGCTGCAAGGCATGGTGCGAATATAGAGATGTCTGTAGATATGAGGGAAAACACTATAAAAGAAGTGGAGAGTTATAACATCATGACAGAGGCTGGTCTTAAAACAACCCATCCTTCACAGGTTGATTCCTCAGGCAGCCTTACCCCTGAGCAGAAAAGGGCTGTTGAGCTATTAGGTAAGGATATCTGCGTCAGCGCTGGGGCTGGTTCTGGTAAGACGGGGGTACTGGTGGAGCGTTTTGTAAATCTTGTGGTAAAGGAAGGTCTACATGTCTCTGAAATACTTTGCATAACCTTCACAGACAAGGCCGCAGGGCAGATGAAGCAGAGAATAGCCGAAAGATTTCACTCCCCCGGGAAGGAACAACATAGGCAAGAGGTGGAGTTCGCTTACATTTCAACCATAGATAGTTTCTGCAGTCGCCTCTTAAGAGAAAACGCCCTGGAGGCAGGACTAGACCCCGATTTTGTCATCCTTAAGGAATACGAAGCCGGGTTCTTGCAACGTTCCCTGGCAGAAAACCTACTGGTCCAGTGGGAGACGGTTAGTCCAGATGGATACAATCTTCTTATTGAAGAACTCTACTGCCGTGACTTAGCTGAAAGCGCTGTTGAACTTCTAGCTAAAATAAGGAGTTCTGGGCTCCACCCCAAGGATATTCCGGTAAAAAACGACATTTTATCTGAATTAAACGAAACTCTCAAAAGTATCTACCTTTGTATAAAAAGAATAGAAGACCTTCTAACTGATTTGCCTCCTTCATCCAAACAGAGGGAAAATACTGAAAGGGCTTTAGCAGAACTCAAACATTTGAAGAATTTAAGGCCGGAAGAAATAAAAGCTGAACACGTTACCCGCCTGCCAGAAATAGAACTTAGGGTTGGAAAAACTCTAAAAGAAAATCTTAAGATATTAGAGGATCTTCTGAAACGCCTGAAGCAGCAATATTGGGAGAATGTAACTATAAGGACGAAACTTGCCCTCAAAGAATTCTTATCCCAACTACTCCAACTTTACCAGGAAGAGAAGAAAAGACGTAGTGTGTTGGACTTTAATGACCTTATAGAAAATACCGTCGACCTCCTGAGAACCTTTCCCTCTCTAAGGGAAGGACTTAGAAGCAAATTCAGACATATACTCGTAGATGAATTCCAGGATACCAATAACCTCCAGAGAATCCTGTTAGAGATGTTGAAGAGAGAGGGTAACCTCTTTGTAGTAGGGGATGCCCAGCAGTCCATCTATGGTTTCAGATATGCTGACCTTGAGGTTTTCCTTGAGCACATGAGCCAGACAAAGGAAAGGGGAGGCGAGATAGTTCATCTAGATAGGAATTTCCGGAGCAGACCTGAAGTTCTCTGCTTTGTTAATCAGGTATTCAAGGCCCAACGGGCCTTCAGTGAGCGAAGCGAATCTAACGGAAATGACTCCACAGGGTGGAGACCCTTGCTGGCAGGCTCTGCCTTTTCCCCAAAAGAATCTCCCTCCGTTGAACTCATCCTTGCCAGGGGGGAAAAAATTGAGGATGCACGTAAGGTCGAGGCCCACCTCCTCGCCAACCGTATTCAAGAGATTGTTCAGAACGGTGAGCTAAAGATAACCAGGTCAAACAGCAATCGCCCACTTACCTATGGCGATTTTGCCATCCTCTTCCGTAGTATTACGGATATTAAATTGTTTGAGGAAGCACTGGAAGAAATGGGCATACCCTTTTTTGTCATGAGTGGAAAAGGGCTCTACGACGCCAGGGAAGTTATAGACCTGGTTAATCTACTGCAGTTAATAGACAACCCTCTGGATGAGGTGAAACTGGTGGCGGTGTTGAGGTCTCCATTTGCAGGAATCGATGATCATACACTCTTCTGGCTAGCCCACTATGCTAAGAATAAAGGAGATGAAAAACCTTTGTTCTTTCAATTGGATGAGCTAGACAGTGTTTCGGAGATAAATCTTTACCAAAAGGAGAGATTACTGAGGTTTAGGGAATCTTTGGAAAGGTTCAGGGGACTGAAGGAAAGGCTTTCTATAGCTTCACTTATAGAAAATATCCTGGCAAAAACTCATTACGACTCCAGGGTACTGGCCTTTCCTGGAGGCAGACAGAGTTATGCCAATCTGCGGAAGTTCACGGAACTGACTAGAGAGTTTGAAAAAAGGGGAATACTCGGGTTACCTCAGTTTCTCGGGGACATTCGTGACCTGAGAGTTGCTGAGACAAGAGAATCCGAGGCACCCACTGACCTGGAAGTGGACAATGTCGTAAAAATCCTGACCATACATAAGGCAAAAGGGCTGGAATTTCCGGTTGTAGCAGTAGCAGACCTTGGAAGAGGTAAACAGAATCGTCAACCAGATATTCTTTTCTCAAGAAAGGGAGGTCTTGGGCTGAAAATAATAAATCCTTTAACCAAAAAGCCTGAAGCAACGGCTAGCTTTGAGGAAATAGAACAAGAAATAAAAATTAAAGCGGAAGGGGAGGAAGAGAGAGTCTTCTATGTAGCCCTTACCCGTGCCCAGGAGCATCTCATTCTCAGTGGTTCTTATACGGAAAAGATAAGTGGTGAGCCTCTAAAACAGATAGCTGAGACCCTTAATCTATCCCTTGATTCCGATGCCTCCAATGGAGAATCCGCCTTCGGAGAGGAGAAATACAAGCTAAGGCTAACGCTGGAAAAAGTTTTTTCCGAAAGGATGCCACCTCCTCTGAAATTGTCCTATAACGAAAGGGGAAGGATTCTCCGGGGTGAGCCGCTAGAGGTTTCTCACGATGGGGCAGAAGTACCTCTACCTGCCTGCGCTCCAATTCCGAAGCAAGCCAGCCAAAAAGATTACATCTATTCAGTGACAGAGATAGTTTGCTACCATCGCTGTCCAAGATTGTATTATTTCAGGTACAAATTGGGGCTGCCCAGTATAGAATCAGAGGAGATTGCATCTTCTTATAAATATGAAAAACCTGAGGACGAGTTAGATGGTTCCCATTGGACAAGGCTTGGAAGCACAGCACACAGGGCCCTTGAACTCTACCGTCCTTCAGAAGAGCATGGCTCCTCAGGACTGGACAAGGTTGTCCTTCAGGCCCTTGAGGAGACCCTTCCAGGTACAGCCTCTCGAGAACAAGTAAATGTTGTAAAGGAATGGGTGCAGAATTTCTATTCTTCCAGGGAAGGTCAGATAGTGCTTAACGCTAGAGATGTTAGACACGAAATGCCGTTTATTTTTAATTACAATGGTATCCCTGTGAGGGGGAAGGTAGACCTACTCTTCTCTCCAGAGGACAAGGTTCGCCACGGCGAATCTGCCATAGGCACGAGTTGGTACCTGCTCGATTTTAAGTCCTCCAATCCGCCTCAGGCGGACCCTGAGGTACTAGAAAGCTACTCAATACAGATGCGCCTCTATAGCATGGCAGTAAGGGCACTGTTCGGTACCTTACCCGCGCAGGCCATGTTATTTTTCCTACCAGAGGCAAAATCGGAAGCAATAGATATAACACCGGAGGCGATGGAGCAGCTAGATGAATGGCTAAAGACCTTTTTTAGTGCACAGGAAGAAGAGAATTTTCCTGCCTATCGGAGGCGGGATTGCAGGTGGTGCGAATATCGTAAGTATTGCGGAGAAGCTAAATAGGGGTTTGATAGAATCAAACCCCTACCTCTTTTTCCAGCCCATTGGTACAGCGAATGGGTATATTGGGCCTCCTGTAATAAGCCAGATTGGGCCTCAGCGCCTTGGTAGGATGGGGTTCGTGATAAAGGTGGAAGACGATAGCCTCTGTAAAGACAGGCCTGGCCCTTAAGCCAAATCTCTTTAGCCTTTCCCTGAAATCGCTATCCCCATGGTCCCAGCCCCTGTAATTCTCGTCAAACCCATTTATTTCAAATACAGAGTATTTATCTACAGAGATGTTAAGTCCTAAAAACTTGGGCCGCCTCTTTTTGCCTATGAACATATAAAACAAATTTTTCCATAGCCTAAATCTCAACCTCCAGAGCTGTTCTAAAGTAAGAGCCTGCTCGTATAATCCCTGTCTAACAGCCTCGGGTGTTAAAGCCGCAGAGGAATCCTTTGTAAGCCTTATGTGTCCTCCTCCCAGGAAACAGCCCTTTTGCGAATTCTTGACATGGGCCTCAATAAAATCCCCTTTAGGGATGCAATCCCCGTCCGAAAAGATAAGGTAATCATAACTTGCCAGCTTTACGGCCTTATTAAGAATCTTTTCCTTTCTCCATCCCTTATTTTCTTGCCAGACATGCTTTATTGGGAAGGATGCCAATTTTTGGTATCTTTCAATGAGGTCCTGAGTTTCGTCAGTAGAGCCGTCATCTGCTATAATCACCTCAAAGTCCTTATGGGTCTGCCTCATGTAACCCAGGAGGCTGAGTTCCAGATACCTGGCCCTGTTGTAAGTGCTGAGGATTACGCTAACAGGCATGCTTTATTAATATAGGACAAATCTTAATAGGGTGTTCAAAAAGCAAAGTCTAAAAGTTCGCTAAAGGCAAACCTGACTCAGGTATGGCCTATTCCTACTGTTCCTACCCTTACAGAAATTTCCAAATGATAACATTCTGAAAAAAGGCTGTCAATACACGCCCTTGAGTTCTTGACTTACTCTTTTAGGCCCCTATAATTTTCCTATATGAAGATAATCCACGTCATAAGCGGGGGGTTCAAAGGAGAGGGTCTTAAAAAAGAATCCTTCTATAAAATGGATTTAACAGAATGGAGATATGTGCGAGAGATGAGGAAGTGCACAGATAAATACCCTCTAGAATGCTGGTGGACTCATAGCAAAACCTCAGAGCCTCTATCGGCCAAAGAAGACGGGATCTTATATAGGGCCTTTCCGGCTTACTCTTTTAAATTTCCTTATAGATATATTTCTGTACCCCTTTATAAGGCCCTGGAAAGGGAATGCAGAAGGAATCATACCCTTATTTACCTTCATGGCATTAGGGGCAAGTGGACTACGCTCCTTCCTCTTTTTCTCCGCAATACCCCCATGGTTATTCAGCAGCACATGGAAGGGATACAGTACAGCAAGAAAAAACTCTTGAAACGCCCATGGTTTTTGCCTTTTTATTTTTTGGAGTGGAAGGCCCTAAGGAGAATATCCCATTTCTTCCTCCTCTACGAAGAGGCAAAACAAGAGTTGTCAAGGTGGATAGACCCTGCGCGGATAAGCTTGATGTCATGCGGAGTGGATTTTGAACTTTTTCGTCCTATCGATAAATTAGAGGCAAAAAAGGCCTTGGGCCTGGACCCTGCTAGCAGGTACATACTATTTGTGGGTAGGATAAATGAGCGAAAAGGGATAAAACACCTCCTTGAGGCCTTGCCAGGGGTGCTTAAGGATTATCCTAATACCAGAATACTTGCCGTAGGACCGGCCAGGAGAGAGGCCCTTCTTGAAGAATTATATGCACTGATGGACACACTTGACATAAGAGACAGGGTAAGCTTCCTGGGATTCATACCCAATGATATACTGCCCCTTTACTATAATGCCTCTGACGTATTTGTACTTCCCACCCTCACCGAGGGCTTTGGGGTTGTTTTTCTAGAAGCAGCCGCCTGCAACTGCCCTATTGTTGGCACTGCGGTCGGAGGGGTAGTAGACATAATGAAAAACCTTCCCAGGGGTATCCCCATCCCTCCGAAGGCCCCGGATGCCATCTCCCACGCCATTAAAAAGGTCTTTGAAAGACCAGAATTTTACGGAGAACTAAGGGACAATGCCATGTGCTACAGCTGGCAACAACTCATGGAAAAGGCTGTGCATGTCCTGGAAGAACTAGAGGATAAATACTTTGTCAAAAGAGCCTACCTTTAATTCTATAGACCCGAAAGAAAAACTAAAATTGGCTTATCAGGACGTCCAGGTGGCCAAAAGTTACGATGCGGAGAGGGATTTCCGGGATACAGACGTATCACTACACTACGAGACGGAAATCATAGGCCTGAGGCAGGCATTAAAAGAGGTAAATGGCCCAATCCTTGAGGTGGCCATAGGTACAGGAAGACTCTGCCGTAGGCTCAGGGACATAGGGCCGCCAGATATGTGTTACGTAGGATTGGACGTCTCTTTACCTATGCTTAACGAGGCCAGGAAATCCCTTAAAGAAAACCCCTGTCAGGCGTCGTGCAGGTTCGTCATGGCGAATCTGTTCGCCAAACTAATTGGCGAATCCGCCGATTCTTTTGGCGCACCTCAGACAAGACCTGTCCACCTCATCAGGGCAGATGCCTTTCAGATGCCCTTCCCTAATGAATCATTCCATGCCGTCATAGGTTTCAGGTTTATAAAACACCTAAGTCCATCTAATAGACGCTTGATCTACAGAGAGGTCAACCGTGTGCTGATAAAGGATGGCTCGCTTATCTTTGACTTTTACGGGTGGAGGAGAAGGACTAAAAGTCAGGAGGGGTCCAGGCTTACTCCAGTAACCTTAAGGGCAGAACTGGAAGAAAGTGGATTTAAACTTACCAGGATTTACGGCACCCGCCACCTGCTACCGGCCCTCCTCTCTTCTCCCTTCAGGGCGCTAAGGTTTAAGGCCCCAGTCAGGGCACTGGGTTTACTTGAGATTAAGATTTTAAGTCCCCTTGACGAGTTATTTGACAGGTCCAGGGGTGGGATAGCAGTAGCGAAAAAAATAAAGTAGACAGAATAGAGAATTCAGAATACAGAATATTTTTATTCTGACTACTGAATTCTGACTACTTAATTCTAGCTAGTATTGGTGTGTCACTGCGTAAAGAGGAGCTGGTTGGGACTCAATCGGGCAGTAAGCATCTTCCTTTATTTCTGTCCCACCAATGTAAGCCCTTGGATTAGCTTTACCGGTAGCACATACTACCTCGTAAGGGCTACCCCCAATAAGCTCTGCCACTTCTCTTACGGACAGCCCCTCCCCCCCGTAAAGTGTCACAACGTCCCCCATCTCCACCGCTTCTCCCTGTCCTAGGTCAACATGTATACAGTTCATACGTACCCTGCCCACTACAGGAAATCTTTTACCTCTTATGACTACGTACCCTTTATTGGAAAGTCTTAACGCATATCCGCTATCGTATCCAACAGGGAGGACGCCTATTCTAGTAATACGGGTAGCAGTATAAGTTCGTCCATAACTCACCGTTTCCATTGGTTCCAGGTTCTTTATATAGCCCAGCCTGGTTTTAAAGGTCATGGCTGGCCGAACATTTATAGAAGCCTCCTGGCATCCTGGAGGGGTTAACCCATAGAGGAGAAGCCCGGCGCGTACCATATTAAAGACAGTATCCGCCTTAGGCGGACAGGGCGTATAAGATTCTGGAACCTTCAGTATTGCGGCGCTATTCGCGGCGTGCTTGAGAGGTATATGAATTCCTATAGATTCTAGCTCCGAGACCACTCTCGCAAAGCGATTTAACTGCTCGTGAGTATAGTTACCTTTGTTCTCATTAGCGGAGGTGAGATGGGTAAAAATACCTTCTATTTTAAGGCCAGGCAGCCCCACTACCTCCTGGACGAACCTTGACGCCTCCTGGACACGCAATCCCAATCCTCCCATCCCGGTATCTACTTTAATATGCACCCTCAGCGCTTGGCCCAGTCTGACGGAATGATGGGAGAATGTTCTGGCAAGGGCCGGCTCACAAAGGTTGGGAGTTAACGAATAGTGGAAGAAAGCCTCTATCTCCTCAGGGAATATGCAGCCTAATACCAGTATGGGCAGCCGTATTCCATTTCGCCTGAGGTAAGCCCCCTCCTCGACACTTGCCACCCCCAGCATCTCTGCCCCACATCTCTCTAGTAAGAGGCCCGCCTCTCTGGCCCCGTGGCCGTAGGCATCTGACTTTACTACCGCCAGTACCTTTACTCCCCGGCCTATCTTGCGGCGAATCTCTCGGAGATTATGGGCAATAGCCCCAAGATTTATCTCTACACAGCTTCTAAGAAAACCCAACTTTTGGCCTATGCCCGCCTAAGGCGGATAATCTGAGTATCTGATTACTCAGATTACAAAGCATTGCCACCCACAACGTTAAAGGATACTTTTTAAATTTGTTTTGTCAAGGGAAATTCAATGTGTGCATGTGGAGTATATGGACATGGCTTTGGATAATCCGCCTAAGCCAGACCGTAGGGATAGGTAGCTTGAAACATTTGCAATTAGTTTTTGCTATCCAGGCTGATTGGATATGAGGTGTATTTGCCTGTGACCCACTGCAGTAGAGACTAGATTGTACACGGGGACTTTAAAAGCCCCCTTCAGGGCAGCGAGGTGCGAAGTCTCTATAATGCAAAACACCCTCTCCTTTGAACCAAGAAACTCTATTAGGGCCTCCTGGCTATCAAAGGTCTTTAACCGCCTTTCCGTATAGAACAGAAAGGGACCAATCTGATGATAACCTATACCGAAGATTCCCAGGGGCCTTTCTTTTACAATCCTTACCGACTCCTGGCAGAAGGGTTTAGAGGAGTTGCGGGCATTCAACTCCTTCTGGATAAAGGTATGGTAATAAAATGCCAAAAGTGAAAGACCTACAAGCAGTGATATAAATGCAGTCCATCGCCTTCCGTAAAAGAGCGATAGAAAGAAAGAGCCTCCTAGAAGGATTAAGAAGCTGCTAAGGGGAATAAACAATGGAAGGTGCTCCGGAAGCCCTTTTTTAACGAACCACAACCCAAAAGCTCCAGCCAGAATCATTCCCAATGCCAATACCCCAGCAGGTATTTGAACCCATCTCCTGTATGAGAAAGCCTCCCTCTCTGAAAGGATTTCTTCACAGAATCTTCCTACTATCAGCGCTAGAGAGGGCATCATTGGTAAGAGGTACTTGGCCTGCTTGGCCTGGCTAAGGCTGAAAAAACAGAACGTCCCGACGGCCCATGCCAGGAGAAAATTTCCCTGAGGTCTTTCTTCCTCCTTGAGAAATAGCTGGTATACAGCGGCTGGTAGAAACACAACCCATGGGAAGAACTCCCAGGGTAGATTCCACAGATAATAATAAATGGGCTGCTTATGGCTCCAGGTTTCCAGGAACATCTTGAAGTTGTGCTTAAGTATAAGTTCCCTGGTAAAATCTGGTCCACCCCTCAGGTAAGAGGCCAGGTACCAGGGTAGAGACACTAAAAAGATTACTCCCACGTAAAGAAAGAGCCTTCGATTAAGAAACTCCTTGATTTGCCCCTGTATGGTGACAAAGATAAGGATTGTCAAGAAAGGCGCAATTATAGCAACCGGCCATTTGGTAAGGGAACCGAGGCCTATACAGAAAGAGCCTAGCAAGAAGGCCTTCTGCTTTGATCCAGGAT
The DNA here is from genome assembly GCA_023261505.1 of Planctomycetota bacterium. GTDB lineage: Bacteria > Planctomycetota > Brocadiia > Brocadiales > Bathyanammoxibiaceae > JAHFOV01. The sequence continues at coordinate 13,799 of JAHFOV010000027.1, forward strand.
TTGCATACCCATAGTAAAAAAAGGCTAGAGACAGGGTAACGAAGGCACAGAGGAGCATGTCCACCTGCACCCAGCGGGCCTGGTTTAAATAGATGGGAGAAACAGCCAGCACCATGGCCGAAAAAAGGGCGGTTATTCTATTATTATAAAGGGTCCTACCCAGCCAATATGTGGCTAATACCCCTGCTAACCCTCCAAGGGCCGAGGGAAGTCTGGCAGTAACCTCGGTAACCCTCCCCAGGGGCAGGGATAATATTGCCACGGCCCAATTGAAGAGAGGGGGCTTCTGCGCCGTGGGCCGATCGTTCATCCTGGGAATTACCCAGTCCCCCGTCTCCAGCATCTCCTGAGATATCTGGGCATACTCCCCCTCGTCAGGTGCCCAAAAGTCCCTCCCTCCTAGATTAAAAAAGAATAATAAGACACAGAGAGATATAAGGAGGGCTATGCTTGGACGGTCTCTTTCAAAGAACCCTTCCAAGTCCATTTTCTTTAACGCCCTGTTTTTTTTCTTTATGGATGAGTATCAAATTACGTATGTATACAAGGCTACCCCCACTGTAGCCCAGTATAAAGATAGGGTCCTGACGGTGGAGGGCATATACAAGTAGCATTAGGCTTCCCAGGATACTCATGTACCAGAAGTAGATGGGTATAATACTTCTTCCCACCTTCTCAGAGGCAATCCATTGCACCACGAAACGGCCCATGAAGGTGAATTGCCCTATCAGGCCCAGTACTATCCAGAAGTCGGGTCTTAAATTTGCTATCCAGGGCCAAAAGATGCTTCCAATTTCCATCGTGCGAGCCAATCCTCCTTTTCTAAATCTTTCCTATCCTTCTAAGCAGTATTAGGCTTCCACTATGGAGACCTATTACAGGCCAGTACAAATCTTTTTTTATGTAGGCCCGGTATCTCCGCCACCCTGAATAGTGGGAGCCTGCCCTTAGAGGTCAGCACATTATAATCTTCCTCTGTCAGGAGGCAATAGACCTTTTCTGTAGGGACACGTTGCAACGTGCCCCTACCTCCCTCCAAGAAAGAAACCAATTCTTCCTCAGAGTAGATAGCCTTTGGATGAGATTTGGTATAGTAGACCTGGGCGGGCCTGAAGGCTTTGTAAACTGCCCATGGGGCGCCGGGTTCCATAAGCCTTTTCAATTCCTCACAATACGCCTTCTCTGACCGCATCTCGTTCTCCCAGGGGAATTGGAATCTGTTATAGGCCATCTGGAAACTGGCAGTGAGGAGAAAAGTAAAGACAAATAATGCCTCCCATTGTTTATCTCTAAAGATTTTCCATGCTACAAAAGAAAGACTGATGAGACCTGCACCCATCATCCCAATAAGAAAAGAAAGGTCTAACTTATGTGTATGCACCCCGAAAAATATCCAGGCGAAGAAGGGGCCCAGAAAGAGGGCCGGGGCCCAGATAAACATTTTTTTAGTAAAAGTCCACCCCCTCAAAGGTGGCCGTTGTATATAGCCCTCCCAGAAATTGGCCAGCAAGAGGGCAACGGCGGGATACAGGGGTAAAATGTACCTGCTAAATTTTAGTAAGATTATTGAAAAGGTTGAAAATATAACAAAAACCCAAATGAGGGGAAATTCAAGTTCGCTTTTACACCTTGGATTTCCTTTAAAATACCAATAAAAGACTAGAGGCAATGGGAGTGACCATGGTACGGCCCCCACCAAGACCTCCGAAAGGTAGAAAAGGAACTTATCTATGGCCCAGGGCGTCTTCACATGAGACTCAAATTGCCCAAAGAGCCCCTGGAGGTAAGTCGTACCCTCTAATAGACAGGCTGGAAGTAACCACCCCGAAATAATGAGGGCCAAAATGAGGACACCCTGGATAGGACGGGCCCTTCTAAGTATGGAAATCTCTCTTCGTTTCCAGAGGACGATAATAGACATAATAAGGAGGAAGGCCAGCGGTCCCTTTTTGGTGATGGAGGCCAGACCCATGAGCGCCCAGCCCAGAAGAAAATAAGGAGTGTTCTTTGTGGCACTTGCTGATGAATTGTAATTTCTCTCACCCAAACTTCTAAAGCCTAGATAAAAACACGTAAGACAGGCAGTCACAAAGAAGGCAAAAGGGACATCCAACCTGGCCATATAACTAAACGTATAGAATTGGGGCATGGTGGCAAGCATAAGTGCCGCTAGCATCCCTTCTCTAGCGCTGAGGAGTTTGCTACCCAGGAAATAGGTTACAAAGATAGTGCCCAAGGCTAGAAGGCAGGAAGGGAGCATTGCAGTGAACTCTGTTACATCACCTTGAGGGAAGCTAAATAAGGTTTCCAGCCAGAAATATAGTGGCGGCTCACCGTAGTAAGGCTTGCCGTTAAAGTGCAGGGCAAACCAGTGGCTCTCCAGCATAGCCTCCCTGGCCACCTCGGCGTATTTCGGCTCGTCTGTACCAGTTAGATGTCTTTCCCCTAGATTTGGGAGGTATAAGACCAGCCAAACGAAGAACAAGAGCAGTAAATGCCGTCTTCTGGTGGTCATCTGCTAGATTCCACTTCCGGTTTATTTGAAAAAAGTAAAAGTTTACCACCGTATCTGCCCGGCCTTTGGAACTCCTTTACCTTATAGGTCTCCAATCCCAGCGAGGGGAGTTCTTCTTCAGATAGGCAATAGACTCTATCCTTTGAAGAGAAGAAGCTTAAAAGCTCCTTTCTGGAGCCAAAGATTTTAATTTTTCTTTTTGTGTACCAGACGTAATCGGGATTAAACAATTGATAGGTTGCTAGGGGTGCATCTTGTCCAATGATATTAAGTATCTGCTTGCAAAGGGCCCTTTCCTGTCCTGCATGGCTCACTCTGGGCAAGACAAGCTGGCAGTAGGTTGTCTCAAATGCCATAGCAAAGAGGAAGAAGCTTCCAAAGAGCACTTTGTATTGATGTGCCCAGATGGTGAAGAGCGTCAAGCCCAGGACACATAGCCCCACCAGCAGCACTATCCAGCTTATGGGCAATCCTGCATAGACTAGCCCCAGGAACGAGCCGCCACAGAAACCGAAGGCCAGGACTGTGGCCCACCTCTCCCATGTCCATAGGGGAGAGGCTTTGGATATATAATAATTCCACAAGGTTCCCAAGACCAGGGCCAGGGCAGGATAAAGGGATAGTAGGTACCTGCTCCTCTTTTCCATGCTGAGAGAAAATATGATAAACATGGCTAGAAACCATATAACTGGAAATCGAAGTGACTCCCTTTCTTGCTCTCCACACTTTTTCCAGTACGCATAAAGGCCAATCAGTATGAGGGACCATGGAAGCGTCCCCGCAAGGGTCTCCTCTATATAGAAGACAGGTTTGAAAAGCTTTATAGGTTTGCCCATGTGGTATTCAAAGTGGTCTACCAAACCCCTTGTATAGCTTAAACCTCCGTACAATTGGGCTGGGAGAAGCCAGCATAACAAGAGTGCAGTAAAAAGAAGGATGCCAAGAAATGGTTCCGTCTCCCTCCAGCGGTGAAGTTCTTTTCTGCTAAGGAGATAAAGACCCAATACAGGAGGGATAAGGATTATACCAAGGCCCTTGGTGAGGACGGACAGGGCAAGGAAGGCCCAGCCCCAGAGGAAATACCACCTCTTGTGTGAAGTGGAATTAAGGCCAAAATAAAAGCAGGCCAGGCTGGCAGAGATGAAGAAGGTTAAGAGCATTTCCAGCTTGGCCACGCAGGCATATTTCTGGAACTCGGGGCTGCTTGCCAGGATGAGGCCAGCCAGGAATCCTCCGCCTGCTCCAATAAGCATTTCACCAAGCGAGAAAACCACTAGCACTGTCCCAATGGCCGCCAGCGCAGAGGGCAGCCTGAGGGTAAATTCTGTTACATCCCCCGAGTGTTTGCTTAGCAGAGCTACCGCCCAGAAATACAATGGAGGTTTGTTAAAGTATATCTCTCCGTTAAAATGTGTTACAAACCAGCCGTTTGGGGTGGACTGAAGGGTCTCTCTGGCCACCTGAGCATAAAGGGTCTCCCTGCCTGCCCATAAATCCCTGCCCCCAATATGAGGGAGATACAGGGTCAGACATATTATCACTAGCACTAGCTTTAAAGAGTGCTCTTTTAGAAAATCCTGGGTAATTTGAAGCAATCTCATGTAAGTGTGTGTTTTAATGTTTCTGTTTATTGTTTATTGGAAACCAGAATGTAGGGGGGATGGTTTTCCTTCGGATTAAGAAATTCAGCCAGCTTGAAGGCTGGTAACTTTAGCCTTCTGTAGTCTTCTTCAGCAAGAAGACAATAGACCTTCTCTCTGGAAGAGAGGAAGGCTTTAAGCCGCTCCTCCTGGAGTATATTGGTTGGAAAAGTCTTGGTGTAATATGTGAAGGCGGGCCTGTAGACTCTGAACGCGGCCCATTTAGTGCCTGGTTCCATTACATTAAGGAGCTTCTGACATAATGGTTTCTCAGAGTGGATATCGTTCTTCAACGGCAGGAGAAATTGGTAATAAATCCCTTGAGAGATGGTTAGTGTGAGGAAGACAGAACCAAAAAGTAATCGAATTTGTAAGGCCCTGTAAGCTAGGTAAATAGCTATTAGCACCCCGGTATCAACGAGAAAGAGATTTAGGAAAGGGTAAGGTAGGCAGCCGCCTATGAACAGTGCCACCTCAACACCCAATAAGCTCGCAATCGTTAACATTGCCACAGATTTCTTCCAGGGCCAAGATGAGGGACTTTTTAGCCAATAAATGTTCCATATTTGGGCAACTATCAAGGCCCCAGCAGGATAAAGAAACAAGATGTATCGGCCGTGTTTGGTAGTAATAATGCTGAATATTACAAGGCCAACCAATAGCCATAATGGAGGCAGTGTAATCCCGCCCTTATTCTCTTTTTCCCCATTCTCTTTATTTTTATTACTGTAGTAAAGGTATAAGGCCACTGGCAAAAAAATAGACCATGGTGCCATACCAGCAAGAAATTGCGGGAGATAAAAATAGAAACTCTCGGCGTGATATTCACTTCCCTCAAGGTACCATCTTCCTAAGTTAAGGAGGTTTTTCAGGTAGGTCTCTTCCTCTAAATAAACAGGTATAAGCCATGAGCATATAGTGGCAAAGAATACCATAGCATCTAATGGTGTGAGAGCCTCCTTCAAACGGTGTAGCTCACTTCTTGATGCTAAATAAAGGGACAGGGTAAGCACAATAATGAGCGGATAAAGGGGCCCCTTTGTTAACAAGCAAAGCGCGGCTGAAAACCAGCCCAAGAGAAAGAACAGCCTCCTAGAGGAGGCAAGGCCCATATAGAAACCTGTAACGCTAAGCGTAAAAAAGAAGGCCACAGGCATATCTATCCTTACCATGCAGGCAGATTTAAAAAATTCGGGAGAACTCAGGAGGGTCAGGGAGGCCAGGAATCCCACCCGTTCATCGTACATTGTTTTACCCAGGAGATACAAGAGGATCACTGTACCCAAGGCTGTTAAGGCCGAGGGGAGGCGTGCGGTAAATTCTGTAACATCCCCGACTGGTAGGCTGGCAAGGGCTATTAGCCAGAAGTATAAGGGAGGCTTCTCGCTGTATACGCTGCCATTGAAATGGGGTATTAGCCATCCTTCCCATGAGGTGGACTGCAAGGTCTCCCTGGCCACCTGGGCATATTCTGTTTCTACAGTGCCCCATAGGTCCCTGTTTCCTAAAGCTGGTAAATAAAAGGTAAGGCAAAGGAACAGTAGCAGTAATACCCGTTGACTATCTCTCATCTAATTCTTCTACAATCTCGTAGTCTATATGTCGGTTATGCATCCATTTCACGACCAGGAGGTCTACCAGATACTCAAAAAAGCGGTTTATGATGGTGTATTTAGACGCTCCGTACTTTCTCGGGAAGTGGGATATTGGAATCTCTATCACTGTAAAACCTTCCATTCTGCATAGGGTAGGATAGAAACGGTGAAGGCCCTTAAATATTTTTACCTTTTGGGCCACCTCCCGGCGCATAGCCCTAAGGGGAGAGCCAGCATCCCTGGCATTATCCCCCATTAGTATTCGTCTGACGGTATTGCCGCCCCAGGATACAAGTCTCCTCAGCCACTCATCCTTTCGCTCGGCCCGCAGTCCCCAGACCACATCGTATTCTTGTAGTTTTTGTAAAAGACGGGGTATGTCCCTTGGGTCGCTTTGAAGGTCGGCATCCATGGCCACTACTATATCGCCTCTGGCAGCCTTAAAGCCTGCCTCCAGGGCCGCCGACTCTCCACAATTCTTCTTGAAGCGAATCACCCTAACATGATGGCTCTGAGCATTAAGTTCTTTCATCACCTCCCAGCTCCCATCAGTGCTGCCATCATCCACAAAGATTACCTCGTAGGACTGGTCTGAATCCTTAAAGACTTGCAGAAGGCGAGAGAGGAGTTCTCTAAGGCTATCTGCCTCGTTATGTACAGGGAGCACTACTGATAGGTCTTTAGGAGAGAGGTCCACCACTAAAACCTAACTTATGCAAAGCTTAATGGCCTCCACTACCGCCTCTAATTGTTCAGTTTTAATTTCTGGGTAAAGAGGGAGGCTAAGCACTTTTGATGTGGCCTCCTCCGCCCTGGGAAAAGTACCCCTGGGAAGGCCAAGATGGGCATAGGCTGGCTGGAGATGGAGCGGGAGGGGATAGTGGATACCTGTATGGATGCCCATCTCCTCAAGTTTCTTTCTAAGGCCGTCCCTATCTTCTACTTTTATAACGTAGAGGTGGTAAACATGTTTTACCTCTGGCAGTACCCGGGGTGTACTTACCCCTTGTATAGCAGACAGAAGCTTGTCATATTGTCTTGCCTTCTCACGTCTAGAATTAGTCCAACCTTCAAGGTACTTCAGCTTAACAGATAAAACAGCGGCCTGAAGGGCATCCAGTCGGCTGTTATGACCCTCAATTTCATGAATGTACTTTTCCTTCCTCCCATGGTCCCTAAGCATATGGACCTTTTCTGCAATGAGGGGGTCGTCAGTAACCACTGCCCCGCCGTCTCCGTAGGCTCCGAGGTTTTTGGAAGGGAAGAAACTAAAACAGGAAGCATCTCCCAGGGTGCCCACTCTATGTCCCTTATATTCGGCACCATGGGCCTGAGCGGCATCCTCAATTAACCTCAATCCATAGGCCCTGGCAAGCTCTCTGAAGGCATCCATATCGGCTGGCTGTCCATAAAGGTGTACTGGCATGAGGGCTCTGGTTCTGGAGGTTATGGCCTTTTTGACCTTTTCGGGATCCAGATTATAAGTCTCTGGGTCAATATCAGCAAAGACTACCTTTGCCCCTGCAAGGCTAATGGCCTCGGCGGTGGGGGCTGCTGAGTTGGGGGCAGTAATCACTTCATGCCCTGGCCCAATCCCCATAGCCTTAAGAGCAAGGGTGATGGCATCTGTTCCACTGGCCACTCCCACTGCATATTTAGCCCTACAAAAACTGGCAAATCCCTGCTCAAATTCTCTCACGTACTTGCCTAGTATAAAGGCCCCTTCTTCAATCACCCTTCTTATAGAAGAATTTACTTCCCCCTGGATGTTTCGGTACTGAGCTTGCAAGTCAACGAGATGTATATTTTCCATTACTATAGTATTTTTCATTTTTTCCTTTCCTCAGCGTAATCCGCCTAAGGCGGACAGTGTTTGCTTTGTTCCACCCCTTTTCAGAGATTCTTGAGCCGCTTCCAGTACTTTAACTACCCTTAGGCCATTAAGGCCATCAGTGAGAGGTCTTTGGCCCTTCTCTATACATTCCAGGAAGTGGGCGCATTCCAGGAGCAGCGGTTCTCCTCCTTCTATTTGGGGAGTTATTACTTCCCCTTTTTTCTTTGTGTACTTATCTCTTGTCTGCTCAAAGCCATCGGCGCAAAGTTCATTCCTTATAAGTTTCACTTTACCATTGGCACAAAGTTCGTCATATATTACCATATTTTTACTGCCTACTATAGTAGTAGTTCTTATCTTTTGCGGACTGAGCCAGCTTACATGTACCTCTGCATTGATACTGGAGGGGAATTCCATAGTCATGTGCACCGTGTCCTCAATTCCCCTCTGGAGATAACTGAACCCCTGGGCACTGACCCATAAGGGTTCTTCCTGTAGCCAGTACAATAGAATAGAAATGTCATGAGGGGCGATATTCCACATGGCATTCACATCGGCCTTAACTGTTCCCAGGTCCATTCTCTCGGAGTAAAGGTGGTATACCTTACCTAGCGTGCCTTGCTGGAAGTATTCTTTTACTTTACGGACGGCGGGGTTATACTCAAAGACATGCCCCACCATAAGGACGAGTCCCTTATCCTCTGCCAGTTGGATTAAGTCTTTGCATTCCCTTACAGTGACAGCGAGAGGTTTTTCCACAAAGACATGTTTCCCTCTAAGCAAGGCCGCCTTGGCCACCTCGTGGTGAAAGGCTGGCTGAACGACCACCGCCACTGCCTGAACTTCTTTGTCTTCAAGTAATTGAGGATAATCTTCATAAAGCCTTATTTGAGGATAAATTTTAGCTACAAACTCCCTTCGCTCATTACTCCTATCGCAGACAGCACGAACAGATTGAGGGTCTAACCTCAGAAAGTCTCTTATAAGATTGGGTCCCCAGTAACCGGCCCCAATTACTCCCAATTTTACCATCTATATGTTAATCTTTTGGTCTATAGTTACTTTTAAGTAAAGCTAAATCCTAATAGAATTAATGCCTTCAGGCCAAAAAGTCAACCTATTTTTGGCTTTATCTTAGAGTATTTAGCCTCTAACTGGTATATATTTGATTTGCCGAAATAAGGAATATATATTAAAGGAGTCTATACAATAAGTGCAATCTATATTTTGTATAGAAATGGGCATATGCTATTTTGCGGGGTAATAAGAAAGAGGGCGGTTGCTACTTATTAGGTCTTACTATTTAAGCAACGCTTTAAGAAAACATGGTTGGTGAGATAAAAAAGAGTAAAAAGATAAAGGCCGTAATCTTTGATCTGGACGATACCCTTTACGATTGTTCGGGTACCCTTTCCAGGAACAGACGCCGGGAATTGGCGAGGGTTGTAGCAAAATATAAAGGGTGTACAGAGGAAGAGGCTGTGGAGTTTTTACAAAAAGACGAAGAGGTCCGCAAGTACGGCCGTTACGAAGGGATGGCTCACCGGCTGGGCTTACCTCCTGCCTTTTTGGATGAGATACAAGTCGTACTACAGAAATCTCCTGACCTGAACCAGATTAAGTTATTCTCCGATGTTTATCCTACCCTCAAGGCCCTGAGAGGGAAGGGGCTGAAGGTATTTCTTGTCACCTCTGGTAACTGTGATGAACAAGAAGCCAAAATGAGCCAACTTGGGCTATCCGCCTCAGGCGGACTTATGGAGGAGGTGATGATAGTGAAAAGGGATGGGGAAGGCAAGGCTAAAAGGCGTTGTTTTCAGCAGCTTCTAGAAAAATACGGTCTTGCACCCGAAGAAGTACTTTGTGTGGGAGATCGTATTGAGGATGAACTCGCCGCTGCCACAGCCCTTGGGATACCCACCGTCATGTTAGAGCATGGCCAGCACTACGAGAGGTTTGCCAATTCTTCCCAGAAAGAAATAGTTCCAGACTTCTTCATCAAAAGCATTGTTGAGCTTCTCAGCCTAATTTAGGAGTCAGGGGCTAGTAATCTTTTTTCTAACCCCTAGCCCCTAGTCTCTGACCCCTAGTTCAGTCGCTTAGACGGCCATGCCTATGATTATCCCTTCAAATACAATCCTCCCGTCCACCACCCCCTGGCACTCAAAGGTGGCACGACGGGGCCTGAGTTCTATGTTTTTAGCGATAAGTATAAGCTTATCACCGGGCAATACCGTACCCCTGAATTTTACCTTATCTACCCCACCAAAACCAAGGAACCTGTCGTCCGGGATGCACTTCTTATAATAAAAGGTACAAAGCTGGGCCGCCGCCTCCACCATGAGAACTCCAGGCATAAGCGGTCTGCCCGGTACATGCCCCCTAACCCAGAACTCATCTTTTGCAACATCCTTGTAACCTATAATTAGCTTATTTTCGGGGGCGAATTTCAATATCCCTGAGAGCTGCTCCATCTCGTGACGATGAGGGTTAACAGCCCTAATTTCTTCAAGGGTGATAACGGGGTGATTTATATCAAGTTCTGTGATGTCTGCTAAGAGTTTTGGTGTCACTTGCGCAACTTCCCTCCTAGTCTTATGTCATAGATGCTACTTGCCTTGTAAGCTTTTCTTTTATAAGCTTAAAGGAATATTCTATAGCCTCGTCAAGCCTTGCTACATCTTTACCGCCAGCCTGAGCCATATCCGCCTTGCCCCCGCCTCCCCCTCCAATGACCTTGGCCGCTTCCCTGGCAATTTCTGAGGCGTTGAACCCTTTCTTAACTAGCTCTTTGCTCACGTATGTTAAAATTACTGCCCGACCATCCTCCTTAGTACCCAATATCGCCACCACGGAAGGCAAAACCTTTATATAATCAATGACCTTTCTCAGGTCATCTACCCTGAGGGCCTCGAGTTTCTGGACGAGTACCTTTACCCCATTGACCTCCTTCGCTTCCTTGAGGAGCCCCTCCGCCACAAAGTCCCTCAACTGGTCTCCCAGCGTACCTTTTTCCAGTCTCTTTAATTCCCCTAGTAGAGCTTCGACTCTCTGGAGCACTGCCCCTTCAGGGACTTTAAGGGTGGCAGATATCCTCTTCAGCACCTCTTCTGTCTCTCTGACCTTTTGTAGAGCTAGTTCACCTGTAAATGCCTCTATGCGGCGGATACCCGCTGCGGCAGAACCTTCACTTACCAGCTTACATAGGCCTACCTCTCCGGAACGATGGAGGTGGATTCCTCCACAGAGTTCCTTGCTGTAGCCTCCGATGTCCACCAGGCGTACCCTTTCTCCATACTTCTCCCCGAAGAGGGCAATTGCACCACGCCTTCTTGCCTCCTCTACAGGCATCTCTTCCACCGCCACAGGGGCGCTTTCTCTTATAAGTTCATTAACCATATCTTCCACCTTAATAAGTTCTTCTTTAGTGAGGGCCTGGAAGTGATGGAAGTCAAAGCGCAACCTGTCGGGAGCTACAAGAGAGCCAGCCTGTTCAGCATGCTCTCCAAGCACATTTCTCAACACGTAATGTAGGAGGTGGGTAGCGGTGTGACTTCGGCTTATGGCCTTTCTCCTCTCTAGGTTCACATGGCACTCTAGCTTAATTCCAGGGGTTAGTGTCCCCTTAATGACTTTTACATTATGGACTATAAAGTCCTCAGCCCGCCTAGTATCCAACACCTCAAGTTCTACTCCCTTTCCTCTAAGATATCCTGTATCCCCCACCTGCCCCCCTGCCTCTCCGTAGAAGGCTGTACAATCCAGTATTACCCGTACTTCTTCGCCTTCGTTAGCTGCGGGTAGTAACCTCTCCTCTAGTAAGTTATCTTCCTCTTTTGATGTTATAAAGCAAACGCAACCCTCTCCTCTGCCACCCTCGTAGCCAATAAATTTTGTTGGCTTGAAATAAACTTCAGAAGCTTCTTTTATTGCTGCTAAAAATTGACCAATATTTGTAATGATATTCTGCCACTCTACCGTTCCTATTTTTACTTGCATTTCTACAAGAGGCTGCAAAAATTTTCTACTTGCTTCTTGCATTTGTTCTATTGCGGCTTGAAATGCTTGACCTAGTTCATTAATTAATTTGTCTATTGTTTCCAAATCACCTGTTTTCTGCAGCCTTTTAATAACGTATTGAGCTAATTTTTCCTTGTCCTCGTCCGTTAGTTCACCTAATTTCTTATGCCCTATTGATGGCTCCAACCATCTTTGCTCCAACTCCTTTTGCTTTTCTATAACAGGTTCAATTTCCTCCTCGATTCTACTCTTCACTGTTTGAAAGACTGCAGGAACAAGCCCTGAGGTGCTGCGCGAGAGGCTCATCCTGTCTTTCATGTACTTCTCATAACCATGGGTGTCCACCTTCAGGCCCACTGATTCGCAGTAGTCCATGGTGCTCTCCAGTGGAAAACCGTAGGTGTCGTAAAGACGGAAGGCCTCTTCGCCGGGAAGGGTGTCTAAACCGCTTTTCTTTAGTTGTGCCACCACCTCTTCAAGCCGCTGAATTCCCTGATGATAGGTACTAAGGAACTTTTCCTCCTCGTTCTTTATTATTCTGGCAATGTTATCCCTGCGTTGTTTTACTTCAGGATATGGTTCTTGCATAACCTCTGTAATAACAGGAACGAGCTTATAAAGGGCCGCCTCTTCCAGTCCGGACAGACTCATGGCGTCCCTAACGGCCCGCCGCAGGAGTCTCCTTTCCACGTAACCCCTGCCTTCATTACTGGGTAGTACCCCATCTGAGATGCAGAAAACCACAGCCCTCATGTGGTCGGCAATCCTGCGGAAGAGCCTCCCTTCTTCCAGGTCGGGAACGTATCGCTTGCCCAGAATCTCTTCTATGTTACGGATGATAGGGATGAAGATGTCTATCTCAAAATTGGTATAAACCCCTTGCATAACCCTGGCAATCCTCTCCAGGCCCATACCTGTATCTATGCTCCTGTTTTGCAGAGGTTCTAGCCTCATTTCCCCTACACGATTGAACTGTACAAAGACCAGGTTCCAGACCTCTACGAAGCGCTCACAGTGTGGGCAATTGGGCTGGCAGTCCTTGCGGCCACAGCCGACTTTTTCTCCCTGGTCATAGAAAATCTCGGAGCACGGGCCAC
>JAHFOV010000086.1 GCA_023261505.1 Planctomycetota bacterium
CGCTCCGCTAAGAATGACGCCCTGTTTCAGTGGCTTTCACAGAGGTCTGACGTATTTAGACAAAAAAATTTGGCTGCCAGTCCGATTTCTTCAGTAACAACAAGCAGAAAAAGGAGGGTAAAAATGAAAACATATCACTCGTCCGTTAAGGGCTGGATTCGTTTGCTCATAACCGCCGCCACAATGACTGTGTTAACAACCGTTTCTAACCTCGTCCAGCCCGAACTGTTGGCTATTCCAATGTTTACTGTCACGCCTAACCCTCCATCTCGTAGTGTTCTTGAAGGAGACACAGGTATATTCAAATTCGTTGTTACAAACGTTGGAATAGAAGATTTTACAATTAAAGATGTTAGCCTTATTCAACATTCTGTTGACGCGTCTATCTTGTTCCTAACCGGCGACAAAAATGACGAGGTATTCAATACCGGACTTCTTGATGAGAATAAGTGTGAAAATCACGTTCTTAGTACAGGGGGAACTTGTACGTTTAGGCAGGAATTCGACACGAGAGACTTACATAAAGACAAGTCTGGCACTAATTTCGGTGAATGGAGAATTTTGAACGCTGTGGAGACAATCCCTCTTGAGATCAACTTAGGTAAGGCCACTGTTTTTGTATTAGACCCTGGTGCAACCGCAACCCCCGAGCCCTCCACCCTGCTCCTCCTTGGCACTGGGCTGGCGGGCCTTTGGAGAAAGAGGCTGTTGCATCTATTTAAGAAGGCATAAGAAATTGTAAAAGGCTGGCAGCTAACTTCGCTTAATTAAGGTTTTGTGCTTGGGATTGTCGCCCTTGGCCTTCGGCACATTCGTAAGGTGAAACTGGCTGTCAGCCACACCCGTATTTGCTCAGGCTAAAGCCTGAGGCTACATTTTATATCCATTTTGTTTTCATAGGGCGAAGCCTGTGAGCTATTAATTGCGCAGACTGAAGCCTGCGGCTACATTTTTTTTGACGCAGGCTAAAGCCTGCGGCTACTTATTCGCCGCAATACAGCATTAAGCACAATCTCTAACAAGGGGTCATAATTCTGCGCTTTGAACAAAAGTTCGGGTAGGGTAATGCCTACTTTAAAGTCCGCATTGAGACCAAAATTTAACCCTAGGTCTTCAAAATGCTTGACACGACCAGATGCCCAGATTATCATGGTTCGCATGTCAAGAGAATTGCAGTGGATAGAAGATCCGGGCTAAATTATTTCTGCTCCCCGCAAGGCCCAACTATTTTACCTTAAAAGCCAGAATCGGTGTTCATTTAATGTCAGGTACTGAAAAGAGGCATCTCCTTTTACTTACCCTTTTTGCACTGTTAGTCAGGCTTTATGTATTCCTTGCTACTCCGGTAATAGGGACCGACGGATACAATTGGTTTCATGCCACCCGAAGTTTTGCTCAAGGTGATTTTGAGGCAGGCCTAGGGCACCCCATACATCCGGTCTATCCTATTCTCTTTGCTGGGTTGACAAAGCTCCTGGGTAATTATGAAGTGGCAGGCAAGGCAGTGGCCTTAATCATGGGGGTGCTGACTGTATTTCCTTTGTATTTTCTTGCTAGAGGCGCCTTTGGCCACTATGCGGGTGTCTTTGCTGCTTTTTTCCTGGCGATAAATCCGACTCATGTACGTCTCTCTGCCGATATTATGTCTGATACTACTAACCTTTTTTTCTTTCTCAGTGCAATATGGTTGGGCTGGGAGGCAATAAAAAGTGGTGCGTGGCAAAGGTATGCCCTCGCCGGAGTTTGCGTTACGCTGAGCTACTTCACCCGTGCTGAAAGCCTGGCCTTACTTGTGGTAATGCTCCCCTGGTTTATTTTGGCAAACATCGAAGAGTTCAGGAGACATCTGTTAAAAAGGGTTGTATGCATCGGCTTGTTTATTGCCCCTTTAATTTTACTATCAGCACCATATATTTTCTTCATCCACAAGAAAACGGGTGTTTGGCATGTAACGCAGCAGGGGGCCGCCCAGCTTGCTACAGGGACCATTAGTACGACTCCAGGCCTTTCTGCGGAAGACAAGAAGAAGCCGGAGAGAAGGGTACCCGAGTCAGAAAAGATTGCCAGATGGAAGGAGAAGGGGCATTATCATATGATTTTCGTTCTTACTCTTAATGAGTTTGCCAAGGACTTTTATCAGCCCTTTTTGCCTTTTCTTCTCATAGGGTTTTTCAAGTTCGCCGAAGGATCCGGTATAGCAAAGACACCTCCTAACCAGTGGATTATTCATAGGCTTCTTTCCCTGAGACTGCGTCTTGCGTCATCGGATTCCAGGGTGGAGTTCTTTCTGCTCTCCTTTTTTGGTCTTTACTTCATCCTCTACTATCTTCTCGCCTACAATGCCTACTACATAAGCGGGCGCTACGTACTTCCCATGGCGGTGCTGTCTTTTGTCTGGGCAGGGGTAGGGATGGAAAAGGCCTCCAAATATCTTTGCCAATTTGCTCCCTCCTTAGAGCGGAATACGCTGGGATTTAACCGTGCCGGGCTGCTCCTTTTCTTGGCACTCCTGGCAGTTGCATTGCCAAAAGACCTTAAGATAAAACGCAAGGATGAGGTGGTCAAAAAAGAGGCAGGTTACTGGATAAAGGCTAATGCCCCTGTTAAGAATCCTGTCATTATGGGCATAGGGGAACTGAATCTAGAGAAGGTAGCTTTTTACGCTGAGGGTGAATTCAGGCATTTAGCTCCACCGTACAACAGGTTCCAAGGATTTGTAAATGCGTGGAGGCCAAATTACATCGTATTTTATAAAGAAGAACTACCCGAAGAAGTTTTCTCTCTTGTCAATAAAAACGAGAATTTCGTCTTTGTAAAGGAATGGGTATGTAAAAAGAAAGGCAAAGAAAGCCACTTCTTACTTTACTTCATGAAGAAACGTTTTAGTAACTCTAGCTAAAAAGATAACGGATTAAAAGGTGACTACTTGACAAGATTAAGAGATTTTGATAAAGGTTGCAGAGTATTGAACTTATCGAGAAGTTTAAACTTGAATATGCTATTCTCCTATCTTCTTTTTTAGGAATAGCGGGAATTTCAGCAGTCCAAGACGATTCTTTCATGTATACCCATACAAGCCAACGATGAACAGGTGTTTTAGCCTTCTAATTTATTCGTAGATTAAATGGAGTGATTAGCAATTGAAGGTCTTGATGTTAAATCCTCCTTACATGGAGGGTTTTTGCCGCTCAGCCAGATGGGCCGCCAGGTCCAGGGGCAGGGTCCAGAGGCACCCAGACTGGATGCTTATAGCAACAAGCGTCTTAGAAAAAGCAGGGAACCTAGTCAAGTTCATTGATGGTGCTGCACTGAATCTATCAAAGGAAGAGATTATTGAGGAGATGAGCCGTTTTTCAGCAGAGCTTGTTGTTATACATACTACTACTCCCTCTATTTATAACGACATCTCTTATGCAAGGGTAGCTAAAGAAAAGGGCCTAGCTACTACTGTACTTATTGGCCCACACGTTAGTGTACTGCCAGAGGATACATTTGAATATGCTAAGGATTCAGTAGACGTAATAGTTAAAGGAGAATATGATTATACTCTTAGAGAACTGGCAGAAGGCAAAGCCCTTGAGGAAGTTTTGGGTATTTTTTATCGAAAGAATGGAAAAGTAATAAGCAATCCCAGCAGACCCCCCCTGGACGTCAACGAAAGTCCCTTTCCTGCCTGGCATCATATAAAACCTGAGTGGTACCATGATGCTGGCAAAAAATATCCTTTTCTTACCTTAATTTCCGGCAGGGGCTGCTTTGGTACCTGCACCTTTTGCAGGGACATACAGACCATGTATGGCAGAAAATTACGTCTTCGGGATCCGGAACTGGTGGTGGATGAAATAGAGTACGACTTGAAACTTTTTCCCCACCTTCAGGAGATAATGTTTGAGACGGACACCTTTGTAGCCTCTAGCGATCACGTAAGGGGTATTTGTGAAGAAATGTTGAGGCGGGATATAGATATCTCCTGGAGTTGTAATGCCAGGGTTGATATGGATTTGGAGCTTCTGCCTTTAATGAAACGGGCTGGATGTCGAATGTTGATGGTTGGGTTTGAATTTGGGACAAATGAGGCCCTACGTGCTGTTAAAAAAGGTATTACCATCGAGCAGTCAAGGAAGTTTGCTGAAGAGGCTCACAGATTAGGTTTTATAATCCATGGCTGTTTTATGATAGGGGCACCCGGAGAGACCCTCGAATCCGCAAGAAAGACTATAGACTTTGCCAAGTCTTTACCTCTTGATACTATACAAATCTCTGGCATCTGTGCTTATCCTGGCACTGAGATATACCAGTGGGCTAAGGAGAAAGGCTACCTGCTGCCGGGTAAATGGACAGAGTGGGTGGACGAAAATGGTGAACAGGTAACCATATTAAACTATCCTCAATTTTCTAAAGAGGAGATAGATGTCATGATAGATGAGGGGCTCAAAGAGTTCTACTTACGCCCAAGGCAAATGATGAGGATGCTGATAGAAATTAGGTCTATCTCAGAACTATGGGCAAAGCTACACGGACTGAAGAGCTTTATTGGATACTTTGTGTCAAAATAGCAAAAACCAGGGCAGGAATTAAAGGCATTGCATATTCTACTTATACATCCTTCTAAGAAACTGATGGGTAAGGAAGACCCTATTTATACCAATGAATCTCTCACACCGGCACTGGGGCTAGGTGCGCTCTCTGGGTACCTGCGCAATAAGGGGGTTAAGGTTCAAGTCATAGACCTCCGCCTACCGCATAGAAGTATAGAAGATGTATACAATTACATAGAAGAAGCCAAACCTCTTCTGGTTGGTATTACGGCATTCACAACTGAGGTACCAGCAGCAAGTGTTGTGGCACAAAAAGTTAAAGCGCGATGGCCAAATTTGCCCGTGGCACTGGGTGGCCCTCATGCTACCGCAGTACCGGAAGAGGTGCTTAATGACTATCCGAGTATAGATGTGTGCGTAATAGGTGAGGGAGAAGAGACCTCGCTGCGTCTCCTGGAGGTTTTAGCTGGGAGGAGTGCCGACCTTTCGCAAATAAAGGGAATTGCCTATAGGACACCTTCCGGTAAACTAAAGATAAACGAACCAAGACCCCAGATAAATGACCTGGATTCTTTACCTTTTCCAGGATGGGACCTTTTTGAGGTTTCGTGCTATAATGATGTTTTTATGGTTAGCAGCTCTCGTGGCTGTCCCTACCCATGCTACTTCTGTACCCCCAGTTACCTAGGCAAAAAGGTGCGGGTACGACATTTCAGAAAGGTAGTCGACGAGGTCGAGTACATTGTGGACAGTTTCGGTGCACGAAAGATACAGTTTGCAGATGCAACACTGAGTCTTATGGAGGAAAACACGTATCGCCTATGCGAAGAAATAATAAATCGTGGACTGAACAAAAAAATAGAGTGGGTGTGTGAAACAAGGGCAGACAGTGTCAACGAAGCACTGCTTGAAAAGATGAAGGAGGCGGGTTGCAGGTGGATTGCTTTGGGTGTCGAGACCGGCGACGAGAGGATACTCAAAGAAGTTATTAAAAAAGGGGAAACCAAGGAACATGTCAGGAATGCTGTAAAACTGGCAAAAAAGGTGGGAATCAATGTGCGCTGTTTCTTTCTCTTTGGGCATTATACGGAAACAATAGAGACCATTAGAAACACCATCGACTTTGCACTTGAACTTAACCCGGATGCCTTGTCCTTTGGACTTCTTGTGCCAAACCCTGGTTCTCAATTCAGGAAGATGGCAATAGAAGGTAAAGGAGGTATGCGAGTTCTGCACAGCAGGTGGGAAGATTACAACCAATTTAATTACAATTGTTACGAGCTGGAGAACCTACCCTTGGCCGAGCTCAAAAAATGGCAGTCTAAGGCTTATTACCTCTTTTACATGCGCCATCCCATAAAAGGATTAAAACTGTTTCTTGATGATGCTGGTTACAACTACAACCTCAAGGCACTTTTTACGATTCCATTGATGTTATTGTGGAACATGATTAGTGGAAGATTACGCCTCGGAGGAGTTCGATAGATTGCTCGGATTATACTAATAGAACCTGGCATTAGGACGACAAAAGGAGTAAGAGACTACAGCCCTTAAAGAAATGATAACTTGCCCTTGGATACTTATAGACGTAAGAAAAATTCTAAAGAGGAGGTTCGTTTTTAACCTAAAGCCTTTTTAGGGAGAATACAAATATGGAGATTCTTCTGGTCGAACCGCCTGCTGTGACGGATATGGGGAGCCTAAGGGTACTTGGAAGCATCGGCACCTTTAAGGCTGACATGGCCTGGCCACCTTTAGACTTAATGATTATATCTGGACTACTTGAAGAGCATAAAATCTCTTCAACCATATATGACGCAAACACCCTTAGGGCAACATTTGTTGACCTAAGCAAAAAGATTCAGGAAGAAGACCCAAAGATGGTGGTCTTCACAACATCTACCACTTCTATAATGCATGACATAAAGGTGGCGAAGGTGGTAAAGGATGTCTCTGACAAAATCCTGACAGTTGCAATCGGGACTCATGTGATGGCTCTACCGGAAGAGACACTAAAGGAAATCGCTTACCTGGACGTGTGTGTGTATAGTGAGGCCGAGCTGCCGATTTTAGACATAATACGAGAAGAATATAAGCTCGCAAATGTTAAAGGGATTGCTTATCGTAGAGGTGACAACATAATAAGGAACGCACCACATCCGCTCTGCCATAATATGGACGAATTTGGGTTCCCATCCCATAATAAAATTCCTCTTGAACTCTACCGTGACCCACTCATGCACAAAAGTCCCATGACCATTACCTACGGCCAGAGGGGTTGTATAAACAGGTGTTCTTACTGCTGTTCTCCCTTTTACGGCCCGCTCAGACACAGAACCATAGACCATCTTATAAAGGAACTAAAGTGGATAGAAGAATTAGGCATCAAGGAGATAAGGTTCTTCGATCCAGGGTTTACTAATAACCTTATATGGGCCGAGAAACTATTGGACAGGATGAAGGTAGAGGGATTCAACCTCTCCTGGATCTGTAATGCGCGTGCCGACAGGCTACCAGACGAAATTCTGGTGAAGATGAGAGAAAATGGTTGCCATGCTATCAGCATAGGAGGGGAAAGTGGAGACCCAACCATTCTAAAGAATGTTAAGAAGAATGTTACCACCGAGATGATAGAGAGCGCCGTGGATAGAACAAGAGGAGCGGGGATAAGTCCCATGGTGTATTTTATGATGGGACTTCCCGGTGAAACCAGCGAAACGGCCCAGCGAACCATAGATTTTGCAAAAAAGCTGGGCCCAGATATAGTAACCTTTGGCGTAGCTACACCCCATCCCGGCACAGAATTCTATAAT
>JAHFOV010000087.1 GCA_023261505.1 Planctomycetota bacterium
AGAGAGGACAAGGGATGTAGCCTTCTGGAAAGGCACTGGATAGGAGAAAGATAGAGTGGTCTTGTTTCAATTTATCCAAAAATAGCCTTAGCGACTCTTCTCCCTCCTGATACCTCAGGGCCCAGCAGATATGCCCAAAGATAGTATCGGAGTGGAGGGGAGTCTCAAAGGGAGACATGGGTCTTATAGTCACTCTGTATTCTGGCATCTCTACTATTTAGCTATCTCTTTGCTTCTATCCTTTATCTAGACCGCTTGGCTACCGGATTTAACATCATGGAACTTGACCTTCCCGTACCCACGGCTGCCGCAACCACCGAGGGCGTCTTGTTCCAGTAGCCAAAGCCCGTGGAGAAGATGTGACAGGTAGTTTTCATCTAGTTCATCAAAGATGCGATAACTGATAGAGAAAGCGAACCGTATACCAGGAGGTATCCTTTCCATTTGTCGTGGGTGTTCTGCCTTCCCCTTGAGTCTGTTAATAGTGTTCTCGTACTTGACCTCTGCATAGAGGAGGCCCTTTTTCTGCCGCAAGTCCTCTTCCAGTTTTCTTCTTGAGTCTTTGTCAAGAAATGCATCTCTGAACAAGGCCCTGGAAGGAAGTCTTGTAAGAGACTCATCTGTGGTGCCAAAGATACGGCATATTGGGCAGCTGTTATCCTGGCATTTATGGACACTGCCATCATTACTTACCTTTCCTAACTCCCACTCCAGAAGCGTACGAATCTTTCCTTTTATAGATGAGCCTGGGATATAAGGTGTGTCGTCCAAAGGATTCCTTATTACTGGATTATCAAGTCCTCCTATCTCAATGGTATTGTTTGAACCACCGATGCGCAGACCTGTAACGCATTCTATAATGCCCTCAATTTCTTTAAATCCCTGTAGTTTCATTTTATCTCTCCCTTAAGTCTGCAAAACCCATTACGGCCTCAAAGAATAGGGCAAAGTCTTGGAAGGCTTGCTCTTTATCTCCTGCTTTATTAATCTCTTTTACACAATTGTCGATAAAGTCTTTAAAGACGCTCGGAACTTTACCAGCGGGTTTGTTTTTTGCGTAAGCCACTTTTGCCCTGAGCATGTGGACCAGTGCCTCGTTCTGTTCAAAACTTGTAGCCTCAATCTTGGCCTCAAGCGCCTTAACCTCATTGTAGAAGCGCCTTATCTGGTGATTGGTAAGGGCAGCGTCTCCATCTGGCTTCTTAAAGAGTTCGGCGTATCTAATTGCATCATCCGTAAGAAGCTCTTTTCTGAGGTTTCCTGCCTCGTTTCTAAATCTGATTTCCGGTCGCGAAGCTCCTTGCTGCGGGACTGATGACCTTGATTCTTCTCTCACGGTCTCTCCTCCTTTAATTCTTTTCTCCCCCGGTTCTTGTATAAGACCCAGAATAGGGGTATTTTCAGATTTTCCATTAATTCCCAATCCTCATTTCCTGGATAATGAAGTGGCAGAAGCATGTCTTTTGTACCTTGGTCTTCGATATTTCTCCTTGTATTGTAAGCCATCAGCGATTGATAGCGAAGGGATTCTATTTCTCCTTTCTTTCGATATCGCATTGCCATCTCATGATATCTAAGAAGTCTGTAGAGGAACCCCATGGTAAGTTTGGTCTTAAAGGAATTGGGATTTAGCTTTTCATTGAGTTTTTTGTCTAGGTCGTCTTTGAAATCCAGTAACTTTTTGTACAATCCCCATTCAACAGAAGTCCCAAAGAGGCTTAATCTGTCCCGCCCAGTATCTTTTGCATTTTCTAGGCCTTTATCGGCGTCCTTGGTAGATTGCCTTATAGGACTTTTGGGTCGCATGAGGCTTATTCCTATAGAAAGAGTAACGTTGGGATTTGAAGATGTGAAATCCCTGAAACGATTCTGGAGATTGCCAGCGAATTCAATACCTTCCTCCCAGGGCGCAATAAGTAAGAAATCATCCCCTCCTGCATATACGGTATAAATGGGCTTATTGTTCTTTTCCAGGTAAGCCGGAATCCAGCCTGTAAAAAAGAGGCTAAGCATTCTTGAAAGGGAAGACCATCTTGAAATGGTTAGGTTTTCACCCAAGCCCTTTGTAAAAATGAGTCCGAGAAAATCTACGTCACCTTTTATCACGGCAAGGTGGTCTACCCCTCTTCCATTTTTCCAGAGAGTATAAGTGGCAAGACATTGGAATGAGAGGGCTGTCATGTTTTTTCTTTCTTCCACTTCGCAGGGAGACTTACAAAAGGTGCATAAGGCTTTACAGCCAGAAATAACTTCGTCTTTGTGGTCATGTTCACAAAGAAGTTGCGGGTCTTTCCTCGGTATATAATTGGCCATCCATTGTCGCAAGAACCCTGGATTGTCGGAGGAATCGTCTTCTCCAATCTTTTCTATGAGAAAGCACTCCTCTGGCCTTTTTACCTTATCCAGCAGTTTAATGTCTATATCGAGAACTCTCAGGTCCGGATTGTCGAAGTTTCCAAAGATAAGATAATTACTGTACGCCAGCTTCTTTCCTATTTTTGCAGAATCATTGCATAACTCACATATTTTATGCCCCTCTTCTTCAACGTGCACGGCAGGGTAAACACCACAGAATTTGCAATGCCCCCCATGCGCTCCGCTTTCCACCAGATTCGTATATGCTTTCTCCATTACCCTGTCCGAGTCCGCAAACAAGAAGGTTGAAAGCTTTTGATTTTTAGTCTTTTCCAGACCCTGTCGCAGTTCTCGCAGTTTCGCAGAAAAATTCCTTCCCGAAAAATCCTTCCCTGAGAGACTCACAGAGGCCAGCACATTCAGGGTTAATCTTCCCAAAAATTTCTCATAAAACCAATCTTCAACCCGCCTAGTTACTTCTTTGACCTTCTCCTCTGCATCTTTCCTCTTGGGGACTAGCAGTATAAATTGCCCACCTGCACTTATAATTCTGCAGGAAAGAGGCAGGTTAAGTTCCCTCAAATACTTTAGTGAAACTGTCTCACACAGGAGAGCAACGTAGAAAGACCTTCCACGCAAAGTTTTACTTAAATGTCGGGGGTTATTGCTGGCAATCT
Source organism: Planctomycetota bacterium (assembly GCA_023261505.1). Classification (GTDB taxonomy): domain Bacteria; phylum Planctomycetota; class Brocadiia; order Brocadiales; family Bathyanammoxibiaceae; genus JAHFOV01. The sequence continues at coordinate 3,033 of JAHFOV010000087.1, forward strand.
CATATATAAAATTCTGAATGCCAGAAAGGTCTCCAGCCACCAATAAAAAGTTTTCCACATCGTCCTGTTTAATCTTCACCTCATCAAAATCTGGGGAATGAAAGAGGTAAAGACAGGCCGCTATTGCGGCGCTAATGGACAGATGGTCAAAAAGGGAGATATCAGATTCCTTAGTTAGATCACTAGGCACGCACCAAAGATGCTCTTCAAAAAGGGATAGAAGTCCAACATAAAGATGCTCAAAAGTACTGGGTTTTAATTCTTTAAATGCTTTTCCAAAGGTATCTATTAAGTTTTTGTATCTCCCTGTGCCCTCGGATATCCAATCCTGTTCTCTTGGAAAGACCTCGATGGGATCTAGCCGTGTGAGTTCATAATATTTCCTAATCGGCTCTCCACGCTCTATATTTACCCTAGAAAAGATAGACTTTAGCCTTGTCTGTTTAAAATCTTGTTCAGATTCTTCCTCATCTTTACGTTCTGTAGCCTGGTAATTATCGGCTCTGCTAACTAAATAGGCTAAAGCCCTGGTGTGTGGATCTTTTATTCTTTGCACCTGGAGGTCTTCGGGAAATGTCGGATTTTCATGATGCCTTTGGCATAATGTAGCGACCAATTCTGCGTCAACCCAAGGAGAGACCAGTTTCTCGAAATCTTTGTTTTTTGCAAAATCGGCAGAAAAATAAGGATGCTTTCTTTTCTCAACCTTGTTTAAAAGCTTCCCTATATCATGGAGCAGAGCAGCAAGGATGACAGAGTTATATTCTTTCTCATTAATTACGTTTGTCACTAAGCCACCTCATACCACCCCAGCCCGAAGCTGGTGCCCTTGCCTACATGGATATGTTGGCCTAGTTTAATCAGGGGAAGGAGTCCTGTCAACATTTTTGTGGAGAATCGGTAGGTGATGTTGCCCATGACCCCGCCCAGTTTCATCTTCTGTCCCTGGCGGGTGGAATAGCGTTCCCAGTCCAACCACCTTAAATCGCTAGATAGAGTCTCTACAGACTCAGCCCTCTCTATAAGGCTCTTGAAGTCCCAGTATATCCTTTCCCCACAGTGGAAGTAAGACAAAGAGGATACTCGGCGCAGGAGAGTACGCATCAGGACGTGAAAGGGTAGCTCATCCGTAAGCGAGCCCTTGTACCTCATCCGGGCAGGGGTAAGGAATCTAAGGGTCTGCACTTCTGAGAAAGACTCTGACGATACAGGGTCAAGAGTAAATTTAATCACAGGCGGGTTTGCCAGGATGGTTTTGTTCTCGTTGGTGTAAATAAGGAGGAACTGTCCCTTTATATCAAGACCCCTACCTACATTGGCAAGCTCGTATCTCCCCCTTCCGAGGCCAATGCCCATCCTACCTAGTTCTATGAAGGCGTAGACAAAGTACGGGAGATAGTCAATGGCCTTGCCTATAAGCACTAGGTGGAAGATTATCTCGGCCCCTTGTGTGTATATCTGCCTCTCCTCTAAAGGGGGTTCAATGATGAAGGGGTGAGGCACCCTGGGATAGAGCCTCAACATCTGGGAGTCCTTAGGTGGTGGGGTCTCAAAGACATAGGAATACACGCAAGTAGATTTTAGCAGGCAGGCGTTACAGGTCGTTTCTTTCTGTGTGCAGGCCACCTTCTTGAATGCATATCCAAAACCGCCGCGAAAGACAGAACCTTTGTAAGGAGGGAAATTGACCTCTTCCAGTACCTTAAGGGTAAGGCGAAACCTGGCGATTTGAAAATTGTTCACTGACTAACCAATATCCCTTTTTCTTCAGGTCACGACCTTTAAAAGTAGTAAGCACTAGGCGATAGTGTTTGCTGCTTACTCCCTAGTCTCTACTACCTACTACCTTCCACCCTTCATATCAGGTGATGTTCTGCAAAGTGAAAAAATAGCAGGAAATCAAATCCTGCAGTCTACTAAGGTTTCAACTTAACAAAAGGTACTCTTTTGTAAAGTCTAAGCCACCCATTACAGTCATAAGTCCTTATTTTTTGTCTCCTCAGACGCCACAAAATTTTACCTTTCGCTAGATGAAGTGTCAAGTAGAATCTTGACAATTTTACCGGTAGCTTGTAGTGTTATCATTGTTAATTATCGTGTTACTCTCAGAAGATACTCTTAGAACATGCCCGGATTGTTCAGTACGCAAGGAGAAAGGTTTGATTGGGTGGAGCATATTGAGACGCATGAAAACGCCTTAGTACGGCCTCCAGGGCAGGCAGAGAGGTCAAGCATGGTTCGACAAGCTCACCATAAGGGCTTATCAAGACCTCTACAGGATAGAGACTTGATTGCCCTGGCAGATGGAGAACTCCCTGCTTACTTTACCAGGGAAGAAGTGGATAGGATACTAGGCCAGGTTGAAGGAAGGGATAAACTCTTTCTTTCCTTACTCTGGCAGACAGGGCTAAGGGTGAGTGAGGCATTGGCCCTGGAGGTCAAAGACATAGACTTCTACTCAAAGACCCTCAAGGTGAAGTCCCTGAAGAAACAGAGGCCAGAGGTAAGAATCATCCCTCTTAAAGGAGACTTTCTTGGACAGCTAGGGGCTTACATAGGCCATGAGAAACTATCTGGTACTGATAAGCTATTCCCTATTACCAGACAGAGGGCCTTCCAGATAGTTAATCAGGCATGTTGTAAGGCAGGGATATATAGAGACAGGGCACATCCCCATACTTTCAGGCACAGCTTTGCCGTACACTGCGTACTAAGTGGTGTACCTCTGCCTGTGCTGAAGAAGTGGCTAGGACACTCCAGCATATCCAGGACTATGATTTACTGTCAGGTGTTGGCCAGTGATACCAGGGGGTTTTACGAAGCCATGACTTTTTAGTTATCTACCCCTGTAGAGAGGCCCTGGCATCTTGCTTTTAAAGGTGTTAAACTGTTGTGTCTCTCAACGTAGAGAAGGAGGCAGATTCTGCCCTGTAGAGGGAGGATATTAGTATGGAAACTCAAAACAAGGTAAAGACCTTTTTCCAGGAGGGAGTGTCTATTAGGGAGATAGCCCGCCGTCTGGGGGTGAGCAGGCAGACCGTCCAATATCATCTCGACCGACTTGGACTCAGATGTAAGACTGGCGAATCTGGCGACTGTGGCTGGAATTCACGTAATGAGCAGGCAGAGACTAACAGTAAACCTGAAGGACTTAATACAATGATTAACAGCATTAAAGACCCAAAGGAACATGAAAAGCTTTGTAGTAGTAATGTGGAGACCCCAAGAAATCTACAGGGAAATCTACAGGTAGAGACCAACAGTAAAAAGGAACTTAGTAATGTAGAGACTCTAAGAAATCTACAACTTGAGGAAGCACTTAAGTCTACCATTAAAAGTATACAGAGTATACAGGCAGAATTGAAGATACTAGGGGAGCGAATCAAGACTCCTGAAGAAAAAGAGAAAGAGCTAGTCTCCTGTCCCAATTGCCATACCAACTTCATTGAGCAGTTAAGGAAACCAGAGGTGCAAGAGGTAGTAAGGAAAAGAGTACCTGGACTAACCGCCAGGAGGCCCTCCAGCTACGAGCACAGGACTATTTCAGACGTGCTTACCTGTCCAGATTGCTCACACAGTGCAGTAAGTGGGGATGATAAAGCAATAATGAAGAAATATCTAGAGGATGTGGGTTTTACAAAGTGAGCCTCATAATTGGCTTCTCTACAGGCAGTCGATATAAGACCCAGGCAAATCTTCTACACTACCTAATTGATTTCTCTACAGGTAGGGTGAAGGTCTATGGATACAGAAAATAACAAGCTCACGGTGTTGTCTAGCCTGTGCTAGCACAGGCTTAGCAACCTCAACAGGTTTACTGATAGCTCATAGCAACTGGTAGTTGTTGTCCAGATTTCGCCTTAAGTTGTGGTAAATCTTCATATTATAGCTACAAGTAAGGTACGAGAATTACTGGCTATCTTCAACATAATAACTAATGGAAAGGTGCGATTATAGCTGTTCCTCATATGGTAACTAGGAAGGAAGTGCGAGCTAGCCAATGTATAGTAACTAAAGAGGATGCGAGCTATTCCTTGCATAGTAATTAAGAAAAGGTGCGTTATTATAGGAGCTATAAATATGGTAACTATAAAAAACATTGCGAGCTAGCTTCTTAAACTATGAGATATAATAAGACAAGTGAAGGTAAGAAATACAATTACTCAGACTTAGATAGACACCAGGTACAAGTAAGTACAAGGACACAAGAAAGTACGTTGACATCAAGTACAGAGCAAGGCTTGTGAATTACAAGGGTCTACAGCTAAGTTAGCACCAGGTATACCTACCTTAACACCCGCT
>JAHFOV010000028.1 GCA_023261505.1 Planctomycetota bacterium
GAGGCCGGCTACATGTAACGCCATGGAAACCATGCTGGTGCACGAAAAGGTGGCACAGTCCTTCCTGCCCAGGATTGGGAAAAAGTTCCAGGAGGCAAAGGTAGAAATCAGAGGATGTCCTGTTACCCGCAAGTATCTTTCATGGGCCAAGGAGGCCACAAAGGAGGACTGGTACGCCGAATATCTAGACCTTATACTGGCCGTCAGGGTAGTGCCTTCCATCCAGGACGCTATAGACCACGTGGCTAAGTATGGTTCTAATCACTCCGATGCCATCGTTACTGAAAATATTACTCACGCCAATAAGTTTACCAACGAGGTAGACTCGGCGGCAGTGTACGTCAACGCCTCTACCCGTCTTACTGATGGCGGACAATTTGGCATGGGGGCCGAGATAGGCATCTCCACAGATAAGCTCCACGCCCGAGGCCCAATGGGCCTAAAGGAACTCACCTCCTACAAGTACGTCATCCACGGTGAGGGGCAGATAAGGGAGTAGGATTATCTTTTAAAATAAACTCATTAAAAATGAAGGAGGAGTAAATTATGGTTACGGGAATATCCCAAGGGTCTCTCTATAAGAAGCCAGACCTTACACCAGAAAAAACTATTAGAATTGCAGTAAGTGGCGATGTTGTTATCACTAAAACAGAGCAAAAAATTATCGACACTCCTGCCTTTCAGAGATTACGGCGCATAAAACAGCTTGGTACTTCATATTTGGTCTATCCATCCGCTGTACATACTCGTTTTGAACACTCACTTGGGACGTTAAAAATGGCGGATTCCATGGTTCAAAAAATCGTAGACGGTGTGAAGATCCAGGAGGCAAAAGGTAAGGAAGGTCTACCAACAATTAACGAGGAGGATAGGCAAATTATAAGATTAGCAGCCCTTTTGCATGACATTGCACAAATTCCTTTTGGTCATACATTAGAGGACGAATCTCACGTAATTAAACAAGACCATGATTCTGATGAAGCTAGATTCAATTATTTCTTGGCAGAAAATAAAAGCATAGGAAGGATACTTTTGGAACAAATCGGTCTACAAGGATACGATCTTCTTAAAAGAGTTTTAAAAACAAAAAGAAAAGATATAGAGTCCTTAGGAGATAAGGCTTATATTTCGGATATAGTAAAAAACACAGTATGTGCGGATCTTTTAGATTACTTGAGACGCGATGCTTACTATTGCAATATAAACCTAGACTTTGGAGATAGATTTTTGAATTCCCTTTTTCTTGCCCCAGTAAAGAGTAAAAAACAAAATGGAAAAGACTCTATACGACTCATTATAAGGGTATGGAAGGAAAAGGAGAAAAAGCACCGAAGAGATATTATAGATGAACTTGTCCAACTACTTAACTGTAGGTTTTATTTAGGTTCTGCAGTGTACTTTCATCATGCAAAAATAATTACCTCTTCTATAATATCACGAGCCGTGAAACAAGCTCTCCGCTTAAACATTTTCAGTGAGCAAGAACTCTGGGACATGGGAGATGACGAGCTTCTATATCGGCTCACCGAGTTAAAAAAACGATAAGCCCAACGACCCATTGGCGAAACGCCTTGCTGAATGCATCCTGAATCGTACTCTTTACGAAGATTTTTATGAATTTACAAGAGAAGAAGCAAACGCAGTGCAGGGAGTGAATCTTCTAGATATTCTTGAAGCTAATTTCAACATAGATTCTGATAATCGTACTTATAGAGAAGATGGGCTAAGCACGATTTGTCAAGATGGAGAGCCAGGCGATGTCCTTATTTACTGCCCTGAGAAAGACATGGCTTTAAAAGAGGCAGAGATGTTAATCGATTGGAAACAAAGTTTCATGCCGCTCTCTAAAGTTGAGGATAAATTATTAAGCAGGAAGATAGGTAGCATACTTGGCTCTCATGAGCAATTATGGTCTTTGAAGATATTTATTTTACCTGAATTAAAAAAGAAAATGGAGAAAAGACCTTCGGACGCCACTTTACTTAATTCTTGGTGTGATTTCCTAGTAAGAGAAGACATTGTTGGGAGCCAACATCACAAACAAACTGCATATCTTTTAATTCTACAAGACATCTTGACGAGTAAAAAAGCAGCGACATCAGAAATTCTAGAAGAAATTCAGCAACAACTGCTTAAACCAAGTGAACAAAGAGTGAGGGGTGGAGCTAACGACCTAATACATAGAAAGGACTTTGAAAAGCTAATCGATGATTTATTATTAAAAAAGAAGAAATCAGAAAATGAAGGTAAATAGTACAGTAGACACGAATCCCATAATAACTCGTTGGCTTTTGAATGAATATGGCATTCCTTCTATAGATCTATGGATAGAAAATACAGTTAAAAAGTTGCTTGATTTGACAAAGCAAAGGTTACCCCCTATCAAACTAGAGCCTCTTTTCCCACTTAGAAACATTATGAGCTACCCAAAAGATTATAGCTGCAATAACTGGGAAGTGAGATTTACAATGGCACATGAGATTGCACATACCTTTTATTTTGATATAGCCTCTTCCCCTCCACGCAAGACTTTTCCATCTGTGCCACGATATATTTCAGAAGCTCTTTGTAACAGTATCGCGGCCGAGATCTTAATGCCTAAATGGATGGTTAAAGAAATCATTAAAAAATGCTTTCCATCAGCAGAATCCCACTTTAACATCGAAACGTTCAGGAAAATAATCGTGGACTTCGTGCAAAAATTCAATGTAAGCCCAAATGTAGTGGCAAGACGTTTAATAGAGGGTCTCAATCTATGGGATGTACTTGTCTTAGGAATTGGCTGGTGTTCTCAATCATATGCAAAAGAATTTATAAGCCTCGGCATGTTGGAAATCGAAGAAATTGGATTTACATTACGAGTAAATAGAAGCAAGAGGAACGAATCAAACGCACGCTCCAACGAAGGGTGGAGACTCGAATGGTATGCAAAACCACCTTGTTTATCAAATGAATTGTTTATACCCTCAATTGGCAACCCCTCTATAGATTTAGAAATTGTTGAACAATTATATCTATCCCTTGGGGGCGTTTATTGCCTTGAGAACAAAGAATGTCTCCGTAACTTCAGGCTTGGCAATCTCACAAAACATTTAAAGAAGCTCTTTGGAAATAAAGAACAATATCCTGTATACGCATGTTTTCTTAAAAAATATGCAGAAGCTGGCACAGTTTTACCTCTGCAAGATGCAAGACAAAAAAACATTTGTGATTCTCAAAGGTATAAGACAAAAATAGTAGTATGTATCCCCTTTGGACAATCTTTATGAACCCACTATATACAAGTACGCTATCCCATGGAGAGGGGCAGATATGGGAGTAGAAGGGAAAAATGTCCTACAAAGTCAGTATTATTATAGAAAAAGATGCATACGGTTATTACGCCTATTGACCTGAACTTGAAGGATGCCAAACACAGGGAGATTCTATAGACGAAGTTTTAGGTAACATAAAAGAGGCTATTGAACTTTATTTAGAGACACTCTCAGAAGATGAAATAAAGGCATCTCTGACTAAGTAAATTCTAACTACCACCCTAGAGATAAAAAAACTACCCAAGCCCGGTAAAAGGCTTTACCCTTTTCAGCCTACCTCCTTTTGACAATTTTACCCACTATGATAATATTTGATTTGTCAGTTCCCAGTTGCCAGTCTTCAGTTGGCAGTCAGATAAACGAAAACTGATAACCGAGAACCATCAACTGATAACAGAAAACTGCTTATGAAACAGGCACTGCTAGAACTTAGAGAGAAAGCACTGCAAGAACTAAAATCTGCCCTAGAAAAACGCTCTGCCGAAGAACTAGAGCACTTCAGGGTAAAATATCTGGGGAGAAAAGGCCTCCTCAGCGAGTACCTATCCAAACTGCCCACTCTGTCTCCAGAGGAGAGGCCAGCGATAGGGAAGCTGGTCAATGAGATAAAGGGGGAACTAACCGGGGGTTTTGAAGAGGCTAAGGCCAGCCTGGAGAGGCCCAAGGTGGTTGCCCCTTTAACGGATATATCCCTCCCTGGATGCCTGCCCTCCATTGGGCGAAGCCATCCTTTGGTCCAGACCATTCAGGATATAAAAGACATCTTTGCCCGTATGGGTTTCCAGGTGGTCTCTGGGCCTGAGGTGGAACTAGAGTATTTTAACTTCGAGTCGTTGAATATACCACCTGACCACCCCTCAAGGGATGACTTTGACACCTTCTATATCTCTGATGACGTCCTTCTGAGGAGCCAGACCTCCACGGTACAAATCAGGGTAATGCAAAAACAAAAAGCCCCTATAAGGATAATTGCCCCAGGGAAGGTATTCAGGCCCGATACCGTAGATGCCAGGCATTCCTTCATGTTCCACCAGATAGAGGGGCTAATGGTAGAGGAAGGGGTAAACTTTGGCCACCTTAAGGGGGTGCTGCACATCTTTGCCCAGACCTATTTTGGCCCCGATACTAGGATGCGCTTCAGGCCCTCTTTCTTCCCCTTCACCGAGCCCAGTGCCGAGGTGGAAATCTCCTGCACTCTGTGCAAGGGGCATGGCTGCAGTGTGTGCGGCGGCAGTGGATGGATTGAAATCCTCGGGGCAGGCATGGTACACCCCAATGTATTTAAGGCTGTGGGTTATGACCCTGAGCAGTACACAGGTTTCGCCTTCGGCATGGGGGTAGAGAGGATAGCCATGCTCAAGTACGGCATTGACGACATAAGGCTCTTCTTTGAGAATGATGTGAGGTTTCTATCGCAATTCTAATGGCTATCCATTACAAACAATGACAGAAGAAGTCCGCAGAACACAACTCCTGAACAAAGTATGCCAAAAGCTTCTGGAGCGGCCCATCATCCAGGCCTCTGGCCCCCACGGAATAGGCAAGACCGTCTTCCTCCAACAGCTACGTGACCACCTTGGGTCGCAAACTAATATAAGCGTAGGTTTGTACGCCTTAAAGTCCGAACTTGAGGGATGCGAATTATATCTCAAAATACTTGCGGAGATAATCCCTCAATGGGTTCCTCCAAGGGGGGACGTAAAGGACACAATTAAACAGTTCGGGGAAGCCCTGGAAGGAATGGGACCAGAGTTCGCAAAGGGGGCCTGCAAAGATGCACTGGATTTTATAACAGGCTGGCTTGGGGTTAACATCAAAAACACTGCGGAGGCCTTTGTAAAACTATGTAAAAAGATATCTAAAAAGGGCGAAGTAAGATTCAGCCTTGAGCAACTCCTTGCTGAAAACAAACAGGCCCTCATAAATACATATCTCCAACTGCTTCGTTCTATTTCTAAGGCTACAAGAAGCGGGGACAGACACGTTATTATCCTTGACCAGGTGGAGCGAAGCTCAGATACCGTTCGGCTCTTCCTCTTTAGCCTGCTATTAAACTTACCTGACAAATTCTGCCTTATCTGCGGACTCAACGATGAGATTCCCCAGGGTTTAGAATTTCTGGACGCTATGCATAAGAAGTTTATCCGTACGGGCTATAAGCTAAAGATGCCGGGATTTACTGTGCAAGATGTAGAAGACCTGATAAGGCAGGTCCATGAAACCCATACCACGAGACCACAAATTGAAATTAAAGAGGTCTTAAAGAATACAGATGGCCGACCCCTCTTCATCTTCCCATGGGTGAAGTTAAATTTTGATATGTCCTTAATCAAAAAAAGGCCTGAAGAATTAGTAAGGTCCGAAGAGTACGACAGGGTTAAGCAATGTTATAAAGTTTTACTTGAAAAATGCGGTGCTGCAGCTCAGGACGTAGCTAAGACTCTTGCCCTTTTGCAAGAGCCCTTGCCCGGTGGCCTTGGAGACTATGCCTGTGCCAGGGGTCTGAACCCCACCGACTGTGAAAGATACTTGAATGAATTAGCAGGTAATAACATCCTGAATGACCAATACTGGTTCAGGCATGAGCTTATAAAGAATTACATATTCGATTCCACCCAGCCGGATGTTAAAAGAGACCTGACTGCCCCCTTGCTCAAACTGCTAGAAGAGAGATATTCCAGGGAGCTTGACCCTGCAGGCCCCCTTCCCCTCTCCCCAGCCCTTACCGCCTATGCCTGTCTACTTCCCTACAGCAACGACCCGAAGAAATGCCTTGAGATTAACCTTCAGCTCGGCAGAAGGAAGGATGACCTAGGTGAGCTTAAGCCTGCTCTTACCTTTTACAATAAGGCACTTCAGGCCGCCCGCGCCATCCCTGACCGCCCTGGCGAGGGCACCACACTGAATAATATCGGTGCGGTCTATGACAATCTTGGCCAGCCTCAGGAGGCACTTAAGTACTGTAAGGACGCCCTGGCTATCACTAGGGAGGTAGGGGACAGGGCAGGGGAGGCGGTGACGCTGTCCAATATCGCTGTACTCCAGGAAAAAGAGGATAAAATAGATGAGGCAATAAGGCTCATGGAGCAGGTGGTGGAGATAGACAAACAGACGCAGAGTCCGGACCTGGCGAGACACCTTGCCTATCTGGAGGGGCTGAGGAGGAAACGAAGGGGTGGGACTTGATGCACCCTGTTTTATGGAGTCCAGTCCGCCTGAGGCGGATGGGAAATACAATTCTAGCAATCCGCCTCAGGCGGACGGTTGCCCAAAAATGGGGCAGGTGCAAGACCTGCCCCTACAATGTTTATTATGAAGATTACTTATAACTGGCTAAAGGAGTATTGTGACTTCGGGCTGACTCGCAAGGAGCTGGCAGAGACACTGACTTCCGCTGGCATGGTGGTGGCGGGTATGAGGGCAACTCCTGACGGAGATTATATCCTGGAGATAGAGATTACCTCTAATCGTCCAGACTGCCTGGGAGTAATTGGTATAGCCAGGGAGGTGGCGGCCCTGACCCGCAGCCCCCTCAAGCTCCCTCCTTTAGAGCACGCTACCGGAAAGAAAACGGTGGAAGTAAAGGTAGCTGTGGAAGAGCCGGAGTTGTGCCCCAGGTACACGGCAAGGGTGATTTATGGGGTAAAGATTGGGACCTCTCCGCTCTGGCTACAAGAGAGGCTTGAGGCTGTGGGTTTGAGACCTATTAATAATGTGGTGGATATTACCAATTATGTCCTTATGGAGTGGAGCCAACCCCTCCATGCCTTTGACCTGGACAAACTAACTGGCGAGGAGATTATTGTAAGGCGAGCCATGGCAGGAGAGAGGATAGAGACCATAGACGGTACCAAATGCGACCTTAACCCTGAGGTGCTTGTTATAGCTGATGCTGCAAGGCCTGTAGCTCTGGCTGGGGTGATGGGTGGAAAAGATACAGAAGTGCATGAGGGGACATGTAACATCCTTCTGGAGTCAGCAAAGTTTAAACCCGCCACTGTAAGGAGGACGGCCAAAAGGTTCGGCCTGAAAACCGAGTCAAGTTACCGATTTGAGAGAGGGGTTGATATGGAGGGTGTGGAGCTAGCCTCCAGGCGGGCAACGGCCCTTATCCTGCAGCTTGCTGGCGGGGAAGCGGCTAAGGACTCCATAGACGTAGGAATGAAGTGGAATAAGAAGGTGGTTTCTTTGAGACTGCCTCGTCTTAATGTCATCCTTGGCACCAGCCTCAAAGAGGAAGCAGTTGGAGATATCCTCGGCCGACTGGCCTTTGAGATAAAAGAAAAAAAAGAGGATCGTTTGGAGGTTGGTGTGCCTAGTTTCCGTGGAGATGTTACAGAGGAGATAGACCTTGTTGAGGAAGTAGCCAGGATTTATGGGTATAATAATATTCCCACCAACACTAGCCTCTCCATCCAGGTTAATCCCAAAAGCAGGCAGGAACTGGTAGAGGAACGAGTCAGGGGACTGCTTGCCGGCTGGGGGTTCTTTGAGGCAATTACTTATAGTATAGTGGAAAGTAATGAAGTCAGTAGGATAGGATTATTTTCCGGGGGAGAACCTCTTCGGATAAGGAATCCGCTACGCGTAGGAGAAGATTGTCTGCGGCAGACCCTCCTCGGTAACCTACTTAAGGCCAAAAGACTAAACCAGGACCACGGGACGCCAAGGGTTAAACTCTACGAACTCTCAAAGGTTTATCTCCCGGTAGAAGGCCAGAAGCTCCCTATAGAAAAGACCTGTCTTGGGCTTCTATACGAGGAGGGTTTGTCACTGGTCAAGGAACAGACAGCTAAAGAGGCTTTTTATACAGTAAAGGGCATAATAGAAGGACTTCTCTCTGCCCTCGGCATAAAAGGGAACATTCACTGGGAGGCTGTGGAGAATCCATTCCTTGATAGTGCGCACTCCTGTAAGGCAAGACTAGAGGGAGAACCTCTGGCAATCCTGGGCGAAGCAGCGGAGGGAATAGTAAGGGCATATGACCTGCGGAGCGTGCCCTGCCTTGCAGAGATAGATTTTGATCTGCTTGTGGAAAAGGCAGATTTAACCAGCACCTTTAGAAAGCTGCCTCTCTACCCTGCAATTGATAGGGATATTGCCATCGTTGTAGATGAAGGTGTAACCTGGGCCCAGATAGAATCCTGTGTTAGGGGGGCTGGGTTAGAATTTCTGGAAAAGATAGAATTCTTTGACCTTTATCGCGGCAAGCAAGTTCCCCCTGGCAAAAAGAGCATAGCCTTCAGAATCCACTTCCGGGCCCCCGACCGGACATTAAGAAAAGAGGAGGCAGATAGCGCACGGGGGATAATAATAAATGAACTGACAAAAAAGCTGGGTGCTGTTGTTAGACAATAATTTGTCATTGGTAGGGGCACGGCATGTCACGCCTCTACATTAGTTACTAATTCTGAGTCTTCTCCAATCCGCCTAAGGCGGACATCCTCTCCTCCACTAACGTATACCATGGATTATTTCTGGAGAAGGGGAGGTTTTTGTAACCCTCCAGTTCTGCACCCATTGAGAAAAGGGATATGCCAGCTAAAGTGAGTTTTCTCTCAGACAGGTCTTGATGACGTTCTTTTATTACGACTTTTTTCAGGGCCTTCTGTAGTTCCTTAACCCTTGAGTTTATGGCAGGGTTATCCTTGAACTTGATTCTCAGTGCATTCAAGAAACTACCCAGGTCATAATGCATACTGTATGGAATATAACGTCCAGCAATATGGGCGTTGACGGTAAAAGAGTCAGTGAGTATATCTACCTCTCTAAGCCTTTTTGTTTCCTGAGCTGATTGGCCTAAAGCGGATTTTAAAGATAGGGCCAACTCCCCGAGCGGTGACATTATTCCCGTAAAGGCATCGAGGTCTATCGCCGCAATAGTCAATATATTGGCCAACTTGGTGGGAAGGTATGAGGTAGTGTCAATGTAGGCATCGGCTATGCTTGAGACGATTTCAGGTACGGGCCTGGAAGGGTTCTCTAAGAAGGCCATCAGGACGTCTCCATAAGGCCAGCCGTCCAGGGCCTCCTCATTCTCGGAGGCTATGACAAAATGGGCGTAGTCTTTAATGGAGAATAATACCTCTACCATAGACATGTAGCAGGCGTCCAGGCCCAGGATATCAATCCTATCCTTGCCATTAACCTTTTTTATCATTCTCACAATTGAGGCAAGGGCCTCTTCCAACTCTGAGAGGCTTAAGATACCTACCTTTCCCTGTCCGTCGTTAAAGTCGTGTAACAAACCCATCCATCCCTCACCATAGCCGCTCAAAAGCAGCATGTAATTCTGGGCCTGTAGGTTCTGCACAGCCCACGTAGCAAAGGCGATTAAGGTTTGTGGGTCAGCAGTATTTAGTTCGTTATTCTTCCAGGATGGGTTTATATCCTCTATAGGTAATTCTAGCAGGTAGCCGTTCCTGACCTCATAGAGGTGACCGCCCTTATCCGTCTTATCTGCCAGTACTACAGTTCGGACATCGTAGCGGCAACCCGCCTTTTGAAGCTCTCCCAGGTTCTGCTGGGTAAACCAGTCCAGAAAGTTGTCTCCAGCAAAATACAAGATACAAGTCCATTCTGGAAGGCTTTTTGTCTCCAGACCAATACCTTCTCTTTGACAGAAAAGGTAAAAAGAAAGAAAGGTAATAAGGGTCCACCTAAGGGGAGCCACGTTCTTTTTCCTCCTCAAGGAGGGTGGACTCCAGCATCTGGATCTTTACTGCCAATTCGTTTATCAACTCATGGATTCTTGCAATCTTAATAACGAGCTCATCTGCCTGTCTTAATCTTTGGGCAAGGGCTTCCATCACGATGCGAACACAGGAGGGAATATTAGAAAAACACTGATTGCAATGTTTTCTATCCAGGGCCAGTACAGTGGAGTCGGTAGAGGCACGAACTGTTGCGCTTCTAGTGCCACCTCCTAACACGGCTACCTCTCCCAAAAATTCCCCTTCCATCAACTCTCCCAACCGTATATTTTTATTCAGTATCCTCTTGGTTATCCTGAGCTTTCCGCTCTCCAGGTAAAACATCTCACTAGCAGGGGTCCCCTCGTAGAAGAGTACGTCGCCTTTCTTTAAGGAATGGGTCTTTGTGACCTTACATGTGGTTGGTAGAGCCATTCTTCTTCCTCCTCTCTGCCCGCCTTAGGCGGATTAACTTTTCATCTGAAAAAGCTTCACAAAATTATACACCGCAAACTACTCCCAGGCAAAGGGCTGAAACAAGAAGCCCACCAGGGGCAGCTCAAATATTTTCAAAAGAGGAACGCCAGGACAATTCCATAAGAGCCTATTGGTTACCTTTGGGAATGAAATGTTAAAGTTGTGGAAGGTATTGTGAGCCTGAAGAAGTTTCGAAGAGAGGAACCTTAGTCTACACCCTTCAGTTCAATAGTGTTGACTTTTCCAAACTCGCTGAGGAGCTTGTCAAACTTCTCTTGGTTGCCTACCACAAGTAGTATGTAGTTATTAGGGTGGAGGTACTTTTTGGCCACTCTTAATTCATCTTCCCTGGTGACGGCCTTTACTTTTTCTACATAGGTATCCAGGTAGTCAAGAGGCAACCCTTGGTATTCTATATTGACCATGTGAGACGCAATTGCTGAACTAGAAGTAAAAAGGAAGACAAACTGATTGGTGAAGGTGTCCTTGGCAGTAACCAATTCCTCTTCTTTTACAGGTTCTTCTTTTATCTTCTCGATTTCCCCTAATGATAAGGATATGGCCCTGCAGGTAGATTCGGCCTTGGTCTGGCAATTTACGAAAAAGAACCCTTTGTCCCTTGGAGTTTGAAAGGCACTGTAAACGCTGTAGGCAAGGCCTTCTTCGCTCCTCACCTTTTCTGGAATCCTGGAGGCAAAGCTCCCTCCGCCAAGGATGAAGTTTAGGAGCATGACAGAAAAGTAATCGGGGTTTGTCCTCTCTATGGCCAGATGGCCGAGAACTACATTAGACTGGTTGATGTCCTTGTATATGTAATTTACAGACTTATGGAATTCTTCTTGAACAGGCGGAACATTAGGGAATGAAACCTCTGCCTTTGGCCAGTCCTTAAAGAGTTTTTCTAACTTATTAAGCATCTCCTGGGTATCAAAGTCTCCAGCTATACCCATCAGAATGTTATTTGGGTGAAAGTATTTTTTATGAAACTCAACCATGTCTTCTCGGGTTATCCTGGCCAGGGTATCGGGGTATCCCTCTACCTTTCTCCCGTAAGGGTGAGACGGGTAAAGGAGCCTTCTGAATTCTCTGAAAAGGATGTTGGCAGGGTTATCATTTTCCCTCCTGATGCCCTCCAGCACTTCTTCCCTTTTTTGTTTTATCTTATCTTCAGGGAAGGCTGGCTTTCTGAGGATGTCTGCAAAGATTTCCATGCCCTTATCCAGGTCCTTTTTCATGACAGAAAGGCTTGCACTACCTTCCTCCCTAGCTATTGCCGTTTCAACTGAGGCGGCGATGTATTCTAGCTCTTCGTTAATCTTCTCTGCGCTACGATTGGTAGTTCCCCCTGCGCGCATTACAATCCCTATCAGTGACGCTAACCCTGCCTTTTCTGCGGGTTCGTATATCGAACCGGTTCTGATGGTAGCCATAATGTTTACAATAGGAAGGTCGTGGTCCTCAAGGAGATACAGGATCATGCCATTAGAAAGAACCTTCCGTTGGGCCTTCGGAGGGGTAAACTCAAGGGGTTTGAAGTGCAGCTGAGATACTAGCCGTGCACCTGGAGATGCAGGCTTTACAAGGGGCGTCTCTTCTGTGGGATGCCCATGCTGTGCGTAGAGTGGCTGAGCCAGGAACAGAATTAAGACAAAAATAGACCAAATAGATTGGCGTATTCGCAAGTCAGGGTGGGGAACTCTCAGCTTCATGGTTAGGGCTAACCCCATTTTCTTGTGTCTCATTCTGCAGCCTCTTCCTTCTTCTTAACTAGTGTGGCCACGGTGCGATTTGTCTTGGCGAAATACTTTTTGGCCACTCGCATAACATCCTCAGCAGTAACTGCCTTAATCCTCTGTAAAGCAATGTTAATGTACTGCCAACCAGCAATGGATTCATAAAAACCTATTTCATCTGCAAGACCGCTATTAGAATCCAGCCCTCGGATGAAGTCAGCCTCCAGTTGGTTCTTTACTTTTTCCAGCTCCCATTGAGAAGGAGGCTCCTTTCTTAATTTATTTAATTCTTCATAGACAGCCTGCTCCACCTCCTCAGTGGTATGAGGGTACCTCGGCGTAGCAAAAATGTAGAAAGTATCGGGGTATTTTGAGGCGCCAGCATAGGCCCTGACCATTACTGCTATTCTTTTCTCTTCTACAAGAGTTTTATAGAGCCTGGCAGTACGCCCCCTGGCCAGAAGGGACTCAATAACCTCAAGAGGATACTGGTCAGCATCTGTAACCTGAGGTTTGTGATAGGCAATTGCCACCATGGGGTTTGCCTCATATTCCACATATACCCTCCTCTCCCCCATCTGCTTTGGCTCCACTGTCTCCACTTCTGGGATGGGAGGTTGGGCGGGAATGTCACCGAAGTACTTTTCCACCAGTTTTATAAATTCCTGGGTATTGAAATCCCCAACGGCTACTATTACTGCATTGTTCGGGGCATAATATCTTGTGAAGTACTCCTTAGTCTCTTCCTTGGTAAGGCCCTGTATGTCAGACATCCAGCCTATTACTGGCCATCCGTAAGGATGGGCAATAAAAGCGGCCGCCTTGAGCTGCTCAAAGAGGAGGCCGAAGGGGCTTGTCTCTGTCCTCAGCCTCCTCTCCTCCATTACCACATCCTTCTCAGAGTAGAACTCTCTTAAGACCATATTCTTCATCCTGTCAGAGTCCATTAGGGCCCATAGCTCCAATTTGTTGGAAGGGAGATTGCAGTAATAGAAGGTTGCATCCTCCCCGGTAGAGGCATTTACCCCCGTGGCCCCGTTGCTCAGGTATATGGACCAAATTTCATCTTTAACTGCTTCATCCTTTAACTTTTTTCTCACCTCTTCAAGCTCTGCCTCCACTGCCTTAATTTTACCCTGGTCTGCTGCCTCTCCCTTGCCCCTTTCCTTGTCTAAGGCCACCACCAGTTCCTCTTCCCTCTTCAGTAGAGGTTCTTCAATACTCCAGTCTTTGGTACCAAAGAGTTTTGTACCCTTGAACATCATGTGCTCAAAGAGGTGAGACACCCCTGTGATGCCAGGCCGCTCGTCCACAGAGCCCACTTTGTAAACAATTCTCAGGGAGACGGTAGGCGACTTATGCCTTTCCAGGGTCAATATCTTTAGTCCATTCCTCAGCACATGTTCTTCTACATCTAGCCTAAGCTCCTGCGAAGATATAAGGCCCGGTTGAGCGAGGATAAGGAAGAAGAATAGCGTGCACAAGAGGGTGTAGCGTGCGACCTTGTGTCGCACGAGACCACGTGCTAGACGAGCTGGCACGCTACATTTTCGCTCAAAATGACCACTGCTAAATATATTATTCATAGCTTGCATCCTCAAGTCATGCCATAGGTCCGCCAACAAAATCGGCGGATTCGCCAATTAGTTTGGCGAACAGATTAGCCTCTGGCGCAGTTTTTCTCAGGTATGATATTTAGCATTAATAGTTACATACTTCTCAGAGAGGTCGCAGGTCCAGACCTCTGCATCTGCATAGCCAAGCCCTAGTTCCAGCAGTAAATTTACCTCCTCGCCTCGCATAAGGTCTTGAGTTTCCTGGGAGGAACTATATGCTGGCATTCCTCCTTCAAAAATTCGCGAGCCGTTAATATATAACCTGAGTCTTTTCTCGTCAAGGGTAATACCTGCGGCCCCTGCCGCCGATATAATACGTCCCCAGTTTGGGTCTTCTCCATTTATGGCCGTCTTTACGAGAGGAGAGTTGGCTATGGCACGTGCGATAATACTTGCCTCTTTTTCTCTTTTAGCTCCTTCTACCCTAATCCTTACAAACTTGGTAGCCCCCTCTCCATCTTCCACTATGGCCCTGGCTAACTTCTGGCAGAGGTGCTCCAGGGCCTCCTGGAAGGCAATCAGACCCTCACCTCTGAGGCTTGACTCGCCACTGGCCCCGTTTGCCTGCAGGATTACTGTGTCATTAGTACTCATGTGTCCGTCAACAGTGATTTGATTGAAGGAACGCTTTACTGCGTTTCGGAGACACTCTTGCAACTGTTTTTTGGGGAGTGTAGCATCTGTCGTGATAAATGCGAGCATAGTAGCCATGGACGGGGATATCATCCCAGCCCCTTTGGCTGCCCCTCCAAGGGTGATGGTGCGGCCTTCTACTTCTATTTTCAAAGCAAGCTCTTTGGGTCTTGTATCGGTTGTCATAATCGCCCTGGCAAAGGAGGTACCGTGCTCTGGGTCTCTTCCCATCTTTTTACTGGCTTCTTTTATTCCTGCAATTACCTTTTCCATGGGGAGTGGTTGGCCAATGATGCCCGTGGAGGCGACAAGGACTTCGGATGAAGAGAGACCCAATTCTCTGGCAGTTGCTTCAGCCATTGCCATAGCATTAAGATAGCCCTGGGGCCCTGTGCAGGCGTTGGCATTACCACTATTTACGACCAAAGCTCTTGTAGGACCTTTCTTTACCGTCTCTTTGTTCAATTTTACAGGTGCGGCAACCATTTGATTGGAAGTGAAGAGGGCCGCTGTTTGGGCAGGACGGTTTGATAGCAGGAGGGCCAGGTCATATCCCTCCTGTTTAATGCCACACGCACAGGCCCCGGCTAGGAAGCCAAGGGGCGCCACCACGCCACCTGGAATTTCTCGGTATTTAGCCATGAGAGTAGTAAAGTGCATACCCCAGGGTCTTATAGGCCAACCTTGCGGCCACATAGTCTGGGGCAATGTTGTTAGGGTCAGGGCTTAACTCCATGATGTCAAAGCCCACAATCCTTTTCTTTTCCGCTACCCGTCTGAGGAGCCTAAGAACCTCTCTCCAGCCCAATCCCCCTGGCTCAGGGGTGCCTACCGAGGGAACTATGGAGGGATCCAAGCCGTCCAGGTCTATAGTGACGTAGACCTCGTTGGAAAGCCTCTCTATCACCTCTTCAGGCCAGTCACCCCAATGGTCTATGAGCCTCTTATAGAATGGCTCGAATCCTTTCTCCCTTGCGAAGTTCAGCTCCTCCTGGCAGTAACTCCTTATACCAACCTGGGTTATTTCGCATAACTCCTGGATTCGGCGCATTACGCAGGCATGATTATACTGACTACCTGCATAGCTATCTCTCAGGTCCATATGTGCGTCTATCTGAAGGACAGAAAGACCGGGATATCTTTCTTTATGGGCCTTTACCAAGCCAATGGTAACGGTGTGCTCCCCTCCGAGACTCACCAAAAATTTTCCCTGCTCCATTACTCCCTTAGCCACCTGGTAGACCTTTTCAACCATCCTTTCTGGACTCTGGCTGTCTGGCATTATTTCAGGAAGGGTGTGAATACCCTGAAGCGTGGCATCTATCAGGAGTTCATCATCCAGGAACTCCAGGTTCCTGGAGGCATGGATGATGGCCCTGGGGCCCTCCCTTGCTCCAGTCTTGTGAGTGCACGTGCTGTCATAGGGAATGGGTAATATCACTGTCCTGCTGTTTTCCCAGCGGCTGTACTTTTCTGGAAGTGCGCCGAAGTTGTAAGGTAGGTATTCTATCTCTGCCATAGGGCCATTACAGATTACAGAAAACTGCCAACAGGTAACAGCAAATTCCCCGTTACCTACATTTAAGGCACAAACACTGCAGCGGCAACCACTGTGGTCCAAAGCCCATCTTTATCCCCTTCAGCCGTTTGGGTGATGTTTGTGGTCTTTACTATCTTACCGCTCATGTGATATATCTTTTTCCTCTCGTCATAGTCCTTGGCAGGGTCAAATTCTATTCCCAGAGTGGTAGCCAGCATAGTAGCCGCCAGGTCTTCGGCGTACTCCCCTGCCTTATCCTCCGTCTGTCCAAAGGAATGATGTTCGCTGAGGTAACCATAATGTTTGCGATTCGCAGGGACAGCCAGCCCTATAGAAGCACCTATCAAGCGGTTTGGTTCATTCGTGGCATTCTCGCTAAGAACGGTGAACACCACCTGTCCAGGCTTTAGAAGAGGATTCCCGCGACTTTTGGTTATAATCTTGCATTCAGGGGGAAAAATGCTGGAAACCCTTACCAGATTACAATGGGCAATACCAGCCTTTCTCAGGGCGATTTCAAAGGATTGAAGTTTTTCACTAGACTTGCCAACACCTTTGGTAAAAAAAATTTTCCTAGGAACAAACAATTATTTTCACCTCTTTTATTAAATTATTAAAGCTAAGTAAGGGAGGTAAATATATTAAACGGAAAAGCCTGGCAAAAATCAACTGTTTTGGGCCAACTTTATTTTTGGCTTACGGGAGCTCCAAGGGATTATTGTAAACAATTTGCCCGTCCAGGACGGTCATTATCACCGCAACGTCTTTAATCTTTTCCATAGGGCAAGTTGTGGGATCGCAAGATAAGACTACCATATCCGCCAGCTTCCCTGGACGCAGGCTACCCTTAAAATCTTCTTCAACGGAGGCATAAGCCCCAGCCTTTGTATAGCATTTAATGGCCTCCATAGGGCTAATGCGACTACCCTCTACAGGATGATTAACTGCAGAATGGATACCATAAAGCGGGCCAGGTGGCATACCATCTGAGCCAAAAACAAGGGGTATAGAACTCCTAAGAAATTCAGCCAGAGGGTTCATCTTCCTCCATCGCTCCAGCCCGAGCCTCTTTTGATACAGTCCATCCGGCTGACCCCACATGGAAATAAAGTTGGGTTGGGCTGATACTATAAGTCCCAGTCTCTTTATCCTTTCTATTGCTCCCTCAGGGACAAGCTCACAGTGCTCAATGCGGTGTTTATGCCCCTCCCTTGGGTATTTTTCCAGCACCTCTTCCAGGACATCAAGTACAAACTGTATTGCCCTATCTCCAATGGCGTGTATAGATAAACAATGGCCAGCCCTGTGGAGGTTCGAAAGCGTCTCTTTTAACTTTTCCCCCTCCCAGTATAGTTGCCCCCGATTGTCTGGTTCATCTGTGTAAGGTTCCAGCAAGGCGGCACTATGTGCCCCAAGGGAGCCGTCTGTGAAGAACTTCACTACCCCTAATTTCAGTGGGGAAGTCATTTCTTCCCCTGTACACCACGATACTCCGGTCTTTTCATCCCAGGTAGGACAGAAATACGTTCTTAGGAGCAACTTTCCGCTTTCAGCGAATTTCTTTATAAGTGAGATGCTGGAACTAATATGATGTACTGAGGTTATTCCCAGGGCAAGTAGTCTCTTTTGCACGTTTTCCAGTGCAAGAAGCATCTCATGTTCAGGAAACTCCAGACAGGACTCCACCATCCTCTTTGCTTCACCCTGGATAAGACCGGTTGGCTTTGCAGTCTTAGGATTGTAGTATAGCCCACTGACAGGGTAGATTCGAGTCTCCTGACCCAAAGAAGATGGCAGGTCGGGAGACCTGCCTCTATCCTCAGAACTATAATGTAACTCGGTTACCGATTTTGACAAACCAGCCCGCTCCAGGGACAGACTGTTCACAAGGGCCTGGTGCAGGCATATACGCTTCAGGAAGACCGCATTATCAGGACATGCACCGTCCAGCTCCTCTATGGTAACGTAACGACCCTCCTGCCAGCGGCTTTCGTCCCAATTATAGCCTATCAACCACTGGCCCTTGGCCAATTTGACGCTTTCTTCTTTCAGTAAATCAAGGAGTTCCTTTATAGATTTGCATTCCCAAAGGTCTTTCCCCAGGTGGCTGCGGGCTAGCTCCAGGAGATGGATATGACTATCTATAAAGCCTGGCACTAATGTAAGTCCCTTAAGGTCTATTACCTCCCTATCGTTAAAGAGCCCCTGGTCAATTTCATTTTGCTTTCCTACATATAATAACTTTGCCCCATCTGTAACTACCGCTTCGGGTTCGCCTGAGGCGAATCTACCTGAGGCGGAATCCTCCAGGGTCAATGCCCTGGCATTAATGAAAACAAGGCCCTTTTTGGCGGCAGCATCGCGGGCATCTGAAATTGGCTTACTTCTCATCCTTTTTATTTGCGCAGGCTAAAGCCTGCGGCTACTAAATCCTTATACTGCCCAGCTAACCTCCATAAGCCTTGAAAGGCACTGCCTGGCCCTGCCTGAGTCCAGAGATTGAGTGGCGAGAAAAAGCCCTTCCCTGAGGTCTCTGGCCGCCCCTCCTACCAGGACGGTGGCTGCAGCATTAAGGAGTACAATATCCCTTTTTGGCCAGTCAGAATTCCCCTCCAGTATTCCTTTTATCACCTCTGCACTCTCCCGAGGCCCTTCGACCCTCAGGTCTTCCAGCCTCGCCCTCTTTATTCCCAGGTCTTCTGGTTGTAGATAAAAGGTCCTGATATTACCTTCTTTGAGTTCTGTGATTTTAGTCTTGTCAGTAGTGGTAAGTTCATCTAGCCCGTCCAGGCCGTGGACCACCATAGCCCTTTCTGTGCCCAGATTTTTCAACACCTGAGCCAGGGTCTCTGTTAGGGCTTGAGAGAATACGCCAATGAGCTGTCGGCTCCTGGGAACAGGATTAGCCAGGGGACCAAGGATATTAAAAGCGGTACGAATGCCCAACTCTTTTCGCGGCTCTGATGCAAAACGCATAGACTTGTGGAAGAGGGGGGCAAAGAGGAAACCTATCCCTACTTCCTTGATACAGCGGACAACCGTGGAAGGACTTGCCTCAATATTAACACCTAAAAGTTTCAAGACATCGGCGCTACCGGAGTGACCGGTGACCGCCTTGTTGCCATGTTTGGCCACTTTTAGCCCCGCACCCGCCACAACAAAGGCAACAGCAGTAGAGATGTTAAAGGTGTTCCTGGCATCCCCACCCGTGCCACATGTATCAACTACTATATCTTCCAGAATCAAAGGGGTAGCCCTGGCTCGCATTACCCTGGCCATCCCAGTGAACTCCTCCACCGTCTCCCCCTTCATCCTCAAGGCAGTAAGAAAGGAGGCTATCTGAGCCGCTGTTGCAACACCCTCCATAATTTCTTCCATGCACCTTGCGGCCTCCCCTTCCGTGAGGTCTCGCCTTTCTACCAGCCTTGCTATCGCCTCCTTAATCATCTCTTGTCAAGTAGAGAGTAGACAGTAGACAGTAAAAAAACGACTTTCATTTCTCCTGGCTACTGTCTACTTCCTACTGTCTACTGTAAAAGTGCCTCTTGTAGCTTTTTCAGTATGTCCCTGGTTTCCTTTATCAGAGTCTCATTATCTTCAAAAGTGGCCTTTCCTTTAAATGCAGCCTCCTGTACCTTAGGGTTATAAGAGAGACAGCCCAACAGAGGTATATCTTTTAGCCCCTCCTCTAAAAACCTTATTTGCTCGATTCTCATGACCTTATTACCTACTGCAAAGACCCTCTTTATACCAATTTCTGAAGCGAGTCTCCTTATCTTGTGGGCCGTCTCCAGGCTGGGCAGAGAAGGTTCTACAACTATGATAAGGGCGTTAACCCCCTTCACCGTGGCCCTACCCAGGTGTTCCACCCCCGCCTCCATGTCCACCACGGCAACCTCGTCCCTCTGGAGAATTAAGTGGCTCAGGAGATTTTTCAGAAAGACATTTTCAGGACAGGCGCAGCCTCCACCGCCCTTCTGGACTGCGCCCAGGATTATCAATTTTACACCATCCCTTTCCACCCAGAACTTCTCTGGAATATCAGCCACATGGGGATTAAGTTTAAAGAATACCCCGTATCCCTCTGAGGTAACCCCCGTGCGCTCTTTTATCAGTTCCCTCATCTCACATACAGGCACAAGGTCCGCTGGTAGTTTTATTCCAAGTGATAGGGCCAGGCTGGGAGTGGGGTCTGCATCAATGGCCAGGACCTTTTTTCGGGGGTGGCCCTCGCCACCCTGAGCGAGCAGCCAGGCCATAGCAGCCGCCAGGGTGGTCTTTCCTACGCCCCCTTTGCCAGCTATCGCTATTTTCAATGTACCTCTCTCCTTCGACAGAAAGTAGGGACAGACCTTAAGGTCTGTCCATTTATTACCGGACAGGGCTAAAGCCCAGTCAGTAGTGTGTTTTTATTTATTATACGAGACTCCTTTAAAAATACCAATGGACAAGGTAGGTTTGTCAGAATGTAGGGGTTGAAAATTTTCAACCCCTACCCCTAAAGCTAATTACGACTGACAAGCGACAACCTTCTTTGTCCTTGACTGGTAGACCCTGCGCATTTATCATGCAAACCCCATGAGAAGACATCAAACAGTAGAAAGTAGGCAACCAAAAGTAGGCATCCCCCACCAGCCTTCAATACGCTGGATTGCTATCTACTGTTTACTGCCTACTATCTACTGCCTACTTTCTACAGCTACCATTATTTATGGAGCTGATTGGAGGAATCTTATAGAAGAAGGCGATAGGCTCTATGCACACAGAAACAATGCGGGAGAAGAGTCGCAGAGCATTGAAGGGGCTATTAAGAAATACGAAGAGGCAGTTACAGCAATACCAGAAGGTGAAAAAGACCAGCTTTTCGGTCTCTATCTCCGCCTAGCCAGAGCCTATTACATGTTTGCCTGCTACGTCTTAGAAGACGGGGATAGGGTAGCTGAGGGCTACAAAAACGGGGTTGAATATGCTGATAAGGCAATAAAGATTAACAATAAGGCGGGGGAGGCCTATTACTGGAGAGGTATAAATACAGGATGCTATAGGGACAAAAAACCGCTCTCAAGGGTTGGGGGGCTTTTCGGTGGGGGCATAAAGAAGGACTTCCAGCGGGCCCTGGAGCTCGATGAAAAATGTGTCTATGGTGGGCCTCACAGGCTTATGGCCATGTTTCAACTGGCCACCAAAGACACAGAAAAAGCCTACTTACATGCATCCAAGGCGGTAGAAATAGCCCCAGACTTTTTGCCAAATCAACTCATCCTGGCAGAGACACTGTGGAAACAGGAGCAAAAGCCCGAAGCTGTAGAAAAACTAAAATACATCCTATCCAAACGGCCAGGCATTTTGCCAGATGCAATTATAGAGAATCGTGAAGTCGTTACCAGAACAGGCCAGCTGTTGGAAGATATAAAAAACAAAAAGGAACCTACTAACTGGGAGTAGAAGAAAATTAGAAATTCAAAGTTTCAAATTACAAATTTCAAATATTTGGCATGTGAGCCTTCGGCCCGAGCTCAGGCCGAGGGCTTTAAAATTTGGATTTGAATTAACTTGATAAGGTATAAAGAGGTGATATAATTGGTTTCTAGAGTAAGTCTAATCCTTTTAAGAACTAAGCGTGTTCGACCTCCACACTCATAGCATATTGTCAGATGGTGTCCTTTTGCCAGGAGAACTGGCCAGGCGTTGTGAGGCCATGGCCTTTAGGGGGCTGGTGATTACTGACCATGTTGATTCTTCCAACATAGACTTTGTTATCCCAAGGCTGGCAAAGATTTGTAAAGAGCTAACCGTTACAATGAACATAAAGGTTAAGGCCGGAGCAGAGCTGACGCACATCAGGCCCCAGAAATTACCCAGGCTAGTTAAACTAGCAAGGGAACTGGGCGCAGAGATTGTGCTTGTGCACGGAGAGACCATCGTGGAACCTGTAATGCCCGGAACTAATCATGCAGGTATAGAGGCCGGAGCGGATATTATCACCCACCCCGGTCTTATTACCGAAGAGGACGCCAGGTTAGCAGGCCAGAGAGGGGTGAGGTTGGAAATATCAGGACGTAAAGGACACTGTTTTACCAACGGGCATGTAGCACTCATGGCTAAAAAGGGCGGGGCCGCCTTGATTTTTGGCTCAGACTCTCACAGTCCGGAGGATCTCCTTGACCGCCCCTCCGCTGAAAAGGTGGCTATGGGTGCAGGACTGGGCCCACAAGAAGTAGAGAAACTCTTTCAAGAAAATGAACTTTTATTTAATGGACTGAGAAGATGACACCAGAGGAACTATTAGAAACAGGTAAAAAACTCTTAAACTATTTAACGGAAAATAGGTTACCCATTGCTTTGATAGCAGTGCTAGTCTCGGGACTGGCTATAGTAACTGTTACTCATTTCAAAAAAAAGACCCGTGAATACGAGAAGGCCTGGAAGACCATAGGCGATGTCACGTCGGAGGTGAGCGTGGCAGAATTCCAGGCTAAGGAGGCCAAAAACGAGGCCCTTAATTGGGCCATCCAGGAGTACAAAAAAATCCTGGAAGGCCCCCCCGCTGGCACGGCTGCTCCATGGGCCCTTTTTCAACTGGGCAATACCTTATACGTCGCCAAGAAATATGATGAGGCTCTAGACCAGTACAAGAACTTTCTACAGCACTACAGCAGTCACCCAATAGCCCCTTTGGTCAGGCAGTCCATAGGCTATGCCTACGAGGAGAAGGGGCAGTATGATGCCGCTATCCAGTATCTCCAGGGTAATGCACTAAAGGACAATCCATACTTCGCGGCTCAAGAAAAGTGGGATATCGGACGCTGCCTGGAGAAGATGGGGAAACTAGAAGAGGCCAGGAAGACCTACTTGGAGGCTGTGCGGCTCGCCCCTCAGAGCCCCTGGGGAGGACTGGCCCAATACAGGCTAGATCGCATGAAGTAAAGCCATGTCAACCCGCCATGATTATTATGAACCAGAATTGATTTGTAGGGGCAGGTTGCAAAATGCCCCTACCGAAGCAACTGCAGGAGACCTTCAGCCAGATTCATCTGAGCCTACTAAAAAAACCCTGGAGCTAGAGGTAAAAAAGGACTATCAAGGCCGACGCCTGGATAAATACCTCGCTACCAGGCTAACGCAGTACTCTCGTTCTTTTTTACAAAAACTCATCAGAGATGGGGCTGTAAAAGTAGGCGATAGGACCGTCAAGACCAGTTATTCTATCCGCAAGGGTGATATAATCACCCTGGAAATCCCCATCGTAGTGGAAGAGCACCTCAAACCTGAGGACATACCTCTAGATATCATCTATGAAGACGAATACCTGATGCTCATCAATAAACCTCCTGATATGGTAGTCCATCCTGCGCCGGGACACATGAGCGGCACACTGGTTAATGCCCTCATTTTTCACTGCAAAAAACTATCACGGTTAGGAGGTTACTACAAGGCAGGCATAGTCCACCGGCTGGACAGAGACACCAGTGGTATAATGCTGGTGATAAAGAGTGATATAGTACATGAGGATATTGCCAGACAATTTGAAAGACGAACTGTCCATAAAGAGTACCTGGCATTGGTAGAAAGAGATGTGGAACTGGATTCTGACCTGATAGAACTCCCAATAGGCAGGCACAAAAAAGACAGGTTAAAGATGTCCATCAGGCACGACGAAGAGGGCAAAGAGGCTACCTCTGTTTATGAGGTGCTGGAGCGTTTTGAGGTGGCAGGGCCACTCCCATCTTTTACCCTGGTAAAGGTAATGCCCCGCACCGGCCGCACCCACCAGATAAGAGTGCACATGAAGGCCATAGGCCATCCCATTGTGGCTGACGCAGACTACAACAGCAGGGATTGCCTTTATGCCTGGGAGATTACCGGCGAACAACCGCGGCCGGACGAACCACCTATCCTTGAACGCCAGGCCCTCCACGCCTATCGGTTAGAATTCTTTCACCCAATCCTAAAGAAAAGGGTCTCCTTCCAGGCCGAACTTCCGGAGGATATGCAAAGGGTCTTAAGACTGCTGAGGGAGAGAAAAAAGCGTAGTAAGCAGTAGGGACTAGGGAGTAGGCACTGTCTACTGTCTACTGCCTACTGCTCAATACCGGCTCAAGGCTATATCCGTGTAGTTTGCCTCTACTTTACTTCATTAAATCAAATCTCTGAACTCGGTATAGCCTTTCAAGACCAAAAAATCGATTATTTTGTTTGCAAGATTTAGTACATGTGAGTCTCCAGATTGCCTAGCCTTTTTAAGAATAGCCTGACACTCTTCCCTCCAGAAAAGGAAGTCCCGATTGTTAACTTCAAAAACTGTAATTTTAAGGAGGCATTCAAGGGTTGTTGGAATTGGAAAGCGGTCAAAGTATTCCAGAAGTTTCTCAGCCACCTCTTTTGACCGTTCTATTTCTCCGTTTGTTAATTCTACAGTTTCTTTAAGTCGTGCTATGGCCCAGGAGGGCTCAAACGGGTTCTGATAGAACCACCAACCAAATTCCTTTAGTTCTTCACTAAACTTTTCTTCATTAAATCGCTTATTATCGACAGCGGTTTTTGCTTCAGATATTCGGTGCTCCCACAGCCTTTTCAATCGCTCCAAGACCACCTGCTCCAAGTCTTTTTGATTATTCCGCGCTATGAGTTCTCTACCAACAAAATTGATAGCATGCCCTCTGACGGCGGCGGGTGCTTTCTTGAAGAATTGGTCAAGTAACGACCCTTTATCAAGCGTTTCCTTCCCCCACCAATTAAGAATCATAAGATGCTCAGCAAGCATGTAATCTGAGTTTCCAAAGTGGGCTTGAGAAGAATTTTTTTCGCCCAGAGAGTTAATTGCTCTTTGATATTCCTCCTTAATCAGAGAATAGACATCATCATAGAGTGGGCAAAAAATGACATATGCCTCCCATGCAGCTTTCCAGTATCCTTTTTGCCTTTCTTCAGGTGGAAGGATTCGTTTAAGGTTCTCACTAACCCATTCCTTATCCAAATAAATCAACCAAGGCAAGTAATGTCCATAAACAGACCGTATGGTCAAGGTTGGTTCAACCTCTATGTCTAAATATTTCGTGAGGAGAGCCTTTACCTCCGGTGGCATCTTGGAAGGGCCTGTAGCAGATATTTGCCTGACACACCAGAGCGCATATCCTATCACAGAATGAAAGACTTGACCTCTAACCGTGCTTATAGAAAGTGTGAAAGGGTCCATATTTGTCTCACCGTATTTTTGTTCATACTTCAGAGTCGGTTCTTCGTCTTTTACCATTTCTTCCAGTATAGACCAAACCCTCTCTTTGTAAGAAAAAGGAATAGTCATATCCGATTTATTGAATCCTTCTTCCAGAAGATCGCAAACGGCCTTGCGCACCCCTCTCCAACCAACCTCAAGCCTGTCTTCACTGACTGTAGGTTCAGGAAGAACGCTAGATTTAGCAATTTCTTCACATAAACTTACTACCGGTTCCCAATCGCATCTTTTATTTTCCTTAAGGCTCGCCCTAACTCCTTGGATAAGATGATAAATGTAGGTAGGCCGTACTTTCCGTCTCAGGAACTCAGGAGCTATTAATGCAAACCCCTCTGGTCTCTGTTTAACCACTTCAGCTAATATTCTTCCTAGACCTTCTGGGGAGGGGGCAACCATATCTTTAGGTGGTCTCCACTCGATAAGATAATTCAAGACCTCTTCGGGTGTTTTTTGGGTTAACTCCTCTGTTGTCAAAGGACTAGTGGGCCCACACCAACTTTCGTTCCAAGCTAGAAATTCTGGATGTATTGGCTCGCCAAACTCAGTGACGAGTAGCTCATATTTCCGTCTCAATCCTTCTGAAAGAGAATCTTTTATTGGAGCGAGATGTTCAAATTGCCAGCTTCTCTTATATCGCTCAAGCTCCTCTAAGGCTAGTTCTAGGCCCCATTTTTCTTTTACACTTTTCTTATATTCTTCGAGGTCTGGCCCTTCTTCAACCCATCTTAAAATCTTTTCCTCACAGCCAGCAGGCAAAATTAAGCATTGGGCCTGGAGAAGAAGAAAATACTCATGGTGGATGTGCACGTCGTCAAAAGCTTCTTTGTCTGATAGAACTTCAATAATTTTCTCTCGGCATGCATCCGGAAATATCCTCAGCACATGCAATTCAATCCGCTTAAAGATAGGATGCCTATACTGCCTGAGTTCTGAGAGAGCTTCAGGAATCTTTTTGATATTATTTTTACCGATGG
>JAHFOV010000088.1 GCA_023261505.1 Planctomycetota bacterium
TTTGTCTTCTGCCTCCAAGGGCTCATCTATAACCTTAGTATTTCGGGAGTGGCCCTGCCACCCCAGCATAGGGATAGACCTCCTCAAAAGTTTTGGCCTACCCATGGTTACCTTTACTTTTTGGACCTTTGAATCTTGAACATCCAGAATGACAGTCTTTATCCCCGCTTTGGTCTCTATCCTAATCTTCTCCTTCTTAGGCACCAGCCCATGCTCGTAGGCATACTTGGCCACACAGCGTATGCCGTTTCCGCACATCTGGGCCTCGCTCCCATCAGCATTGAAGATGCGCATCCCCACATCCGCTTTTTTAGAAGGGGTTATTAGTATCAGCCCATCCCCACCGATTCCAAAATGCCTATCGCTTACCTCTCTGGCCAACCTGGAAGGATTTCTTACCTTCTCTTCAAGGCAGTTTACATAAATATAGTCGTTACCGATGCCGTGCATCTTCGTGAATTTCATAGGTGCCGTTTCCTTCGTTTCGCAGGCTAAAGTTCGCCGAGTCGAATCTGTTCGCTACAAAAATTGGCGAATCCGAAATAAGCGAATCCGCCTATCTTTTTGGTGGACCTAAGGCATGACCTGCGGCTACATTTCTCAACAGAAATCTTCTTTGGACAGTACCACCTTGCTTCGCATCCCGACGTTGATGATGAGGGAGAGGGCTATGAAGGAAGATAGGAGTGAAGAGCCTCCGTAGCTTACGAAGGGGAGGTTAATGCCTGTAATGGGGGCCAATCCCAGAACCATTGACATATTTATCAGCCCCTGGGAGGCAAACATAGCGGCCAGTCCAGTGAGGATAAGCCTTCCCACCGGATCACGTGTTCTGCGGGCAATGCCCAGGGTACCTGCCAGAAAGGCCATAAAAAGCAGAATCACCAAAAGGGTGCGGAGGAATCCCCACTCCTCTGCTATCGCAGCGAATATAAAGTCGGTATGGGCTTCGGGAAGACCCCTCAATTGTGTCTGCACACCTTGTCCCCATCCCTGTCCAAGCACCCCCCCGGAACCGACGGCTATAAGGGCTTGAAGTCTGTGATAGGTGGTCCCCAGGTCTTGATCAGTATTGGCCCAGATAAATCCTAAAAATCTGTCCTTCTGATACCCTTTAAGGATTACAAACCACATTAAGGGTAAAGAGGCCAGGGCTATGGGTATGAGGAGGAGAAAGTGTTTTATCCTGGCCCCTGTTACAAATACCATCGCAAAGAATATGGGTAGCAAAGTCATCCCCGTACCTAAATCTGGTTCCATGAGAATAAGTATAAGAGGTACAATTGTGAATGCCAGGGAGACTGCCAGCACATGAAATTTCTTGTAACTGTTTTTGTACATCAAATATCTTGCCAGGGCCAGAACCAGGATGATTTTTATGAATTCTGAAGGCTGGAAGTTGATAGGACCAAGGTCAAACCACCTTCTTGAACCCCTAATAGAAGCACCCAGGAAGAGTACTGCTGCAAGGGATATTATCCCCAGTAGGTAATAGATGTAGGCATGTCTTACAATAGTGAGATAGTTAAGAAAAAGTAGCCCGAAGAATACCCCTAGCCCCAGCCCCATCCAGATAAGTTGTTTGAAGGCGTGTCCCTGAGAGGCGGCGCTCCATATAAAAAAGAAGCCAATGGTAAAGAGACCACAGATAGAAATGAACACTAGCCAATCAAATCCTCTGATTAGTCTTTTACTGAGCACGACCCTCTTTCCCCCTGATAGGACTATTCATTTTACTCCTCTACCGTGGCATCCCTTCTGGCAGTAAGCTGGACAGCATCCTTGTTGATGAGGTATTGGGCCAGTTGCTGGGCTATGGGGGCTGCTACATCCCCGCCATGCCCAGCAGTATCTTCCACCACTACACAAACACAGTAGCGGGGATTATTGTAGGGCATATAACCAATGAACCAGGCATGGTTAACACCTTTTAAACCGGTCTGGGAGGTTCCTGTCTTTCCCGCTACTTCCAGGACATCTAGCCCCTTGCCTTTGGCAGTTCCACTGACTACCACCTTTCTCAGGGCATTGTGGAGCGCGTTGAGGTGCTCAGGGAGAATAGATACGGAGCGTTCTTTTTGTAACACGTCTAAGGATTCCCACTGTTGCTCTTCTTCTAAAGAAATCACTTTTTTTAACAAGTGGGGTCTAACCAGTTTTCCACCATTAGCAATAGCAGCCATCATTCGGGTCATCTGCAGCGGAGTTACCAGGATTTCTCCCTGTCCTATAGCAAAGTTCAGCCTATCTCCAAGGGACCTTGTCAACGGCACAAGACCAGAACTTTCAACCGGGAGGTCAATACCTGTCTTTTCTCCCAGGCCAAAGGCCCTCGCCTCACTCTCCAGGCTTCTATCACCTAATCTTTTTGCCACTTCATAAAAGTATACGTTGCAGGAGTGCTCCAGGGCCTCCTCAAGTCCTATGCGATAGTGTGTAGAGGTACAGCGCCAGGTTCTATCTCCTATTGCAAGTTTTCCACCACAGTAAAATTGGGTAGAGGTGTTAATATCTTCGCCTGCCAGGGCAGCCAGGGCAGTTACGGGTTTGAAGGTAGAGCCTGGGGGCAAGGAGGCTTGAAGTGGACGATTTAATAAGGGCTTACGTGGGTCATTCACCAGGCGGATGAAGTCTTGATTGAATGTATTGGGGTTGAACCCCGGATAGCTAGCCATGGCCAGGACTTCCCCCGTGTTTACCTCCATTACAACTATTGAACCATTTCTATCTCCAAGTTCACGCAGGGCCGATTCTGCCAGTCTCTGCAAGTCCGAGTCCAGGGTTAAGAAAAGGTCTTGGCCTGCTTGTGGGGGCATATCAAAGAAAATCTTGTCCACCTTCAGGGTCTTTAAGACAATCTCTCCTATCCTCTTACCCGGTCTTCCCTGGAGTTTTTCATCATATTGTGCCTCTACTCCAGCCATCCCTACCAGAGTATCCTGGGAGAGGGTATTGTAGTAAAGGGCAAGTTTACTATCCGATGACTCCGTGCGGAGGGTCTTGATTTTCTGCCATTCTTCTTTTGAGAGATTACCCAAGTACCCAAGGATGTGACAGGCCCAATCTCCATTGGGATAATATCTCCTGGGCCTTGCAGCCAGAGATACACCTGGGTATTGTTCTAGCCTGGCTTCAAGTTCCACAGCCTTTTCAATGGGAATATTTTTTACTATTGGGTGATAGGCCATTTCTTCCTGGACGCGCACCGTTTTTTTGCGACCTTCCTGGACGCTTTTTTTGATAGATTCTACCCTTTTTACTACTTCTTCGGCCTTTTTAAGGAGTTCTGAAGGCTCGGTGTCCAAAAGCCTTGCTACCCTTTCCACCCACAGGCCATCGTTAAGGTGGCATTCCTGACAGGTTATTTCTTTTCCTTCGGATTCGCTTCGCCCACTGTAGGCTTTTTTATGAGCTCTGCTTTGATAAAGAGGCTCAGGAAGTTCATTCCTGGAGGCGTAGCAGCTGTAAAAGAAGTTCTTATACAGCACCTCTATGTCAAAGGCTGTCTCCTCTAAGGCTAGGGGCCTGCCATTTCGGTCGTAAATGCTTCCCCTGCGTGCCGTCAAGGTGTGCTCTTTTACAAGGCGTTTTTTGGACAAGCCGCTGTATTTTCCACCCTCTATAAGTTGCAGTTGAGCCAGCCTTCCAACCAGTGCAAGATGAAATACCGCAATTAATACGAAGAGTATCTTAAGCCTATTAGGATACATCTTTCCACCTCACCGGAGGCAGAAATTTGTTGAGGAGTAAGTACGGTCCAGGCGCTACAGCAAGGGTTAAAAGGCTTCCCATGAAGACCTTCCAAAGGATGGAAGCAGTGCTAGCGGACTGATAGGTAATCACAATAATTATCGCACATATTCCTCTGTGCAGCATGGAGGTAATAAAAACTATCAACAACTGATCCAGGATGTGGTCTTTATATAGTTTGTTTTTTAGGAGTCCGAGGATAATAGCTATCCCGGTTAAGAAAGAGGTTTGTAAACCAATGCGGTCCTGAGAGAACAAATCCTTTAAAAGACCCATGACAAGGCCAACAAGGCTTGCCTGAAGCAGTTCCATGCGTAGTGCGCAGAAGACCGTTGAGAGGAGAAATAGGTCTGGTCTTATCCCGAGGAGGTTACCTCCTAAATTATAAGGAAAAGTGGTAGTCTCTAGTAAGGCTATAAAAAGTGCAGTGACTACCAGGATTACCCAGAGCACAGCTTCACCTGCCTGCCCGCCCACTCCCTTTGCTGCTGAGCATGTTTGGAGAATCTCCAACATCAGGGGTACTAGGAGGGTTCAGAATTAGTACAGTATCCACCTTAGCAAGGTCTACCCCAGGTTTGAGCTTCAGGGTTTTGTAAGGTCTTCCTCCTTCTTCCTCATCCTCTGCTACAGTGGCGATGTAAAGCGAATCTGGATACATACCCCCTACAGGTGCAGAGACTACCTTGAACCCCTTGAGATCCCTTCCATCAGAAGTAGGAAAATTTGGTAGGTATTTTAGGCGGCACAATCCACCCGAGGTGCCCTCTACCACCCCCAAATCGCTAGTCTCCAATATCCTGGCTGGAACCCTTGAGGCCGGGTCTGTGATAAGGATAACCCTGCTAGAGTATGGGCCCACTGCTGAGACCCTCCCCACCAGGACCTCCCTGGCAAGCACTATGCTGTCTTTTGCAACGCCGTGTTTTGAGCCTGCATCTATTAGAAAGGTCTTCCGGAAGTCAGAGGTATCGTAACCTATCACGTGTGCCAGTAAAGGCTTTTGCGCCACCTTTGCTTCTTTGTAGTACTCTGTAACCGAGGCAAGCTCGGTCCGGAGGCCGTACATAGTGGCCTCCAGGTTGACCAGCCGATTTTGCAGTCTTTCCACCTCCCCTTCCAACTCTTTTACCCTATTGGAGGCAGCCCACGACGCTGGCAGCCATAAGAAGGCTCTCTTGACTTCTTGCCCCGCCTTCAAAAAGGCCTTCTGTACAGGTTGGAAGGGAGTACCAGCCATAAGCTTTATTTTGTCTGAAAAGGCTATAGGCAGGCTTAGGAGAGCAAGAGCGATTATCAAAGGAATGAGGACCAGGAGGAACTTCCTGGAAGACTTACGACTTTTAGACCTCCAACTCTTCATCTTGTAATACGTCTTTGTAGATATCCAGATTTTCCAGTAGTACCCCTGTACCCCTGGCTACTGCTGTGAGGGGGTCTTCGGCTATCCTGACAGTCATACCTGTCTCCTCAGCCAAAAGTTTATCCAACCCTTTCAAAAGAGAGCCACCACCAACCATTACCATGCCATACTCCAAAAGATCAGAGGCGAGCTCTGGCAATGTCCTCTCAAGTACAGTTTTCACTGCATTGGCAATGTGATCCACAGGCCCTTTTAATGCCTCCCTGACCTCTTCGGAACTTATCACTGTGAACCTGGGCAGCCCAGAGATGGTATCTCTCCCTCTAACTTCCATAGTGAGTTCTTCTTCCAGGGGATAAGCTGACCCTATTTCAATCTTGATATTCTCGGCCGTTCTGTAGCCAATGTCCAGGTTATAGTTATTTCTGACATACTGGACTATAGCCTCGTCCATTTCATCTCCGGCTACCCTGAGGCTAACGTGCGTAAAAATGTCTCCCAGGGAAATTACGGCTACTTCTGTGGTACCTCCGCCAATATCTACAATCATATGGGCCATAGGCTCACTGATGGGCAGACCAATACCTATAGCAGCGGCCTTAGGCTCTGATACTAGATAAACCTCTCTGGCCCCCGCCCTCTCTGAGGAGTTGACCACTGCCCTTCGCTCTACGGCTGTAATCCCCGCCGGGATGGCAATGACTAATCTGGGCCTCAGTCCCCATTTTCTCTTGTGTACCTTCTGGATGAAGTACCTGAGTAATGCCTCGGTAATATCAAAATCGGCAATAACCCCGTGTTTTAGTGGCCTTATCACCGTGATACTATCAGGTGCTTTCTCCAACATAGCCTTTGCTGTGTTACCCACCGCCTTGCCGTCCAGGAGTACCTTGCTAGTACCTGGTCTTACTGCCACCACCGTTGGTTCAGAAAGCACCACCCCCCGGCCCGGCAGACAAACCAAGGTGTTAGCCGTACCCAAATCAATTCCTATATCCGTGGACATCAAACCCATAAAAAAATCAACTGGATGCATAGTTCACCATCCCACCCTATATTACTTATTGTAGGTATACTGCAAAATAATACCATATATAGATACATAAAGTCAAAAAAAAATTTCTAATTCTCTTTCTTTTTGTTCTCAGTAATACGGTTTCTTCGTGCCATTCTTCATGCCAGTCTCCTTTGGGATTATAGGTTGACCTGAGCAAATGTCAAGGGGAAAATATTGAATGGCAGTTTCTCCATCTTTCCCAGGCATAAACTGAAGTTAAGGTTTTTGAGGAGGGGACAGTTTCACCTGTACCTTGACATATGGCTCAGTTTAAGCTATTAGTGGTGATAAAAGAAAGAGGGCTTATGGAAAAAGAAATTGGAATTCTTCAGTTACCTCCGGTGGGACTTCCACACTATAACTTTCGGGTGAAAGCTAGAGAATTTAATAGCAGCGGCATAGATTTTACCATCTGGTTTCTCGAAGGCATACTGGAGAATAACCCCAACTATGTAGATTGTTTGATGTACCTGGGTAATCTTTGTACGGCCTCTGGAAGATACGAAAAGGGTCTGAAGCTAGACCAGAGATTAGTTAAGCTCAAGCCAGAAGACCCTGTAGCCCATTACAATTTAGCCTGTAGCTATGCATTGCTGAATAACGTGGACGACGCCTTCAAGGCCTTGCAGAGGGCAGTAACACTGGGTTATAAAGACCTTGAGCATATGCAAAGGGACGGGGATTTGGATAACCTGAGGAAAGACAGCCGCTATAAGGAACTTGTCGAGAAGGTAAAGAAAAGCATTAACTCCACAAAGGGAAGGGGGTAATGATTTTCAGTAGTCAGAAGTCAGTAGTCAGAATTCAGAATGCTGATAGCTGAAACCTGACAACTGATTACTGACTTAAATCTTTACTATCTATATAGGCTACTGCCATACCTTCAAGGGTAAGGTGGGGAATTACTTCCTGAAAGAGTCCAATATCATCGGCAAAAAGTCTAGCATCGCCACCTGTAGCAATGACCCTGGGGTCACCTCCCAATTCCCTTTTTACTCCTTTTATCAATCTCTCGACTATCCCAACAATCCCCCAGTATAGACCAGAGGTTATGGCCTGCTCGGTATCCTTTCCTACACAATAATCCGGTTTT